>NZ_JABAOL010000009.1:0-2348 GCF_013185965.1 Devosia sp. 919 | reverse complement strand
GGCGCCTCGCTCTGCAGCGGTGATCGGGGATATAAGCGACCCCATCGCCACCGTCAACACGCTAAATGACAAAACTGACTTCTGGTTCCACCAGAAAGCAGAGCCTGTGGATAACGCTAAGCTCGCCGTCGGAATGCTGAGCCCCCTTGGGCCGCGCTAAGGGAGCCTCTGCCCCGAGGAGGCCTGTCCAGCTCTGGTCGCTTGAAACGGCTGCGATTTTCGGGCTCAGCTTGTGGGGCACAATAGCAGGGCCGACAGTTTGGAGCGGAAGCTCTCTCGGGTCGAGACTCACAAGGACCTGCTGCCAGTCACCCCCGCCTTCAACCGATAGCACTCCTTGTACCGCCACCATCCTGCCGGTTTCCACCCTTAGTAGTTTCCCTGATGGAGATGGAAACAGACCGCGAAGCTCACGCCGTCGTTGTTATCAATGAACAACGCCGTCCCCTGCTGAGGAACAACGTTACACTGGTTCGGGGCCAGTTTGCCGACCGTGTAATACGGTGTGCAGGAGCGCGGGTGCTGCTTTATCAAAGCCGGTCCAACAAGTACCCTTCCGGCTATTTCGCATCTGCTTGGCTGACCCACGCGGATCTGGATATGAGCAAGCCAAATTACCTGGTGCTGCGCTTGGCCGACATCGTCGAGTTCAGAGAGCCCGTTCCGGTTCCGGCCGGCGGACCGGTCCCGGAGAGCTATGCTCGACATGATGACGGCAAGCTGCACGGCAGGCGGTTCGCGGAAGACTTCCGCTTCATACCCAGTGGTGAGTTCAGCGCAATTCTCGCTCTCAACGACTTCGACCAACCACCTACGAGTCTTGAGCCATCGGGCATGCTGGAGAACGACGACACCGTTCGGCAGCGAGTTTGGCGTAGTGCATGGCATCGCGATCTGGCTGTTCGAACCGAGGCTTTACCGCTGGACAATTTCCAATGCGCATTTAGCGGACGGCGCTTATTGAGCGTCGATGGAAGAACCACAGGTCTGGAAGTGTGTCATGCCAAACCGGTTGAATGGGGAGGGCCCGACACGCTCTCCAATCTGCTGGTCGCCACTCGAGACTTTCACTACCTGTGGGACAGCGGCGTGATCGACATTCTGGATGACCATACCTGGGTAGTAGTAGGATCTAGCCGGGATCCCAATATTGCGAGCCGCAAGGGCCCTCAAACACTATTTATTCCCTCCAATCCCGAACATCGGCTGGACGCACAGTTCCTGCGGGCACATCGAGAACACGTTGGCCGCCGCTACGGTACCGCGAACTGACATGGCGGAGTCAACTGGGCGCCTTGCCGGGCAGCGAACCATACGTCAGCGACGAGCGGCTTGCCTGACGACAGCTTTCCCCACGCTTTAGCGAAACTTCATCGGGGGGGCCCTCCGTTCCCCATATGGGAAGCGCATACAAGAGGAGGGGAAAAGCTAAATTGCGGACAAATACTCATCCTTCTGCGCCAAGGAAAAGGTACTCCACAGCCTCCCGGAGAGTGGCTGAAGATGACAGCCGAGTGCGGACACTTGCGTTTCTGCGCAGCATCCAAGCTAAAATTGAGCACCAGACAATTATGGCAAATCACCCAACGGGACGGCAAGCCCCATACCAGCTGCGGACTGCTACTTATGAGCCTTGGCTTCTGGCCTCTGGCCTCTGGCAATAATGTAGCTTTTTCGTACCTCAAGCCATGACACCGGGTTGCTCGTGGTGCGCGCCAGTCCACTGAGAGAACGATCGAGCAATGTAACCCTTTTCAAACACTTTGAGGCACAAGCCAGACCAGCCAAGCTCTTGAACGAGGGACACCCTGCATCGCGGCCGGCGTTCAAAATGCCGGCCCAGTTAATTTGGTGCGAACACCCGCCTTATCGCTAGAGAGCTGAAGGACGATAGCAACCGCTCTGGGGGGCGTGCCGCTCGACGCAGCAGCCAACTGCACTAGGAAGCGCTGAGGGCCCTTGCGACAGCCGGGTGCGATGATGAACGAGCAAAGGAAAGCAAATGAGGTTGCGGGGCGGTCCGACGAGCCCTTTAGCGGAACTGCGGTGCGATTTTGGGCACGGCGGGGCTTTGGTGGCACCTGGATTCTTACGGCTGGCAACGGGTCACGACAACCAAACTCCCGCGGAGAAGTGCGTAGCCGCGGACTTCCTCCCTCAGCTCGGGTGCTATAGCGGCTGTCAAAGCCAGCCTGTTCCCTCTCCCCCCCCGCTCATCTCCGAACGCGAAAAAGCCCCGCCTCATTTCTGAGTGCGGGGCTTTTGTTTTCGAGATTGTATTGAGACATCCGTTTTTGGCAGACCTGGCAGCGACCTACTCTCCCAAGCCTTAAGACTTAGTACCATTG
>NZ_JABAOL010000008.1:0-2870 GCF_013185965.1 Devosia sp. 919 | reverse complement strand
ACAGTGGGAACACCCGGAGGTATTCAACGTCGTTGGTCCCCGGTATCTAGAGCAAACCCGAAAGCTTGTCAACACCGTTTTGCATTTTCTTGTTCTTCGGCAAACCCGAAACCAGAAAACCCGAACCGGCAAATAACCCTGCCCGCTCAGTCCGTTACCACAGTGCGCCGCGCCGGTGGGCGCCTCGCTCTGCAGCGGTGATCGGGGATATAAGCGACCCCATCGCCACCGTCAACACGCTAAATGACAAAACTGACTTCTGGTTCCACCAGAAAGCAGAGCCTGTGGATAACGCTAAGCTCGCCAGTAGGAAGCCAACTTCGAATAGCAGCGCCCTTGATCCCGCCGCGCAGGTAGTGTGGAGCCGCTTGACTGGTGGGTTTGCCGGCGATGCTGGTCCCCTGACGTAAGAGAACATGCACATAGAGCGGCGATAGGGCCATCCGGCGGTGAAACCCAGCTAGTCATGCAGGGTCACGCTGATCTGTGTCTTGAACAGACGCGAGCTCGGAGTGCCCACAGCCCTCCGTGACATGCCATTTCAAGCCAAGCCGACGCATGCAAAGCCACGCAGTGGCCGCGGCGGGCGGCCAGAGGAGTTCCTGCGCCTGATCCAACATCTGAGGAACGACCGCCCGAACAAGCAGGCCCCGAATAGCTCCGGCGTTGACGAGTCTCGAATGCTTAGTGCTGATCCGTAGAGGCAATCCCTTGCGTCCTGCCGGCTGGTGGATCGCGGCCAAGCGCTCGCGATTGCGACGGATCAGATCAATGTCCGGCAGCTCACTGCCTGACATTGGCAGATGGAGGTGACGAAAGCGTATCGCCTCCGTGTCCGCATCTTCCACATTGGGAGACCACGAATAGTCATCGTGAAGCGTAATGAGACCAGCGTCGTACCGAGCGTGCCAAGTTGGCGCCAGGAGAATTCCGCTCGAAACTGTGTTCCAGGGCTCAAGCCAATAAGGGTAGATGTGAGCAGCCTCGAGCCCACATTCATTTGTCTCGATGTTCAACAAGCGAACCAGGCTAATCGCACATCTACCCTGATACGCGCGATAGACGTCATACGTGAACTTTGGATCTCTGATTCGGACATGGCGTTCCCGGAAGAGGGGCAAGTCCGCCCTGGGATCCTTCATACCCGCTTGGTGAGCTCCGTACTCCGCAGCAAGAATACTAGCCAACTCCGAAGTGGAAATTTCCCTCACATCTTCGGCGGCCCTCCAGCCGGCAAAAGCACCAGCGGGATTGAGGAGAGCGGCTTCTAGAACGGCGCCATTCGCCAGCATCGGGCGAGGTGTCTTGAATGCCACCACATTATCAAGCTCAATGACGCAGTGCTCTGGATCATCGGCGCGGTTATACACCTCCACCAGGATAGCAGCAGCGACGTAGCCCACCGGAAGGCTTGGCTCCGCCGTCTCTCGCCCACTCTGGTATAGTACAACCCGGTGACCGACACACGAGCTTGCAACGTCAGCGAATTCGGAACGAACGCGACAGAACCCGGTCTGCTCCAAGACTTCCCGCGTCGTGGGATTTATCATGGGCCACCAGAGCTCATTAGCATAACTACATATTTACCCGGTTAAGGGGCCCAGCCCTGGGGCCCCTTCGTTCGCTGGCCACCCCGCCAAGTTCCGGGTCTGCAGTGGTCAAAAGCCGCGCAGGTATGATCTTCGACCTCCATGTGTCCTAAAGACTTGAAGGAAACACAGGTTGAACCAAAGTGAAGGCTGTAAGACAGAGCCGATCCGGTGCTGGCGAATGAACCTGACGGCTCACCTACTTACGCAGGCGCGAAACTGCCTTGTTGCTGATAGTGCCGCGATGGTTTGCCTCGAATAACCTTGGGGACCGAGCCTCCAGCGTTCACCTCCGGAGTGTGCATCAGCAATATCGAACTCTGCTCGCTGCAGTTTCGCGAGGTTCGGAGCACAACCGAGGAGAATCTTCACGTAAGACCCGCGTCCCTGCGGATTGCCGCAGCCACTAACCGCAGCCGCAAGTCCCCTCATCTAAAGCCATCCGCGTGATAAGCCGACATGCCAACTGACAAGTCCTCGAGATCGGCTCGCGCCATGATGCCAAGACGCTCGTGGCTAAAGGCGATCGTGACCCGAGGGAACCATCGGCCAAAACCGTGACGACGTATGCTGAGGCAGGGCGCAAGCCACTGCCCTGCCGCCACTCGCGAGTAAAGGTGAAGCCTACCTGGCGAGTTTACGATCCGCCCCAGCAATGACTTCTCCAGGCTCCGCCTTCCTCGCCGAACCGCTTAGGCCGTGGCCGAGCAGAGAACCCTCCTGCTCAGTGTAACGGATAGTTCTTCGCCATTCCGCAGCAACCATTCCCCTACGCAGAGCAGCAAGCGCGGGGGGTGCTTGCGCGGTTCCTCTTCCATCGTTTATCAACTTCGTCTGAGAAGGGGCCCGGGCCCCCCCTTGGTTGCGGTGAACTACGGAGGGCGTTCCAGCTGGTGGCGCGCGCGATCGATCTCATCAGAATGAGCTCGCGGTTGGTAGGGGGGCGGCGAGGGCAACCTGCCAGCTGCCGGGCACTGTTCCTTCGCCCGGCTGGTTTCCTGCATCGCCGTTAACTCAATGTAAGGGGCGGCAGCTGGGGTTCACAACAACAAACTCCCGCGGACAAGTGCGTAGCCGCGGACTTCCTCCCTCAGCTCGGGTGCTATAGCGGCTGTCAAAGCCAGCCTGTTCCCTCTCCCCCCCCGCTCATCTCCGAACGCGAAAAAGCCCCGCCTCATTTCTGAGTGCGGGGCTTTTGTTTTCGAGATTGTATTGAGACATCCGTTTTTGGCAGACCTGGCAGCGACCTACTCTCCCAAGCCTTAAGACTTAGTACCATTG
>NZ_JABAOL010000007.1:0-5261 GCF_013185965.1 Devosia sp. 919 | reverse complement strand
GGAACATACCCCAGCTTTTACAAATGCTGTGACGATGGGGATGGCTGGGCTGAGTATGGGTGAAGGTAGCCAATAATGCGGACCTATTATGAGGAGGCCCCATGGGCCGACGAATAGGTTCATGTGGTTGTGGGTACGTATTGGATACGAGGTTTCAGACGAAAGGTAGGGGAAAGATAGTTACTTGAGTGACGCTCAGCACAGTTCCTGTAGTCGGACCTAACTTCTTCATTCTCAAACTCAAACTACCGAAATAAAACTGGAGCAATAACAATCTTGAAAAAGTCAACCCATATCACAAACAAGTGATCAGAAAGGTTGTGTGTAGGGGTTTCGCTCAGCACCGTTTTGCGCTTTGAATGTAACCAGCCCATTCGAAAGGGCTTTGGCGCAGGAGTCTTTGTAAATGCCTAACATACTGAACAACGCACTTGGAAATTGCCTCGTCACTTTCAGTCTTACCAATGAGCCCAACCCCGGGCTTCGTAACAAACTACAACGTTTAATTTGGAACCTCGGATTAGCATCAGTAGGAACTACTCTGTTCGAGGGACCCGCAACTTTGGATCATGCAAATCAATTTGTCGACGAGTTCCTCAACATCGTCCGTGCGGACGTGAGTGGAGCCGTTTTGACTAACTTCGAGGTTTGGTTCACGGGCACTCAGCGCTTTAGCTACACACCAACCGTAGTTGCTGCGTAAGACGTTCCGCATTTAGGGAGCAGCCATGACCAACGCAGCTTCCTCATTGCCGGTTAACCCGGAAATATCTCTCCTTGCTTCGGTGCTCAAAGTGAGAAATCTCAGAAGCCGCCCAATGAGGTGCTTCCTAGTCGGCTCGTCTAATGTTGATGCTCTTCATCAAGACCTCCGCTCAAAGTTTGACGAATGGCACAGAACCAGAAAAGCGGACTCGGCAGAGTTAAGGCAAAGGCGCCATGACACGCTTGAGCTGCTGGTCCTCAACCTCATCGTCTTCAGCTGGAGTGACAAAAACCTGTGGGTCCAAACTCCAGCTAACAAGACGTGGTACACTCAAAATGGCTTCTGGCTTCCTAAATGCCTGAGCAAAGCTATCGTGCTGTCTGCGCGCGACTTTCTTGTGGCTCATGGCTACGCAGAAGCCGATGCGGGTCGTGCTTCAAGCTCACCTAGACTTCGTAGAAGCGCGGTCATGCGGTCAACCAAGAAGCTGGCTGACTTGGCTTCAGCCATGGGCATAGACCGCCACGACATCAAGCAATCTACAACTCACGACCTGATACATCTCAAGTCTCGCAAGCCCAGAAGGAAAGCTAAGGATCAAGCTGTTTCCGATCCACCACGCCGCCGTCTGCCATTCGAGGTTACGCCAGACCTGCAGCGCAAGATCGAGAACCTGACCTTGATCAATCAGCAGTTCAGGCGAACCCACATCGACATCAAGCTTACGCCACGGCAAGAGCGTGAGATGATGGCACAAATCATCAAGAAGCAGGACCAGCACACCGACCTTGATGACGACGCTGACTTGATGATCGATAGGACACAGGACTGCTGCTACCGGGTCTACAACAATGGCACCTTTGAGGAGGGTGGCCGATTCTATGGACCATGGTGGCAGTCAGTACCAAAAGAGTCTCGCAAGCACATCATGATCAATGGCAAGCGAACCGTCGAACTTGACTACTCGTCGATGCACCCGACGATCCTCGGAAATCGGCTAGGCATTGCGATCCCTCAAGGGTTCTATGAGATTGGCATTGGTACAAAGAAGGTCGTCAAACAGACCTTCAATGCCCTGCTCAATGCCAAAGGCACTTCGATCAAACCTGTAGATGGTTATGATGAAGCCAAGTTCGGTATGCCTTGGTCAGAGTTCTTAAAACGGGTCAAAACTCACTACGCTCCCTTCAAGTCCTACTTCGGCAAGGGTGAAGGGCTCAAGCTACAAAGGATAGACTCGGACATAGCCGAAGCAGTGATGCTTCACTTCGCAAAAAAGGGAAAAACCGTACTTCCAGTACATGACTCTTTCTTGTGTACCGAGGATACGGAGCACGAGCTTGCTGAGGTAATGGAAGCCGAGTTCCACCGGCAGAGTAATGGCACGATCAAGTTAAAGGACAAACGTTTAAGCACCGATGCAAGGCTTGGAGTCAGAGACAAGGTCAGGATAACCCCAGAAGCTTATGCAGGGTACTTCAACCGAAAGACAGCTAACTTATCCATGAAACGCAAAAAGCATACGGGGGAGAGCAGCATTAATGGAACTGACTTGGGAAGCTATGCAGGTAGGACGCCAGCCCAACAGTAACTTGATCTTTGGTCTAGATGAACTAAGCCACCTGATGGGGCGATATGTGTATGTTATTGAGACCCCTAGGGATTTAGCCATACAATATGCCGACGGCATCTCCAATGTTTGTTACATTGGTCGGCAGGGAGAGAGGTCCCAAGGAAATCGCTTGCTCATTCATGGCAAGGGGTGGATTTCGCGCTTCCTCATCCTTGCGCAGTCAGATCTGCCCTTCACTGTCCATTTTTGCCATCCACGACGGCGCAACATGGTGGACGCCTACAAAGACATAGAAGCGTTCTTGATCAGGGAGTTTGAGGATGTCTTCGGATCCCCTCCGCTCTTCAACAAGCGCAGAGAAAGCGAACTTGCTGGGCATGAAGTCACGCTGAACAGTAACATTCTTAGGCGTCGCCATAAGGGCACTGTTTGCAAAATAGATGCGCGTGGTCAGATTGAACCTGATGCTTTGAGTCTGAGCAGTAACAAAGAGACGTAACCAATAGCCAGGTTTTAGGGCGTACTTGCAACAAACGTGCGGTCGTTTCGACATATGCAGCATTGCGCAGCTTGTCGAACCCGCTTTCCACTTGAGAGATTCCACACAGGTGTGGTTAGTACCACTGAAATACGATTGTTAATGTCTCAAGAGGGCGGAGACGTGGGGCTGTTCTTACGTATTTGGAAACGACTGTTTCGCAGGAGGCGTGTCGAAACCGTCGTTCCCGTAGAACGATTGCCCCGTGTTATTTGGGATTTCCCCAAATCGAGGCAACCTCAAGCTGCCCCAGCACCACCTCAGGCGAAGACTGTGTTACGGGGGTCGTGTTGGGTGATCGATGGCGACACCATCGAGATTGAAGACGTTCGGATCCGGCTTGCTGGTATCGATGCGCCCGAACTCGATCACCCTTGGGGTCAGCGGTCGAAGTGGGCGTTGGTCCAATTGTGCAAAGGTCAGATTGTCACGGCTAGATTGAAGCCAGAACTGTCATACGACCGCATAGTGGCTGAATGCTTTCTGGATGATGGACGTGATGTAGCGGCCGAATTAGTTCGCAGTGGTCTGGCTTTGGACTGGTCCAAGTTCTCAGGAGGTAAGTACCGGCATCTTGAGCCAGCTGGAGTTAGGCGCAGACTCTGGCGGGCCAATGCACGTCAACGTGGAGCCTCTTAGTGGTATAACATAGGCACACGTGTTTGGTGATTACTGTTCCGGTGTATCATCGGGCTGCCCCACCGTCACGGCACGACCTCCAGCAACTGGAAAACTGCTATCACTAGGCATATGCGAAAAGATAGGAACTGAAACCATTATCAAAAGCATGGTGCCGATACTCCTTCTCGCATACCCAAGTCAGACGGGGTTAGCCTTCGCGCTAGGAGAATAGGAGCGACGATTTATAATTGGCAGTAGACCTACACCGCCAAGCGCAGAGCCGCTTGATTGAGCAACTCAACAAGATCTTGCCGGAGGTGAACCTGTACCAGGGCAGTTTTGTGAACACTCGGCCTTTGATGCCACTTGTTGATTTGGCCAGAATCTTACCTGCTAATTCGCAAGGCTCAAAGGACCTTCACCGATACATTGATGACGAGCCAACCTACCATTTTTTCTCCGAATATATCTACATGGTCGTCGAGCACGAGACTAAGTACGAGGATGGCAAAAATCTGATGCTTTCGGACTTGCCGTCCTTTGCAGACATACCGTTTGCTTCGCATCATCTTGTCAACGAACTGGTCTCTTTACCTTGGAGCTATCGCGTATTTTATCCCTTATGGGGGGACGCTGCGAAGCTTATGCCAAGTGCAACTGATGAGATGGTGCTATCGCCAACCACGCGCCTCCTAAGAATATCTGAAAATAACGTATCTGAGTTCCCCAAAGCTCCAGAGCACAAAGAGAACAATCTAGGTCCGCTTTTTGGAAGTCTGTTTGGGAGCACTGCCGACCGCCTAAGTATTGGGCGGGTCGTGTTCGTCACAGAAGTCGAAGGGTTTATTGGAAGGTTTGCAGGAAGTGAGCCGTTGCGGCGCGCAGAATCGCGTCTTCGCTCCTTCTTCGGCCTTTGTTTAGCTCTCGGTCTCTTGGAAAAAGGCAGTTCCTATATGCCTAGTCCACCGAAGCAACACCTATTGGTTGAGCGGACAGATCAAGGCAGCAAAGTGCTGGAACGTGCTTATGAACTTGATGACGAATTCAACTTAGCAATCTCCAAGTTTCAACCTTTCACCTTTACTCAGAAGTTTGATGGCGAGACTATGGAGCTTTGGAGGACGACTAGGCTGACATTGATTAGAAGTGCCTTCAAATACAGCGCAAGCAGTCACAAGTTACAACTTGCAGCCCGGTGGCACTTTGACAGTGTGGCAAACAGCGGCGAGCTATTGGCCTTTGTGCAAGCAATGATTTGTTTGGAAATCATCCTCGGAGAGCAAAGCGAAGCCAGTGAACTAGGTGTAGGTGAAGCCATCCGGAATCGGTGTGCATATCTAATCGGCAAGTCAACAGGGGACCGAGACCAGATCATTGATGATCTGAAGGACATTTATCGTGTGCGGTCCAAAATTGTTCATACAGGAAAGGAAAACCTGTCAGCAGCTGAAAGGCGGATGATGATGCGTCTTCGACAGATATGCTCTTTGGTTCTTAACCGCGAGCTTGAACTTGAAACGCAAGAGTAGCAGGAACAACAGGGTGGCTGACCGTCCTATCGAGACTGCTCAGACTTTTGGCAGAAATAATAGAGAGTAAAGGGAGGAAGTATCTTCTTTCCTACACGGGCAGATCAAACCATGGACCTGACGGGTTACTCATGGTTCATCCGGTTCAGTTGGGCGCATTGTAGATACAAGATAGACCTATTCGTCGGCCCATGGGGCCTCCTCATAATAGGTCCGCATTATTGGCTACCTTCACCCATACTCAGCCCAGCCATCCCCATCGTCACAGCATTTGTAAAAGCTGGGGTATGTTCC
>NZ_JABAOL010000005.1:0-59795 GCF_013185965.1 Devosia sp. 919 | reverse complement strand
TGCCCGGTTTTTGGTTCCAGGGGACATTGGCTAGCAACCGCAAGGGTAATAACCTCGCGAGAAGACGATCCCGATCTCGCTTTGCACCAATCCACCTAGCATGGCACTCTGGCGCCAGCTGCAGGAGAATAGTTTGCGCAATCTCGATTTCAGTTCTGGGGAGAGTGTCCTGACCACCCTGGTCGGCGTCGCCCTATTCGCTTTGGTGGGCATCGGGATTCGGCTGGTGATGATGACCACGATCCAGCAGCGCCAGCAGCGCCAAAACCGACAGATCAACGAGCGCCTCAAGACCTTGATGGCTGCGTACAAGGTGCTGGGCGGCTCGTTTACCGGAAGACTCTCGGTCGAGCCGCGCCACCTGCGCGACATCCGAGCGGCTGAAAAGCTGGCGGCCGAGCAGGGCGGGGAGGCGGTCGTGCCGCGCACCATGAGCTACGAGATGTTCGAACGCGTTCGCCAGATGCGTGACGCGGTGGAAGCGGCGCTGTCCGACATAATCCTGCTGGGCACTGACGAGCATGTTCGGCTGGCCGAGAAGGCGGCGCGTGACCTCGTGGCCGGCAATCAGATCCATACCGATGAGCTCGTGGTGTCGCTACGCAATTTCATCCGACAGGCGCTCGATCTGTCCGCTATTCCGGCTGACCTGCAGATCCCAATGCAGGGCCCGACCCGACCGGCCAGCACTGGCGGAAGGGGCAGGGGTGGTGGTCAGCAGGGAGGCGGTGGCGGTGGCGGTGGCGGTGGTGGCGGAGGAGGTGGTGGTGGTGGCGGCATGGGGATGGGTATGGGCGGCCAGGCCGACGATGCGACCCCGCCAGGCCGTACATAACGGCGGCTTCTCTATCGCGGTTCGTGTCAAGGGCCGCACGGCGTCATCTGCCGCCGAGAGGCGGCATTGGTGGGCTTGGAAGAGCGCCGACGAGCGGCGCGCGTACTCGGTCAGGCTTTACTGCTTGGCATGAGGACGTGCCACACGGGGCTCGTGCTTCTCTTCGGGGTTGGCGCTGTGGCCGCCACATGATGGGGTAAGAAAGGCGGCGTGGATCAATCTTTTGGGCGCCCTGCCATCTTGCGGGCCGCTGCCGTTACGATCTCACGCCACCTTCGTCCCCGTGAGGACCTCTTTCCTGCCGAGGCAGAACCGTTAAAGCTCTTCTAGATGGGTAATCAGGCGGCAGCTGCTGCGGGTTCGCCGCCCCCGCGGAAGTCGGTCTCGTCAGTCCACATCCGGTGCAGGATTACCGCCAGGCGGCGAGCCACGGCGACAATGGCACGGCGCAAGCCTCTCCGCTGCGCCACCCGCATGCCCCAGGCCTTCAGCCGCGACCACTTACCGCTCTGCTTGAGCAGCGTCTGTGCTGCCTCATACAACATCGTGCGCAGCATGGTGTCGCCGGACTTCGAGATGCCGCCATCGTAGTCGATCTCACCCGACTGATGACGACGAGGCGTCATCCCGACATGGGCACCCACCGCTCTGGAATGAACAAAGCGCGGCGGCTGATCGATAGTCGCGCGGTAGGTCAACGCAACAACAGCGCCGACACCCGGTGCCGTCATCAACCGCCTGCACACGGAGTCATGCCGCACGACGTCGAGCAGGATCTTGTGCAGCCGCGTGAACTCCTGGCGCATCACGCGGCGGATGGTCAGCAGCGGCTCAACGATGGCGGCAAGCCGCATCGCTTCAATGCGATCATGCGGCGGCTTGAGGGAGTAACGCACAAAGCTTTAACCGAGGCGCTCCGCAAACTGGAAAGGAACGGTCTTATTTCCCGCGAGGTGATCGACACGTCGCCAATCGCTGTTGAGTACTCGATCACTCCCTTGGGCAGAACACTCCAGGTACCGTTTGGTGCAGTATATGAATGGGCTGTGGCACACTTGCAGGAGATCGAGAATGCTCAGGCTGCTTTCGATGCAAGAAGGGAGCAAGCGCCCTGATCCAATACACGCGCGGTTATCTAGGATAGAGGCGGTGCGTGATTGCGGTTAGAGCGGAATGGCCTCCTTCGTCACGAGAGATCGCGTTTGTTGGCGTCCTCCTGGGCCTGCTGGAGTTCGGGACCACGCTCGAGCGCCCACGCGTAAAGCGCTTGGAACGGCTCCCTCAGGGAATGACCGAGCGGGGTGATCGTGTATTCGAAGCCGAAGGCGCGTCGTCGGCAGAACCGTGCGCTTGAGGAGGCCGTTTCGCTCCAATCGCTCTAGGGCATCCGCCAGCGCCTTGTGGGTGATGCCGTCGGGACGTCGCAGATCTCGTTGAAGCGCGACGGTCGCGTGCATAGGACCGTCAGGATCAGCACTGACAACTTGTTGGCGATTTGCTCCAGGATCGGCCGCGTCGTGCGAGCGTCGATCAGAGCTTCGTCGGTCGCCTCCCGAGCAGGCGCACGGGGGTGTCGTTGGGAGGTGCGAATCCCGACCCCAACCTGGCCGTGAGTTCGAGTTCACGATTTGCCTTGTACCGGACGTTACGTCACCGATGCCCGATGCGCACAAGCATCTTTCCGAGGTTACCGCCCTTGAGCATCCCGACGAACGCCTCGGCTTCGAAAGACCATCGCGAAGTGGCTTGGGCTTTCTGGATTGTCTGGCTCGACATAATCCTCAAGGCGGGCCTGGTCACGGTCTACAGCTTCAACGAAACGTCCTACCCGGCACCCCCGAAGCAGTGCCAGATCATAGCATCATCAGGCGTTTCCACACAGCCTCGGGTCCGTTGCAGTCCCGCGACACGGGGTGACAAACCGCCAGGCTGCATACAGGTGGCGGTGCGGGCTTTGTAAGGCGGGAGCCTGCAACAGACTTCTGGCGCAACGGAATATTTCGCGCGGCCTGGGATCAGCTTGACCCCAGAGGCTCCCGCAGGTTCAGGTGCGCCTGCGCACCCGGCTGCTATGCGTCCTCTCCATTCCTCAGGCGGTCGATGATCCTTCCAAGGTTTTCCCGCACCTCGGTGGGGGTAACGCCATAGCCATACGGCTGCCCTTCCTCGCTTCCCCAAGGCACGAGGATGTCAAACTTGAGATCCATAATCCGTGAGAGGCTCGCCAGATAGGCGTCACGGTCGCTTTCTCCGAGTAATACAGCCTTCCATTCCCCACCTTGTACCCAGATCATATCTCCGGGAAACAACAGCCGATGCTCGCCATTGTCCCACAAGAACATGGTGGTGCCGGCGGTGTGGCCAGGAGTGGGGATCACCTCGATAGCATCGGCAATTCCTTGCTGTCCGGGGAACGTGCCGGCGATTGGCAGTTTGGTTTTCGCGTGGTCGTCTTCATGCACGAAGATCGGTATGTCCAGATCTGGCGCCCCGTACATGGCCTCGTGCCAATGATTGACCAGAAGGCGGTCCGGCCGGCCCATATCCAAGATCTCTTGAGCGGCGGCGTTGATGCCGGGAGAGTTGTAGATAACGACGTTGCCTTGCTCGCGCTGGAGAACAAAGGACCGCACCACTACACCGTCGAGGAAAGGCAGCGGAGCCGCGGGAGTGGCGTAGAGGCCTTGGATGGAAGCTTGAAGGCCAGTATCACTCGTTGAAGAAAAAAGATCAGAGGGCATCCTGCTTGATCCTTTTTATTTCGGTACCATCAAGGTCCGGCACTTGCGCTGACCCGCCTCTTGCGGCGGGCCCTTGCGATTGCGCGACCAGGCCGAACTCGATGCGCCTTAGAGCTGCGTTCACAACTGCGATGGTTTCCGGCGTGAGGCTGGCGTCGACCAGAGACTGGCTCCACAGCTGGCGCATACGCAGCATATTCGTCTCTGCCAGCGCTGTGGGATACAGGCGAACAACACGGGCATCTTGGTCGTCGGCTTGCCGCACCAACAGACCTTTGGCGATCAGTCCTTTGATCACCCGGCTGAAGTTGCTGGAGGGGAGCATGGTTGCCGCTGCCGCGGTCCGTGCCGATGTGCCGGGGTTCCGGCATATGAAGCGCACCACGCTGATCTCAACCGGTGTACAGGGGCCCGGGCGGAGATCGGCTGGAACCACGAGTTGCCTAGCTACGGCATGGACGAGATCAGCCAGCTCGTAAAGAGTGTCGATATGTTCCTTAACCACGCCGCCCCCTATCGGCTGATACTTATTAGGCGATAAGTATCATCCGATAGGCAAACGTCAAGACCGACTTGATACCTGGGCCAGGTTAACCTAGACGCACTGGCGCTACCTGCTGCCTAGTACGGGCGAGCCGCGCGCCATTTACCGCAATCCCGACCACAGCCATCAAGGGCAGGACCGCACCGATCCAGCCGAGATCGCTCGCAGAACCGTATTCTAGAACCACTCCCCCCAGCAGCGACCCGCCAGCAATGCCCAGATAAAGTGCCGATGCATTCAGCGAAAGCACCAGTGGTGCGCTGGTCGGCGCAAGACTGAGAAGGTAGCTAGACTGCGCAGGCGGAAAGGCCCAACTTGTGGCACCCCACACAAGCACTAACACAAAGAAAGCTGGTCCGGCAGCGGCGGCAGGAACATGCCCGACGCTGGAGATAGCCAGAAGCATCACCGCGTTAAGTACGGCCGCCGCGATTACCGTCTGGCGCGCACCAATGCGATCGGCCATTTGCCCTCCCGCTACATTGCCCAAGGCGGCACCTACGCCAAATATAAGAAGCACTGCCGGCACGAGGTCACGTGACAGACCAATTGACTGCGTAGTGACGACCGCAAGGTAGACGATCACGGTGAAAGCGCCGGCAAGGTTCAGACAAGTTGTCAGCAAAACTCCCGGAACGCCGGGCAGAGCTGCAGCAACGATCCGCTGCCGCAAGCTCAGCGGCTGGCCGCGCAGTCCGCTCGGCAGCATGAGCCAGATGGACAAAGCAGCTACCAGCGCGAACGCCGCAACCATGGCATAGGTGCCCCGCCAGCCTACTAGTCCTGCTACCAGAGCACCGAGCGGGGCTCCAAAGGCCACAGCCATTGTGGTGCCACCGCCAGTCGCACTCTCGTGTCAATGCTTGTCCAATAAATGTTGAAATACTCGCCTTAAGAGATTATGTGCAGGGCATGAGCTTGCCCCATCCCGACCCTGAACAGATCGAGCTTCATGGCGTTCTGGCCGCATTGGGCGATGAAACTCGCCTGGCAATCGTCGGGTGTTTGGCCAGATCGGATCAGTCAATGGGATTGGTTTGTGGTCAGTTGGGCGGGCTGACGTCCAAAACCAATCTTACCTACCACGTGGCAAAGCTACGCGAAGCGGGAGTGGTTCACGTGAGGCCGGAAGGCACCAAGCGGCGCGTTACCCTGCGCCGCGAGGATTTGGATGGGAGGTTTCCTGGCTTCCTGGACAGTGTGATCTCGAGCGCAATTCTTCTTCCCGCTGTTGAACAGGCGATGCGGGAGCTTCTCGTGCTTGGCAGCAAAACAGACGCGTAGCTGGCAGTGGGGTGCCGCTCATAGCTGTTGAGGACAAGACCAGCCCTCGAGCAATCCGCGGGGTGAGAGCAACTGGACGACATCGTCGACGGCTTGGGAGCTGGGCAGTGATTGTTGCGGGATCATCACCCAACAGGGCTTTGGCCGCTCCCGAAACTGCTACCGCCGAGACCTCGTCGACCTTGGCAAAAACGATGATGGCTCGGATTTCGGCTAGATCCTCAGCGATAGAATCGGCCGGCTCAACCCCTGATGTGCATGCACATTAGTCCTTGCTAGCCCGTAGCCTTGCAGCATCGCGCGCGGGCGGCGCGCCGAACATCCGCGTGTATTCTCGACTGAACTGGGACGCACTTTCATACCCGACTGCAAATGCTGCGCTTGTCACATCGGCGTCGGCGATCAGCAGCCGCCTCGCTTCCTGCAACCGGAGAGCTTTCTGATATTGCAATGGGCTCATGGCAGTGGCAGCTCGAAAATGGCGATGAAACGTGGCTGCGCTCATCCCGGCAATTTCCACCAGCTCTTCAATTCTAACAGCGCGGTCCAGGTTCGTGCGCAAATGGGCGATCGTATCTCGAACCTGTGCAATCCGGCTACCAGCCCGGGCTGCCTGGCGAAGCAGCGCCCCCTGCGGCCCTTGCAAAAGGCGAAACAGGATTTCGCGCTCGATCAAAGGGGCCAGCATGTCGATCTCGTCCGGAGCATCGAGCAGCCGCAACATTCGTGACCAGGCGTCAACCAGTTCGGGCGTCATCGCACCCACAGCAAAAGCGATAGTATTCCCTTCGGCTTCATGAGGTATGTCAACAACCAGATCCGAAAGGATATCTTGGTCGATCGCGAGCCGTACTGCGACATAGGGCGCCTCGGGCAGATCCTCGATCGTGACGCGCGATGCGGGCACGTCGATCGACGCGATCAGAAAATGATTGCTATCGTAGCGCAGGGTGCGGTTTCCGATCACCACCCGCTTCGTCCCACGCAACACGATGCCGAGCATGGGCTGATAGAGGACCCCAATGGCCCAGCCCTCCTCCTGCGCGACATGCAGGCTCACGCGCGGAATCGACGCACCTCCCGGTTGAGTAGCGTGGCGGTAGGCTAGATCGACGAGAGTTTCGTGCACTGCATCCATTTAGGTTTCACTGAGCATGAGGGCAAGGTTGCGCTGGATCGAAACAGCCATTGATCGGATCAGGCAAAAATTTGCGACGATCCGGCGCGAAGAAGTTGCGGGGCAGCCGTTATGAAACGGGGCATCCGCCTGCCAATTTAACCTAATCAGGAGAGCCCCATGCGCTACAACACGCTCGGCCGCACCGGCCTGTTCGTTTCCGAACTCTGCCTCGGCACCATGACCTTTGGCGGGGGAGGCGGCGTTTATAGCAGCATGGGCGGTCTGCAGCAGCAAGAGGCTGACGGCCTGGTCAAGACTGCGATCGACGGGGGCATCAACTTCATCGATACCGCCAACGTATATTCGCAGGGGCTTTCCGAACAGATCGTCGGCCAGGCATTGCGCAACCTAGGTATCGCGCGGCAAGATGTGATCATCGCCACCAAATTCTTCGGGCCCACGGGTGAAGGCCTGAACGCACGCGGCGCGTCCCGCTCGCATATGCTCTACAGCCTGGAGGCCAGCCTCGAGCGCCTGCAAGTCGAACATATCGATCTTTACCAAATCCACGGCTTTGATGGTATCACACCGATGGAAGAGACGCTGCGCGCGCTCGATACGGCCGTCCAACAAGGCAAGGTCCGCTATATCGGCGTCTCCAATTGGGCTGCCTGGCAGATCGCCAAGGCGGTCGGCATCTCCAACCAGTTCAACCTAACCCGTTTCGCCTCGCTTCAGGCATATTATACGATCGCCGGTCGCGACCTGGAGCGCGAACTGATGCCTATGATGGAATCCGAAGGCATCGGACTACTGGTGTGGAGTCCGCTGGCGGGCGGCTTCCTGTCGGGAAAATATGCCCGCGACGGCGGCAAGCAAGGCGGTAACCGCCGCGATACTTTCGATTTCCCGCCGGTCAACAAGGAACGCGGTTACAACGTCATCGATGCGATGAAGCCCATCGCGGAAGCCAAGGGCGTTTCGATCGCCCAGATCGCACTCGCTTGGCTACTGCACCAAAAGGCCGTCACTAGTGTGATCGTCGGTGCCAAGAAGCTTGAGCAACTCACTGACAACATCGCCGCGACCAGGGTGGTGCTGACCGACGCCGAACTGAAAACACTCCACGAAGTCAGTAAGCTGCCTGCGGAATATCCGGGCTGGGTCTTCGACTTCCAGAGCAAGGTCCTTGCTGATCAGCTCAAGCAGGAACCGCGCGGGGCCTGAGGGCGCCCGCCTCGGTCGATAAGCAAGGCAGTCGGCCCGCAGCGGCGGGACCTAAGTCGGAGAATGCCGGGTGGCTTGGGCGTAGCTATGCCACCTGGCACTCTGATGCCCATCCGAGTGGGTACGACACTGACGGGCGAGGGAGGCCTGACCAGAACGCGGCGAGGACATCGGAGCGCCAGATCATTACGGCATAGACGGCAGGGTCTGACCGCGATCACTGAGATACTCCGGCTTGGGCAAGGCCAACTGAAAACCACCGAGGCCTATGCTCGATTGCGAAGTTGGTCATCACCTACGTGACGGAGCCCACCGATAACCAGGTCCGCTTTCAGGAACTCTTCAACAGGCCTCAAACGGCGGTAATGAGGTCGGCTCCAGACCGGCACCTTTGGGGTGATGGGGTGGACGCCCCCCCGGCGGCATCGATGTGCCAAAGTGGAGGTGTTGAACACACCACTTGAGGAGGCGCCCATGTCGGAAGTTACCACAATCGGTCTGGATATCGCGAAGAACGTTTTCCACGCACACGGTGCAGATGCGAGCGGCAGTCCGGTGTTCAGCCGCAAGATCAGCCGCGCGAAGTTGCTGGAATTCTTCGCCAACAGCCGCGTTGCCTGGTGGCGTTGGAGGCATGCGGAGGAGCACACCACTGGGCTCGCGAACTCACAGTGTGGGTCACGAGGTGAAACTGATCCCTCCGGCCTATGTGAAGCCCTTCGTGAAGCGGAACAAGAACGATGCGTCGATGCGGAGGCCATCTGCGAGGCAGCTCAGCGACCTAACATGCGGTTCGTGGCGATCAAGCGTGAGGAGCAACAGGCCTCGGCCCTGGTGTTCCGCACACGCGATCTGATGGTGCGGCAGCGGACTCAATTGATCAATGCGATCCGCGGTCACCTGACCGGATACGGCTGGGTCGCACCCAAGGGACCGTCGCACATAGCTGTACTGAGTAACCAGCTCGATGGCGAGATTGGCTCGTCACTTCCGAATGCGGCCACCCCGATGTTCCGCACGATGCTCGACCTGCTGGAGATACTCAACGGGAGGATCAGCGAACTGGACAAAGAGATCACACGACGAGCCCGTGAGGATGTGATCGCCAAGCGGCTCATGACCATACCAGGCGTCGGTCCGATCACCGCCACAGCGATTGCTGCCCTCGCGCCGCCGGTTGAGACGTTCACCAAAGGTCGAGACTTTGCCGCATGGTTGGGTCTGGCGCCTCGTCAGCTCTCGAGTGGAGGCAAACAGAAACTCGGATCGATCACGAAGATGGGCGAACGAACGCTGCGGCGTCTCATCATCATTGGCTATAGCGCAGTCGTGCTGCACGCGAGCAAGCGAGGTGCGCCGGCAGGTTCCTGGCTTGAACAGATGATGGCACGGAAGCCGCGTATGCTGGTCACCGTTGCCCTTGCCCAACAAGACGGCGCGCATCATCTGGGCGGTCCCGATGAAGCAAGAGGAATACAAAGCTCCGGCTGCAGCTGCGGCGTAAGACAAGGCGGACCAGAGGTCGTCGGAGACGGAGTCGGTCGAAGGAAGGTATGGCACAACAGTCGGCGAGATGGGCTCGGTAAGCCAGCGCAAACCACTGTGCCTTGAGCACGCCGTGGGTGATATGGATCCGATCCGCGAACTCCCATACGGGCGCGCAGCTGGTGCTGCATCAGAGGCCGGACAGATGGCAGCATCCGACAACGTGTTCGATCTTCAAAATGCCGCTTGCGTCTTACGGGGCGTCCACAGATGGGTTTGCGGACGGGCGGCTTTGGGACGCCGACACTCCTATGCGGACGTTCTGGGCTGGCAAACCACGTGCAAGTTCGCGTCTCATCACCTGTGGAACAGAAACGGTGGTTTCTGACGGTTGATACTGACCGGCGACAAAGAAACCCAAGACTGTTTTCAAAAGAATGGCGGAACACTCGGTCGTCGACTGTAACGGTATGGTACGGCAGACCTTGACCTTACTTGTGGACAGGTCCTGGCCAACGGCCCAATTTAGGTAGCGTGATACCGCCGACGGTTTTTTCACGAAGGACATCAATGGATCCTAGGCGTCTCGGACTTGTCGCAACCAAACTCCACTATTTTCAGATAGTCGCGGAACTGGGCTCGATCCGCAGGGCCGCCCAGGACCTCAATGTCGCGCCATCGGTGATCAGCCGGAGCGTGCGACAGATCGAGGCGGAACTCGATGTGCAACTGTTCGACCGGGTCGGCAAACGGCTCAAGCTCACCAGTGCGGGCGAGACTCTTGTCTACCACGCCCGTGCCAGCGCACTGGAAATCGCCAATGCCGTCAATTTCATCCAGGACCTCAAGGGGCTGCGAGGTGGTACGGTCAGCATCGTGGCGATCGAGAGCATGGCGCGGCATGCCGTGCCCAAAGTGCTGCAGCGCTTCTGGGACAGCTACCAGCATGTCGATATCAAGCTGCATATTGCCGGTTCGGCCCAAGCCTTCGAGGCCGTGGCCAATGGCATCTACGACATGGCTGTGGCCTTCGACCACGCCGTGCCCAGCAATGCGCGACGCTTAGCCAGTTGCCGCATGCGCCTCGGTGCTCTTTTGCGTGCAGACCATCCCATGGCCAATGCGCCATCGGTACTTCTACGTGATTTCGTTGCCGAACCGCTGCTTCTGGCCGAATCCAGCCTGACGCTGGGTCGTACCGTGGAAGCCGCCGCCGCGCGGAGCGGTGTCACGTTCCACTCACGCGTCGTCACCAATTCGATCGGGGCGCTTATCGAGCTGGCAATGTCCGGTCAGGGCGTAACCTTCCAGACCCGTCTCGGCGCGGAGCCGGAACTTGAGAGCGGCAAGCTTGTCTTCGTGCCGCTGCGCGATGCCCATCTCAGGCGGCGTGAGCTTGTGCTCGTCTCACGGGCCAATAGTCCACTGCCACGGGCCGCCTCGACGCTGTCCGTGATGTTGGGCGAGGCCGTCACCGCCCTCAACGAAAACGAGATTGTTGTTGCCTAGAGAGCAACATCGATTGCCAGAATTAGCCCCTATCGCGCACTACATCACCATGTCAGCCTGACAGTCGAGATGCGGCAATTCCGCCATAGCAAGGACCAACACCCTGTCACTGTCGTCAGCCGTTCCCCATGTCTTGGGCAGCAATGCCGTTGAATTCGATGGCGTTTCCCGTACCTTCGGGGCAGATACCGCCGCTGTTCGCGCGTTAGACATCATCGATCTCGATATTGCCCCCGGTGAGTTCGTGGCCCTGGTCGGCCCTTCGGGCTGCGGCAAGTCCACGTTGTTGCGTATGGTGGCGGCGCTCGACCATCCTGACCATGGAGCGGTAACCGTAGCGGGACGGGAAGCGGGCGCCAAGGCGGCCAGCATAGGCCTTGCATTTCAGAACCCGACAATGCTGCCCTGGCTCACGGTCGAAGCCAATGTAATGCTGCCGCTAAAAATCGTGCCGCCCTACCGCCAGCACTTCCGGCAGGAAAAGCGCCAGGCGTTTCGTGACCGCGTGCATGCCCTGCTCGAACGCGTTGGCCTCAAAGATTTTGCCCTAAAATATCCTTGGCAGCTGTCCGGCGGCATGTTGCAGCGCGCGAGCCTATGCCGGGCATTGATTCACGATCCGCAGATCCTGCTGCTCGACGAACCCTTTGGCGCGCTCGACCAGTTCACCCGCGAGGGACTGTGGCGGAGCCTGCAGGATATCTGGATCGAACGACGCCCCACTGTGCTGCTGGTGACGCACGACCTGCGCGAAGCGGCTTTTCTGTCCTCGCGCATAATTGTGATGAGCCCACGTCCGGGCCGCATCGTCGATGACATCGTCGTACCGCTGGTACGGCCGCGCACGATCGCCGGCACTTATGAGCCCGAAGCCGTCGCCCTCTGCCAGCGCATGCGTATGCTGATCGATGTCACCGAAGCAGGGACCTCGTGATGCGGATCATTACTGGCGCCATCGTCACCCGCCTGCGCTCCCTTGCCATCATCCTGGCCCTCTTCCTACTGTGGGAACTGGCGTGCCATGCCTTTTCGGTTAGTCAGCTGGTGCTGCCGGCGCCCAGCGCCATCGCCGTCACGCTCTATCAGCGTTTCGGCGCGCTCTGGCCTCATTTGGCCCAGACGGTCTTCACCACCCTCGTGGGCTTTTGGTTGAGTCTTGTGTTCGGCGTCGTGCTCGGCGGGCTGGTGGGCACGTCGCGGCTCGCCTATGAGGCGATCTACCCGCTGCTTGTGGGCATATCCTCGATTCCCAAGGTTGCGCTCATTCCCGTCTTCGTCGTCTGGATGGGCGCAGGCACCGGCCCGGCTATCCTGACCGCCTTCGTAATTTCAGTCTTTCCGGTCGTGGTTAACGTTGCCACGGGCCTCGCCACGACCGAGCCCGAACTCGAGGACGTGCTTAAGGCGCTTGGCGCTAGTAAGTTCGACATCCTTTGGAACGTGGGCCTGCCACGCACTCTGCCCTATCTCTTCGCGGCGATGAAGGTCGCCATCACGGTGGCTTTCATCGGCTCGATTACCGCCGAGACCATCGCTGCCAATCGCGGTATTGGCAATGCCATGCTCATCGCATCATCGAGCTTCAACATGCCATTGGTCTTTGCCGCCCTGTTCCTCGTCTCGCTGACAGGCGTGCTGTTCTACCTGTTGTTCTCCTACCTCGAAAACCGCTTCACACGCTGGGCAACGCGTGGACGAGAGCCTTTCGCCTGAGCCCTGTGCCTAACCCGCCCGAAAGGAACATCCTGATCATGAAATACGTCCTGTCTAGCCTGCTTGCTACCGCGACCCTGGTCTTTGCCGCGCCGTCCTTTGCCCAGTCCATCCCGATCAAGTTCACGCTCGATTGGGCGGCCCAGGGACCGCACTCTTGGTTCTACCTAGCCGAGGAACGCGGCTATTTCGATGAAGAAGGGCTGGACGTCACCATCGATCAGGGCGAAGGCTCCGCGGCGGCTGTTAGCCGTGTCACCACGGGCGCCTATGACGCCGGTTTCGGTGATATCAACGCCCTGATCCAGGCCGCGGCCACCGCGCCGGACGACGCCCCGGTCATGGTTTATCTGATCTACAACCGCGCGCCCTTCGCCATCATTTCCAAGAAGGACGGCCCGGTGCAGCAGCTGGCCGACCTTGAGGGCAAGATCGTCGCCTCGCCGGCAGGCTCGGCCACTTTTAGACTGTTCCCGGCCCTCGCCGAAGCCAACGGGTTCGATAGCAGTACCGTCGAGACGCTCAATGCCGACCAGAACCTGATCGAGCAGTTGCTGGTGCGCGGTGATGCCGAAGCTATCGCCCAGTTCGGCGCAACCAGTTACATGAACTTCATGGCTATGGGCGAAAAGCCGGAGGAGGACTACAACTGGTTCTTCTACAGCGACAATGGTGTCGACCTCTATTCCAACGGCGTCATTGTCTCCAGAGCGCTGATCGAGGATCACCCGGAGGCCGTCACCGGTCTGGTGCGGGCTATTAATCGGGCCGTCATGGATGTCGTCGCCGATCCCCAGGCCGGCATCGCGGTACTCACCGCGATCGAGCCGCTGACCGACAGTGCTATCGAAACGCAGCGCCTGCAATACATGATCGACAACCAGCTGCGCACGGCGGAAACCGCTAAACTTGGCCTGGGCGACCTCAGCATGGACCGCCTGGCAGTATCGATCGACACGGTCGTCAAGGCCTATGAGCTGACGACCAAGCCCGATGCCGCCGCCATTTTCGATCCATCCTTCCTGCCGCCGCTCGAAGAGCGCCAACTTCCCTGACTTTCCCCTTGCGGAGGCGCAGCGCGCCTCCGCCCACTCGTTGAGGCGCAGCAATGACCCACACGCATGAACACTACATGGCCATGGCGATCGAAGAGGCAAAGGCCGGCGCGGCGATGGGCGAACAGCCCTTTGGGGCCGTGGTCGTCTATCAGGGCGAAGTCATCGTTCGCAGCCGCTCGCTCAAGGTGTCGACCTCGGACGCCACTGCCCATTCGGAAACCCGGGCGGTCGGGATGGCGACCCAGAAGCTAGGCATGCGCCGCATTCCCGAAGCGGTGTTCTATTCCACCTGCGAGCCCTGCCCCATGTGCCTCGGCGCCATCCTCAATGCCGGCATGGGCATGCTGGTGCTGGGCGCGCGCAACGAGGACATTCGCAAGCTCGCCGCCCTGGCTTTCAACTTCAATGACTATTCGGTTGAGACATTTGCCGAGATGGTTGGCTGGGAGCTCAAACTCGTGACTGACGTGATGCACGAACAATGTGTCGACCTTTACCGCGACGCCAGGGTCGAGCTGACCCGCTGAGCCGCAAACCTCTCTCAATCAAAGGAATTGTGCATGCACCAGCAAGCCGTGGCGGCCGTGATCGCAGGTCTCAAATCGGCAGGCGTCAGCATCGTCTGTTACCTGCCCGACTCACTGCTCAAGGAGCTCTATCCCGCGCTCGACGCGGACCCCGACATCCGGGTCATCCGCGTGACCAACGAGGGGGAAGGGGCGGCCATCTGCGGCGGCGTCTTCCTCTCGGGCAAGCGCGCCGCGCTGGTCATGGAGAATTCCGGCTTGCGGGCATCGGCGGAACCGCTGGCGCGCATGGGCCTGGGCGCCGGCATTCCTGTGGTCATGATCATGAGCTACCGCGGCGAACTAGGTGAAAACAACTGGTGGGCGGTCCCGCACGGCATCACCATGGAGCCTATGCTCGACGCCCTGCGTATTCCCTATCGGGTGGTCGAGGACGAGGCGGCCATTTCCAGGGCAATCCGGGAATCCTATGACTGGTCCTATGCGGCCTATTATCATTCGGCCGTCGTGCTGGGTGGAGAGATAGTGCGATGAACCGCTATGACTGCATGCAAAAGCTTGCCGCTCGGCTCACCGACGAGCTGGTCATCCTCTCCCTTGGAGGCAGTGTCGACGAATGGTACAATGCCGCGCCGCACAAGCGTGAGGCGAGCCTGTTCCAGCAGCAGCTCGGCTGCGTGACGCCACAGGCGTTGGGGCTTGCCGCCGGCCTGCCTCATCGGCGCATTGTCTCGCTCGATACGGACGGCGGGCTGCTGTTCAACCTGGGCATCCTGGCCACATTGGGCAACGAGCAGCCGGAGAACCTGTTCGTCGTGGTCTGGGACAATGAATGCTACCAGTCTATCGGCGGCCCCCCTACCCATACCGCAGGCGGTCGCGTCGATCTCGCCGCCATAGCCCGCGGCGCGGGCGTGCTCGAGGCGCATACAGCTAGGACGCTCGAGGAGTTCGACGCCTTGTGTGCCAAGGGGCTGACAGCGACCGTGCCCTTCATCATCGTCGCCAAGGTAACAACACAGCCGCAGCCCGGCATTAAGCGCAAGCATTCCGACGGCCGCGAGGACAAATACATCTTCGTGCGCCACATCGAACGCTTGGAGGGCACTACCATCATGGGACCAAGCGAGCACAACTGATAGCAAAGGGCAGAAACCGCAAGGCATAATCTCGTGTACATCGCCGAGCCAAAGCTGGAATCGACCGGATTGATGGGCCCCATAGGGATGCTCGCTGTCGCCAAACCGGATCTCTGTCCACTCTTAGGTGCCAAGGTTTTGGCGCGATATGACCGAAATGGGGTCGAGAGCTGCCTTCGGCAGATCTGCTGCTGAAGGGCACCTATCTCGCCTCTGGATCCTGAAAGCGGACAGACACGCTGCTGCCCCCATTCCATACACGGTTGATTTGCGGCGCGATGTTTGACCAGCCGCCACATCAGGAGCGCTGTCAGCCTGTGAGTTGATCTCGCGAAAAAGCCCCGCAGCGCTGCCAAAATGCTGAAATGCTTTCGCTTCTGACACGAACCACATATGATAGGGCAAAGGATAGGGCGGCTGAATTGCTCAGCCATAAGTCCCTGAAAATAAAGGTGTTTCGCAGGTAAGTGGCGGAGAGGGAGGGATTCGAACCCCCGATGGAGTTGCCCCCATGCCGCATTTCGAGTGCGGTGCATTCAACCACTCTGCCACCTCTCCGCGAGGTCATTCGGCACGCAAGGCGCACCCGGTCGACGGGGCGGCTTATGCCATAGCCTGAACGAGGCTGCAACTCCCGTTGTGGAGCAACTTCGTTTCCCTGCTGCCAGATGCAAGTGGGTAATGAACCGCTATTTCCCCAGCACCGTGCCCGGCACAGCTGAAGGTGGGTGGTCCTTTGCCTTGGGCCCGCGTATTGGTAGTTACGATTCAACGCTTTGGTTCGCTGCATTTCCATGGATTGTCTCGTAAATCTTTATGCTCGACCGATGGCAGAGCTGGCGAAGCGGGTCGAGGATGTCGAGGCCACCATTCGCGTGGCGCTGCCGCCCGAGCAGCACATCATCAAGGACTGGGTGCGCCGGCACTTCAGCGAATATTGGGTCAGCGAGGTCAGCGCCGCCATGGCTCACCAGCCGCCGGGATGCCTGATTGCCGTGTCTGACGGGGAACTGGTGGGCTTTGCCTGTTATGACGCCACCGCTCGCGGCTTTTTTGGCCCGACCGGGGTCGCCGAACAGCAGCGCGGCAAGGGCATTGGGCTGGCGCTCCTCTCTGCAACGCTGCAGGCCATGAAGGCGCAGGGCTATGCCTATGCGATCATCGGCGGTGTGGGCCCGGTCGAATTCTACAGCAAGGCCGCAGGAGCGATACCCATCTTCAATGAGGGAGAAGACATCTACCAGGGCCTGCTGCGTCTCACGCCAATCGCGGAGTTGCAGAACTGAGCATGTCATCCACCCCACCACTTGCCCTGTTTGTCGGCATGCCCGGCCTTGAGCTTTCCGCTGACGAAATCGCCTTCTTCCGGGAAGCCGATCCCTATGGGTTGTTCCTGTTCCGGCGCAATCTCGATAATCCTGAGCAGGTGCGCCGGCTGTGCGCCCAGTTTCGGGATGCGGTGAGAAGGGCGGATGCGCCGGTTTTCATTGATCAGGAAGGGGGCCGCGTACAACGGCTCAACAATGGCAACTGGCCCAATTTCCGCAGCATGGGCAGCTTTGGCGCCCTGGCAGGCCAGGACTTGGAGCTGGCCAAACGGGCCCTGCGCCTGTCGACGCTAGCCATGGGAACGATCATGGCTGAGCTCACCATCGATAGCGGCACCACGCCAGTGGTCGATCTCGCCCGCCCCGGCACCCATGACGTCATTGGCCAGCGCGCCTTTGGCGATGACCCCGAACTTGTCATCGCCATGGCCCGCGAGGTTATCGATGCCATGCTGGAGGTCGGCGAACTGCCGATCATGAAGCATATTCCAGGCTATGGACGGGTGACGGTCGATCCGCACTTCCAGTGTCCGGTGGTGGATGCATCGACTGAAGATCTGCGCCAAAGCGATTTCCGCCCCTTCATGGCGCTTCGCAACACGCCCTGGGCCATGGTTGCCCATCTCGTGTTCACGCAGATCGATCCCGACCATCCCGCCTCAGTGTCTCCGGCCGTCTATGAGCTGATTCGGGACGAGCTCGATTATGACGGGGTGCTGATCACCGATTGCCTGACCATGGAAGCGCTGACGGGCAGCTGGGCGGAGCGCGTGACGGCAGCCCTGGCGGCGGGTTGTGATATCGCGCTGCATAGTCAGGGCGACCTCAAAGCGAGCGAGGCGGCCGCCAAGGCAGCGCGCCCGCTGAGCGAGGCTTCGCTGCGGCGAATCGCGCGAGGAGAAGCGATGCGGGGCACATTGCGGGTGGACGCTTTGGCGCTCCACGCCGAAGTTGAACAGATTTTCAGGGAAAATGGCATCGCCTGAGGCGCTGCCTGGAGCAAACAAGGGAGTTGAGACGTGCTGAACAAAACACTGCTCGCGGCGACGTCAGCCGCAATTCTGGCCATGGCAGCACCCGCAAGTGCGCAAGTGGTGGTGACGGTCAGTTCGGAACAAACCACCACCTGGGTGCGCAACTTCAATCCGTTCAACCAGACTTCGGCGCGTGCCACCACCAAGGACTTCATCTACGAGCCGCTCGCGATCTTCAATCGCCTCAAGAACCAGACCGAGTTTCGTCTCGCGGAAAGCTTCGAGCTGGCCGATGATCTGAAGTCCATCACCTTTGTGCTGCGCGATGGCCTCAAATGGTCGGATGGCGAGCCGCTTACTGCCGACGACGTGGTGTTCACCTATGGCTATCTCAAGCAGTTTCCGGCGCTCGATTTCAACTCGGTGTCAGCCCTCCTCGACTCCGTCGAGAAGATTGACGAGCGCACGGTGCGCTTTAACCTGCTGCAGCCCAATTCCCTGATCGCCAATACCATTGTCGGCATGCCGATCGTTCCCGAGCATGTTTGGGCCGAGATCACCGATCCGGTGACCTTCACCAATGAAACCCCTGTCGGTTCGGGACCGCTCACCGAGATCAGCCGCTTTACGCCCCAGGTCTACGAGCAGTGCCGCAACCCCAATTATTGGGATGCGGAAAGCCTCAAGGTTGATTGCATCCGCCTGCCCCAGCTGGCCGACAACCCACAGGTGCTGGCCGCACTGGCTGACGGGACGCTGGATTGGGCAACGAGCTTCATCCCGGACATCGACAACACTTTTGTGGCCAAGGACCCCGAGCACAACAAGTACTGGTTCAATCCTTCGAGCCTCGTGTCCTTCCAGCTCAGCATGATTACGCCCGACGAGAACAACAGGAAGGCGTTCACCGATGTCAATTTCCGGCGTGCGCTCAGCATGCTGATCGACCGGCAGACCATTGTCGACATCGCCGGCTATGGCTATCCGCTGATCAACGAAGATCCTTCCATGCTTGGCGAGCTCTACAAGGCCTTCGCCAATCCTGAAGTCCAGGTGCAGTTTGGCCAGTTCGGCAAGTTCGACCCCGAAGCGGCAACGGCCCTGCTCGATCAAAGCGGGTACGTCGACAAGAACGGCGACGGGATGCGCGACAACCCCGATGGCACGCCGATCGCCATCGATATCGAAATCCCCAATGGCTGGACCGACTGGATCGACGCTGTCCAGATTGCCATGGAGTCCCTTCAGGGTGCTGGCCTCAACGTCAAGATGAGCACGCCCGAGGAATCGGTGTGGAGTGCCGACCTGATCGCGGGCAAGTACTCGATGACGCTCAACGCCCTGGCTTCGGCCGCCAATCCCTACTTCCCCTATATACGCTCCTTCAACCCCGAGGATTTCGGCAAGTCACGCTTCACGGCCCCCCATTGGGAGAACGCGGAGGTGATGGATCTGCTTGGCCAATACACCCAGATCAAGGATCCGGCGCAGCAACAAGAGATCATGAACAAGCTCCAGATGATCGTTGCCGAAGCCATGCCCGTGATCCCCGTCTACAACAGCCCCGCTTTCTATCAGTACAGCACCAGGCGGTTCACCGGCTGGGCGAGTGCCGAAAACCCGATCGTCTCCCCGGTGGTATCCAATGCCAATCCGGGACGACTGATCCAGCTGCTGGCCTTGCGCCCAGTGCAACAATAAGCTGGCCGAGGGTGCGTCACCTGACGCATCCTCGCCCTCGCCCCTGGCAGCGGGTTCTTTTTCCAACACGGACGAACATCGATGGCATTTCTGCTCCGGCGCGTTGGCTTTTATCTCGCAGCCTTTCTTGCCGCCGCGACGGTCAACTTCTTCCTGCCCCGCCTGATGCCGGGGGACCCGATCCAGATCATGTTCGCCAGCGCCGGATCGAACCTGTCCATGGAGAACCTTAACGCGCTCAAGCTGACCTTCGGGTTTATCGATGCGCCGGTTGGCGAGCAGTACCTGACCTATCTCAAAAGCGTCTTCACCGGTGATCTGGGGGTCTCGATCAAGTACTTCCCCCTGCCCGTGACCGAACTCCTGGGGCGCGCCCTGATCTGGACCGTGGGCCTGGTTGGCTCGGCCACCCTGCTCGGTTTTACGCTTGGCACCCTGCTCGGCATCATGGCGGCCTGGCGCCGGGGCACGATATTTGACACCGTGGTTTCGCTGCTCGCCATCTTTTCGAGCTCCGTGCCGGCCGTCGTGCTTTCGCTCATCATGTTGTTCGTGTTCGGCTATACGCTGGGCTGGTTCCCCAGCGGCTATGCGGCCGACCCCATGCTCGATCCGGCGTTTAGCTGGCAGTATATTTCGTCCGTGCTGTATCACGGCTTCTTGCCGATGATCACGCTGGTGGTTGCGCTGACCGGCGGCTTTGCGGTGACCATGCGCAACAACATGATCAACCTGCTGGGCGAGGACTACATCGTAATGGGCCGCGCCAAGGGCCTTTCAGATCAACGGGTCATGATCTGGTACGCGGCACGCAATGCGCTGCTGCCTACGGTGTCGAGCCTGGCCATTTCGCTCGGCAGCGTTCTCGGCGGCTCATTGGTGATCGAAGTCGTCTTCAACTATCCTGGCGTTGGCAACATGCTGTACCAGGCGATCCTTGCCCGCGACTATCCAGTGATCCAGGGGCAACTGCTGATCATGACGGCCGCCATGCTCATCTCCAACTTTGCCGTCGATCTGAGCTATTTGCTGCTCGATCCGCGCCTCAAAAAGGCCTGACCGTGCCGCTCCTCGCTCAGCTTGCCCATAACAAGAAGGCCGTTGTCGGCCTGACCATTCTCACCATCATCATTCTGGTAGCGATCTTTGCGCCGCTCCTGACCGAATATTCCCCGACCCAGCGCGTGGGCCGCCCACACCAGCCCCCCTCACCTGAACATTGGCTGGGCACGACGCGGCTCGGCCATGATGTCTTCACGCGCCTGGTCTACGGCGCCCGCATTTCGCTTGCTGTTGGCTTTGGCGCGGGATTGCTCATCACCCTGATCGGCACTGTTTTGGGAATTCTCGCCGGCTACAAGGGCGGCGTGGTGGATGAAGTCATCAACTTCTTCACCAATATGGTGCTGGTGGTACCAAACCTGCCGCTCTTGCTGGTGATCGCAGCCTTTATCGGCCAGGCCAATCCGCTCGTGATCGCACTGATCCTGGGCTTCACCTCCTGGGCCTGGGGTGTGCGCGTCACCCGTTCGGAAACCCTGTCGCTGCGCCAACGCGACTTCGTCAAGTCGGCCGAGATGCTGGGCGAGCCAAGCTGGCGCATCATGGCCTTCGAGATTTTTCCCAATCTCGTCTCGATCGTCGGCATCAATTTCATCGGCAGCGTGATCTTCGCCGTGGTCACCGAGGCGACGCTCGAATTCCTCGGCCTCGGTGATCCCAACACCGTTTCCTGGGGCATCATGCTCTACAATGCGCAGAACGCCTCGGCTCTTTCGGTGGGCGCCTGGTGGGACCTGCTGTCCCCCTGCCTCGCGCTGGCCCTGCTCGGACTTGGCCTGGCGCTGCTGAACTTTGCCATCGACGAAATCGCCAATCCCCGCCTGCGCACCGGCGGCATGTTGAGCCGCTGGACAGCGCGCGTGCGGGCCGGAGAGGGCAAGCTATGACCGATCCCGTCCTGTCCATTCGCAACCTTTCCATCGACTATGTTGGCGCCGAGGAGGATTTCCGCGCCGTCAAGGATGTCAGCTTCGACATCATGCCCGGTGAGTTCTTCGGGCTTGCCGGGGAATCGGGTTGCGGGAAAAGCACCATCGCCTTTGCCATTAGCCGCCTGCATCGCCCACCCGCGCTGATCCTGAGCGGCAGCCAGATCCGGCTTGCTGGCCGTGACGTCCTGGCTCTGAACGAGGAGGAGTTGCGCAGCTTCCGCTGGCGCGAGGTTGCCATGGTGTTCCAAAGCGCCATGAACTCGCTCAATCCCGTCCTCACCATCGAGCGGCAGTTCTTCGATGTGCTGCGCACCCATACCGGCATGTCGCGCGCCCAGGCCCGCGACCGGGCAGCCGAGCTGCTGGCCATGGTCGATATCTCGCCTGATCGGCTATTCTCCTATCCGCACCAGTGCTCGGGCGGAATGCGCCAACGCATCGTCATCGCCATTTGCCTTGCGCTCAATCCCAAGCTGCTGATCATGGATGAGCCAACCACCGCGCTCGATGTGGTGGTGCAGCGTGAGATACTGGGCCGTATCGATGTTCTGCGCCAGCAGCTGGGCTTTTCCGTCCTCTTTATCACCCACGACCTAGCCCTGATGGTGCAGGCCTGTGATCGCATCGGCATCATGCTTGAAGGCGAGTTGGTGGAGGTGAATGCGGCGCAGACCATCTACCACTCGCCCCAGCATGCCTATACGCGCCGGCTTTGGGGCTCCATGCCCAAGCTCTCCGGCCAACAGATTGGCGCGAGCGCAGCCCTATGACCCAGACCGAACCGGTTCTCGCCCTCGACAATGTTTCCAAGACCTTTGGTCGCGCCGACCAGCCGGTTTATGCCGCGCGTTCTGTGTCGTTTGCGCTCCATCCCGGCCGCACCCTCGCCCTGGTGGGCGAATCGGGGTCGGGAAAGACCACCGCGGCGCGCCTGATCATGCGAGAATACCGGCCTGATGCGGGGCAACTCCTGTTCCGCGGCATGCCAGTCACCAGCAGCGGTCTCAAGTCTTACCGCGCCGCGGTGCAGATGGTGTTCCAGGATCCTTTTGCCTCGCTTAACCCAGCGCACACGGTGCGCCACCATCTGGAGCGACCACTCCGCCTTCACCGGCCCAAGATGAAGGGCGCCGAACGCCAGGTTGCGATTGATGAACTCCTCTCGCGCGTCAAGCTTGATCCAAAACTGGTCGCGCCGAAATATCCGCACGAATTGTCAGGAGGCCAGCGCCAGCGCATCAGCATCGCCCGGGCATTGGCGGTTGACCCAGCGGTGATCGTTGCCGACGAACCTACCTCCATGCTCGACGTGTCCGTTCGCCTGGGCATTTTGAACCTGCTCAACGACATGAAGCGCCAACTAGGGCTGGCGCTCCTGTACATCACCCATGACATCGCCACGGCGCGCTATGTCGCTGAGGACATCATGGTGATGTATGCCGGACAGATTGTGGAATGGGGCGAAACGGATAAGGTGTTGAGCAATCCCCAGCATCCTTATACGCGCCTGCTGCTCTCGGCTGTTCCCGATCCGGACCAGCGATTTGCCGACACCTCTGGCGCAGCCGAACTCACGCATGTCGAGGAGATCCGGCGACGATCGGCCCTGCCGCAGCCGGAGGTACGGCAGGTGGCGCCCAACCATTTTATTCGGCCACTGCCCTAAGCGGCAGGGCCTAGTCGAGGCGCCGAAAAGCGGTCGGCTCGCCACCACCGCGACTGCTGATCCGCGCCACGGCCTCGGCCAATGGCTCGATTACCACCGCCATGTGGAAGGCGTTGGCGTGGATCATGTCCCTATCGCTGGTCATCATGGCAACATGGCCACGCCAGAACACCAGGTCACCCCGGCGCAGGGCGTCAACCGGGTGGCCGAGCGCGACCTGCTGGTCGGTATCGCGCGGACAATCGCGCCCGCAGGCATAGAGCGCCTGTTGCACCAGCCCCGAACAATCAAGCCCCAAGCTCTCGCGCCCGCCCCAGAGATAAGGCGTCCCCACAAATCGCTGCGCCACCGCGACGGGATCTGTTTCAGCTTCCTGCACAGGGGCGAGATGCTCCTCAACAAACCAGCCGCCTGCGGTTTGTACGAAGCGACCCTCGCGGCCCTCGGCGACCAGCAGCGCATTCATGGAATAAAGCCCGGTTGGCGCGGTCTTGATGCTGGGGCCGCTAAACGCATAGGTGCGGAGCGCCCTCACTTTGTGGGTAGGGGTTCGGGGAGCGCCGCTCAGGGCGCTCGCCGCCACAAAACCCACATAGCCATCGCGCATGGCGCGCCCGAACGCCCAGCCATCCGCCACATCGAGCACCTCGAACAATTCCCCGAACAGCACCTGATCGAGCTGTTCGGCGGACGGCGACGGCTCCCGGCGCAACGGGGCACAAGCCACCGCGGTCTGGTGGATGGTCGTATCAAGATAGCGATCAGCAGGAACAATGCCCTCGAGGGATCGGGCTGCGACGCCGTCGCGCGCCAAGGTGAGGCGATGATCAAGCAAGATGGTGTCCTGTCCTGGTGGAAGGCTCGAGAATATTACGACTCCCGCAAAGCCCGGAGCCACTATGCGCGTGCTGAATGGTAGCGCGCTCGCTTTCTCCTGTCACGCACCCGCGAAGTGCCAGCCTTCCGCCAAGCTTGATCGGCATCACCGACAGCTGCTTCTCTCCCGCTTGTGAATCCAAGCGGGGAACAGACGTTCCGCGCAACTCGTTGGGGAGGAACGATAACGAGGTGGCCCAAATGCCGAGGTTCTTTTTCAATCACCAGTCCGACCGCGGACCGCTCGACGTGGATATCGACGGCATCAAGCTGGAGTCCCTCAATGCAGCGATCGAGGAGGCATCCTTTGCGGTCAAGGGGGCCGTTGCCTTGGCCGATGAGCCAACGCGGGGCGAGTTCCAGATTGAAGACGAAGGCCGGGTCGTTCTGGCCCGGGTCCCTTACGCGGTAGTGGATGACGAAGCAGACTAGGCGGTAACGAGCCTTTTTCCGCCAAGCTACTGGAAGCGGGTGATCGAGAACGGCTGCGGTGCCGAACTGGTGCCCTCCACCATCCCGGCAATCAAATTGGCCGTGACGGCGCTCAACGTCAAGCCCAGATGACCGTGGCCAAAAGCATAAAGTATGCGCGGATCCCCTGGATGGATGTCGATTACCGGCAGTGAATCGGGTGTGGAGGGCCGCCGGCCCATCCATTCCTTGCCCCCTTCGGGCAGCGAAGGCACGTAGCGCCGCATCTTCTCGCGCATCGCCTTGGCGCGGGCAAAATTGGGCGAAGTCTCGGGCTTGGCCAGTTCCACCGCACCGCCCACGCGCAGCCCATCTACGAGGGGCACCGCCACAAAACCATGATCGGCAAAGCCCACTGGCAATGCCAGGTTCCAATTCAGGTCCGTGAACGTCGTGTTATAGCCGCGCTCGTTCTCGAGCAGCACTTTGAGGCCCAAGCCGCGCACAAGATCGCGCGACCACACTCCGGCAGCAACAACCACCCTGTCGAACACCTGCTCCTCGCCACCCTGCAGCATGACGGCAATGCCGGCCTCTCGCTTGGTCAGGGAAAGCACCCGGCCCTGCTGCAGTTGGCCGCGCCCGCGAATAAAGTCCTGGAAGTGCCGCAGGACGCTCAGCGGGTTGGAGACCATCCAATAGCCAGGCTGGTACACTGCACCAAAGAACCTCCCCTCGAGCTGGGGCACCATGGCTCGGGTCTTTTGAGGAGTTATTGCCTCGAAGTCATAGCCGAGCGCAGCCCGCACCTGCCCGGCCTCGCGCACCGCGCCGTCCAAACTGGCCTGGCTGTCGTGCAGCGAGATAAAGCCGGTTTGCCGCAAATGGCCTGCCAAACCCGCGCCGGCGGCCAGCTGCTGGTGATCCGCCAAGGCCGTTTGCATCAGGCCCGTCAGAGCCTCGCGGGCGAGCGCACCGCGTTGTGGCGTCGAGGCCGCTAGAAAGGCCACCAACCAGGGCATCAATGCGGGAACATCCTGCCAGCGCAAGGTCAGTGGCCCAAGTGGATCCATCAGCCATTTGGGTACTGCGGTCAGCATGCCTGGGCTGGCTATCGGCGCAATTTCGGGCAGGGCAATCAGCGCCGCGTTTCCCGACGAGGCTGGCAAGCCCCCCGGTTCGGCATCAAACACCGTTACAGCATGGCCATCGCCAATCAGTCGGGTCGCAATCGCCGCGCCAACAATACCTGCGCCTACGACGCCGATCTTTTTCATCTTGCCCCTGCTTTTGAACGCTACAATGTGATTTTGGATACCGTTTCACGGTTGATGTAGCTTTGGATCTGTTTGACGATCTGTGCCGCGTGCTCGGCGGCCAAGGCATCCGCCCGATCGGCGTCGCCCGCTTCAATCGCCTCCACCATCAGGCTATGGGCTTCCACATATTGCTGGGGCAGCTTGTCATCAAACGAGCGGTAATAGATGCGCAGGATGCGTCGGCCTTCATCGAGGAGGCGCGCAAAGAGATTGGTGAAATAGCTATTGCCGCCCGCTTCGGCGATGGCGACATGGAAATCCCGATTGGACTGGATCATGGCCAGCGCGTCGCGACGCGCCACGGCTTGCGCATATTGGGCCTCGAACTTGCGTATCGTCTCGATCTGCTCGGGCGCGTGATGCACTGCCGCTGCCCGCGTCGTTACTCGATACATCAACGTCAGCGCCTCGAAGTAAACCGGAAGCTGGGCGAAATCGATGGTGGCAACCACGGTGTTGCGATTGGGCAGTGTCTTGGCCAGCCCTTCCGCCACCAGGCGCACCAAGGCCTCGCGGATCGGCGTGCGCGACATCTGGAACTGCTCGGAAAGCGTCACCTCATCGAGCGGACTGCCGGGATCGAGGGTAAGGTCCAGAATGGACTGCCGCAGCGTTTGATAGACTTTTTGCGCGCCCGACCCCCGGATACGACCCGGTTCGCCGGCAATCTTGGCCGTTTCGCTGGCTTTGGTTTTCACGGCGCGGCTCCCGGCATTCGCGGCGCACAAGGGCCGGCAACAATCACGAACCGTTTGTGCCGGCGTATTGCCCAACAAGGGGGCCGGCCAGCACGTCGACGGATGATCAGCGATAGGCGAGCTTAGCGGAGATTGCGGTTCCGGTTCAACGCCGGAGAACGCACCCCTGAGCAGCTTTGTTTGTCGACAGATTGGATATAGCGCCGGTATGATGTCAGGTGGCCGGAACTGCAGATGCCCGGCCGGGTGGCTCAATCTGCAAAGGAAATCCTCCCATGCGCTGGTCCAAGACCGTAACCCTTGTTGAAGCCCATGCCGAAGGGGAAGTTGGCCGCATCGTCACGGGCGGGGTCATCGATGTTCCCGGCGCCACCATTGCCGACAAGCTGCGCCATATCAACGAAGTCGACGATAGCCTCCGGCGCTTCCTGGTTTTCGAGCCGCGCGCTTCGGCCCAGATGAGCACTTGTCTCATTTTTCCGCCAACACGTCCGGACGCTGATATCGCCTTCATGATTTTGCAGGGCGACAAGGCTCATGCGATGTCGGGATCCAATAGTATTTGCCTCACCACCGTTTTGCTCGAGACCGGCATGCTGCCCATGGTCGAGCCGGAAACCATCGTGCGGATCGAGACGGCGTCGGGCCTCGTGACGGCGCGGGCCAGTTGCCGTAACGGCAAATGCGAACGGGTTACGCTCACCATGAACCCGTCCTATGCCCACCAGCTCGACGCCGTGGTCGACGTGGCGGGGTTCGGCAAGGTCAAGCTCGACATTGGCTATGGCGGGATTTTCTATGCGCTGATCGACCCGGCGCAACTCGGCCTCGAGATCAGGCCGGACCAGGCCAAGAAACTGGTGGAGGCGGGCAGCGCCATCCACCGCGCCGTCAATGCTCAGCTCGAGATTGCCCATCCCGAGATCGAGGCCATCAAGGGCATATCCTACACTATGTTCACCAGCTTCAACGAGGCGGGCGAACTCAAAGGCGCCACCATCATGCCACCTGGCCGGATCGACCGGTCACCCTGCGGTACTGGCAATTCCGCCCGTCTTGCCGTCGCGGCAGCGCGGGGCCTGGCCAAGCCTGGCGACAGTTTTACCGCCCGATCCATCATCGATTCCACCTTCGAGGTTACTTATGCGGGCGACACCACGGTGGCCGGCCGCCCGGCCGTGCAGCCCATTATCTCGGGCCGCGGCTGGATCCATGGCATCCACCAGATCGGCGTTGATCCTAGCGACCCCTATCCACAGGGTTACTCGGTTGCCGACACCTGGGGTGATGCCTTCGACCTGATGAACTAAGGGCATTGTTGTGACAGAAACGTCCACCCTGCGGCTTGACGAAGCCTTTGACCTCAGCGTTGCGGTGCTGGTCCGCAACGGCTTTGCCATCGATCACGCGACGGCAGTCGCCACCGTGGTTTGTGCGGGCCAGCGCGACGAGTGTCATTCGCATGGCCTTTATCGTCTGTTGGGCTGCGTCCGGTCCATCCGGGCGGGCAAGGTGGATGGCGTGGTGCAGCCTGAACTGTTCGACCATGCGCCCGGTATTGTGCGCGTCGATGCCAAAGGCGGCTATTCGCTGCTGGCCTTTGAGGCCGGCCGCACCATGCTGGTCAACAAGGCGCGGCAGAATGGCATCGCGGCGCTGGTGATCAACCACTGCTACCACTTTTCGGCATTGTGGCCCGAAGTCGAGGCCTTGGCGGCGCAGGGTGTTGTCGCCATCGCCATGACCCCTAGCCACAACTGGGTTGCGCCATTTGGTGGCACCAAGCCCGTGTTTGGCACCAATCCGCTGGCTTTCGCCTGGCCGCGTCCGGGCAAAGATCCCTATGTATTCGACTTCGCCACCTCCAGCGTGGCGCGGGGGGAAATCGAGCTGCATCGCCGCGCCGGCAAGCCAATCCCGCTCGATTGGGCCGTGGATGAGAGCGGGGCTCCGACCGACAGCGCAGAAAAGGCGCTTAGCGGCGCCATGACGACGTTTGGCGGCCATAAGGGCTCGGCGCTATCTACGATGATCGAGTTGATAGCGGGGCCGTTGATCGGCGATCTCAGCAGTATCGAGTCCAAGCAATTCGATAACGGCGCTGGCGCAGCACCCTATCACGGCGAACTTCTGCTTGCCTTCGACCCCCAGGTCTTCACCGGAGTGGAGGCGTCACGCCATGCCGACCGGGCCGAGATCATCTTTGATGCCATTATCGATCAAGGCGCGCGCTTGCCGTCGCAGCGGCGCTATGCTGCGCGGGCGCGTTCGCTTGCCAGCGGCGAGGTTGAAGTTCCCAGTGCCTTGCTGGCCGATATCCGCGCCCTGTTGTAGGCAGGCTTGCGCTGTCGACAAAAAGGATACAACGTGGCATGAATGGTAAGTGAACCGGGCAGGTGCGTTGACGCCTGCTCGTTTGCTGGACGAGGACACGATGCAAACCGAAATTTTCACGGGCGTAATTCCCGCACTGATGACGCCGTGCAATGCGGACCGTAGCCCCGATTTCGACGAACTGGTCCGCAAGGCCACCGAGCTCGTCGCTGCCGGCATGTCCGCCGTGGTGTATTGCGGCTCCATGGGCGATTGGCCCCTGCTCACCGATGCCCAGCGCATGGAAGGCGTGGCGCGCCTGGTCGCGGCGGGCCTGCCCGTGATTGTTGGCACCGGTGCAATCAACACGGCCTCAGCCGTCGCTTTGGCTACACACGCGCAACAGGTCGGCGCGGCTGGCTTGATGGTCATTCCCCGGGTGTTGTCGCGCGGCAATTCCCCCATCGCCCAGCGCCACCATTTCGAGGCTATCCTCGCCGCCGCACCAACTCTGCCCGCGGTGATCTATAACAGCCCCCATTACGGCTTCGAAACCAAGGCCGACCTGTTCAACGCCCTGCGCGCCAAGCATCCCAACCTTGTCGGCTTCAAGGAATTTGGTGGCCCCGCAGCCATGACCTATGCCGCCGAGCACATCACCAGTGGCGATGCCAATGTGGTGCTGATGGCCGGCGTCGATACCGGCGTTTACCACGGCTATGTCAAAGCGGGCGCGACCGGCACCATCACCGGCATCGGCAATGCCCTGCCCCGGGAGATCCTGCATCTAGTGGCCCTGTCGAAGGCCGCTGCCGCCGGCGATCCCGATGCCCGCATCCGTGCCCGGGAATTGGGCGAGGCGCTGGAAATCCTCTCCTCCTGGGATGAAGGCACCGATCTGGTGCTCTACTACAAGTTCATGCTCGAGCTGCAGGGGGAGGACGCCTACAAGCTCCACTTCAACCCCACCGACGAGCTGTCACCCAGCCAGCGCGCCTGGGCCGAACGGCAATTCAACCAGTTCAAGGCCTGGTATGCTCAGTGGAGCACCCTGCCCGGCGCCGTGCAGAACTACACGCGCTGAGGCGCTCACCATAACAAGAAGGCTCTCCAATTGGGGAGCCTTCTTGTTTCTGGCCCGATACGACGTCCCGTGGGCGGCGCCTTGCAGATCTAGGAGGCGGGCTTGTCCAGCAATTCGCCGGCGACTGCCCAGTTGTGTCGCGCCACATCATCAAAGACGATCCAGACACTCTCCCGCTTGGCCCCCGCATGCTCCACGACGGCATCGGTGATGGCCCGCGCCAAAGCGGCCTTCTGCTCGGGCGTGCGCCCTTCGTTCATTTCGATCTTGATGTAAGGCATGCTCAGAAACGGCCCTCCACTGGCCAGGTATCCGACAGGCGATAGCCGGTTGGATAGGGATCGGCGGGATCCAGCATGTGCTGGTGCGTGCCGGTGATCCAGGCGCTGCCGGCGATGATGGGCACGATGGCCTTGCGATCGCCCAGCATGGTTTCGCTGTCAATACGGCAATCAAAGCGCGAGCCGATAATGGACCGGCCGATAAACGCCTCGCCCACCTTGATCTGCCCCTTGGCGTGCAACACCGCCATGCGCGCCGAACAGCCAGTGCCACAGGGCGAACGGTCAATCTTGCCCGGGCGGATGGCCACGGCGTTGGCGGCAGTCAGCACGCCGTTCTCGTCCCGGGTTACGGGCGCGGCGATCTGGCAAAAAGAAAAGTGGCTCCATTCGGCATGCAGCGGGTGCTGGAACCCCAATTGTTCATTAGCGGCCCTGGTGATCTTCATGCCCATCAACGCAATGTCGCGCGCCTCATCAGGCGCAATGGCAAAGCCCAGGGCTTTGCTGTCGACGATCACGAAACTGTCCCCGCCATAGGCGGTGTCGACGGTGAGCGTTCCCACGCCTTCCACTTCCAGGGTGGCGTCGAGTTTGTCGGCAAAGGAGGGGTGGTTCTTGATGGCGACCCGTTCCGCCTTGCCGTTGCGGCACTCGGCGACGACCTCGATCAACCCGCCCGGTGCTTCGAGCACCATGCGCGTTTCCGGCTCCGTCATCGGGATAATGCCTGCATCGAGCAAGACAGTGGAAACGCACATGGAATTGGACCCCGACATTGGCGGGGTATCCTGCGGCTCCATGATGATCCAGCCCATCTGCGCTTTTGGGTTCTTGGGGGGCACCAGCACATTGACGTGCCGGAACACCCCGCCCCGTGGTTCCTGCAGCATGAAATTACGCAGCGTTTCGTCGGTCGCAAGGAATGTGCGCTGCTCCCAGATCGTGTCCCCCGGCGGTGGCAACACGCCGCCGGTTATCACATCGCCCACTTCCCCCTCGGCATGACAGGAGACCGTCTGGATGATCTTGCTGGTGCGCATCAGGCAGCCTTTCCGATCACCAGCACCGGCTCGCCCAGCACGTCGAACTTGGGTGTAACGCCGAGACCGGGTTCGTTGGACGCCGACATATTGCCGTTGACGCGCTGCGGCGCGCCATCGGCGATAAACACGGTGCCGTAGGAATTGAAGTCGGTGGCCGACAGGTAGAACTTTTCGGGCGTGGAGCAGGCCAGATGCGCGATGGCGGCGGTGACAATATCGCCGCCCCAAGTATCCTCGATGGTCATCGGAATGCCCGAGGCGACGCACAGGTCGCGCATCAGCTTGGCCTTGGTCAGCCCGCCGACCTTGGAAATCTTGAGGTTGATCGCGTCCATCGCGTCTTCGGCAATGCCCTTGAGCAGGGTATCGGCCCCACCGATCACTTCGTCGAGCACGAAAGGTAGGCTGGTGCGCCGACGGATGGAGACGCTTTCCTCATAGCTCATGCAGGGCTGCTCGATGTAAACATCGAGGTCTCGGACAGCATTTACCACGCGAGCGGCATCGGCCATGGTCCAGCCGGTATTGGCATCGCATACCAGAATGTCGGTGGGCTTGAGGATGTCGCGGCAGGCGCGAATGCGCTCGATATCGTCATTGGCATTGCCGCCGACCTTGAGCTGGAACTTGGTATAGCCCTCGGCGCGGTAGCCATCGATCTTGCGGGCCATGGCCTCGGGATCTTCCTGCGAGATGGCGCGGTAAAGGGCGACTTCCTCCTGCTCAAGACCGCCGAGCAATTTATAAACGGGAAGCCCCGCGACCTTGCCCAGAATATCCCAGCAGGCAATGTCGATGGGCGCCTTGGCATAGGGGTGTCCGCGCAGCACCGCATCCATCTGGCGATTAAGTGGTCCCAGATCGGTCGGGTCCATGCCAATGAGCTTGGGCCCGATTTCGCTGATGCCGGCGCGCACGCCCGCAGCATAACTCGGCAAATAGGCTGAGCCCAGGGGGCAGCATTCAGCATAGCCGGTGATGCCGGCATCGGTCTCCACCGCCACGACTGTGGAGTCGAACACCTCCATGAAATTGCCGCCCGACCAGCTATAGCGACCTTCCTTGAGTGGCAGATCAACCTGCCACGCTTTGATAGCGGTAATTTTCATCTGGATCGCCCTGCTGGTGAGTTCGGCTAAAGCACCGAAGCTAGGAATTCTCTGGTTTCCGGACGCTGGGGATCGCCGAAAATCTGCTCGGGCGTCCCGATCTCATGCACCTTGCCGGACTTGAAGAAGGCGACACGGTCGGAGACTTCGCGAGCAAAGGCCATTTCATGGGTGACGAGGATCATCGTCATGCCTTCCTTGGCGAGCAGACGCATGGTGTCGAGCACCTCACCCACCAGCTGCGGATCAAGGGCGGATGTGACCTCGTCGAACAACATATATTGCGGGCTCATCGCCAGGGCGCGCGCGATGGCCATGCGCTGCTGCTGCCCGCCGGAAAGCTTGCCGGGATAGGCGTCGAGCTTGTCCCCAAGCCCCACATGCTCAAGTTGCTGACGACCGATCGCCTCGGCCTCGGCGCGGCTCTTGCCCAGCACTTTACGCGGGGCCAGTGTGACGTTTTCCAGTACGGTGAGGTGGGGAAAGGCGTTCCACTGCTGAAAAACAATGCCGATTTTCGTGCGCAGCTTGTTGAGGTCGGTCCCCTTGGCATGCACGTCCACGCCATCGACGCTGATCTTGCCACCCTGGATCGCCTCAAGGCCATTGATGCACATCAGCAGTGTCGACTTGCCCGATCCGGAGCCACCGATGATCGACACCACCTCGCCCTTGGACACGCTCAGGCTCACGTCATCCAGGACCCGCAGCTCATTGTAGTATTTCTGGACGTTCTCGATCTCAATCATTCTCGCGCCATTTCTTTTCCAGTTTGGCGCCCAGGCGCGAAATCGGGAAGCTGATAATGAAGTAGATCAGCCCGGCTATGCTGAGCACAAATAGCGGCTCCTGAATGCGGGTGACGATGATCTGCGATGAGCGCAGCAACTCGATGATGCCGAGCCAGGACACCAGCGCTGTATCCTTCATCACCCCAAGCGTCAGGCCGATCCAGCTGGGCAGCATGATACGCAGCGCGATGGGGTAAACAATATTGGTCATGTCCTGCCACCAGTTCATGCCCAACGAGCGCGCGGCGCGACGCGTCGTCACCGGCACGGCGGCAATGCCGCCCCGGACCAGTTCGGAACAATATGCGGAGGTGTAGAGCGCCAGCACCACGCAAGACACGATAAAGGCGCTGATGTTGAGCCCGGCGATCGCCTGGAACGCGTTGACCAGGACGAGCTGGATCAGCAGCGGCACCGAGCGAAAGATATCGAGCAGAAAGGCCAGCGGAGCGCTCGCCCACCAAGGCGTAGTCGCCCGGAATACGCCGAAGACGATGCCGAGGAGCGTGCCGCCGAGCATGGCCCAGAAGGTGATCAAGAGGGTGACACCAGCCCCCTGCAGCAAAAAACCGATATCGTTGAGGCTCAAGCCAGTTTGGAACATGACTGCCCCCTCAATATCGGAACAGTCGATAGGCAAGAAGGCGGGCACCCAGCGTGACCGCCTTGGCAAGCAGGTAATACATCACCGCGGCCAAGGCGAAATACTCAAAGGTGCGGAACGTCTTGACGTTGAGTTGCTGGGTGATGCCAGTGAGATCGGTATTGAGCCCCACCACGACGCCCAGCGAGGTCATCAGGATCGCCCACACCATCTGGTTGGTCACCGGGTAGAACACGGCACGAAACATCTGCGGCAACACGATGAGCCGGAAAGCACTGATCGGGCCAAAGCCCAGGGAGCGCGCGGCGCGCACCTGAGTGGCGGGAACGGCCCGCAGCCCACCCCGGAAGGTCTCGGCAAGATACCCGGCATTGTTGAAGGCAATGCCGGCCAGCAGCGCCACGAAACTGTCGAGATGGATGCCGAACTGCCCGAGGCCGAAATAGGCCATGTAGATCTGGAACAATGCCGGCGTATTGCGGGCAATCTCGATCCAGGTGCTGGCAAGGCCACGGAGAAACTTGCTGCCCGAGCCACTCATCAGTGCCAGCAACACGCCAATGATGATGCCGATGATCATGGAAAGGATTGCGAGCTGCAGCGTCACCACGGCTCCGCCCAGCATCTGCGGCAACGCTTGAAGCGCCGGACGCCAGTGGAAGGTATAATTAAACATCAAGGGCGCGTTCTAACCATCAGGGCTACAATTCTCGCGGCGCTAGAGCTCACCGTAGTGGCGCAGAAAAAAAGGAGCGCCTGCCCGGGCGCTCCTTGCCAGATCCTTAGTAATAAACGCCCGGAACCGTCAGGTTCGGCGGCTCGCCTTCACCAACCCACTTGGCGTAAAGCTCGGCATAGCGGCCGGTGCGGACCTGCTGATTAACAAAGAGGTTGAGGTAGTTGAGCAAGCCCTGCTCGTTGCGCAGAGTGATGAGACCAACATAATCGATTTCGTAGGGCGCCTTGCCGCCCATGACGAAACCGGGGAAATTGCCGGTGGCGATGGTGGAAGCAGCGACGGTGGAGGTTACGACGGTCGCATCGATCTGGCCCTGCGAAAGCGCCAGCATCACGTCCGCCTGGGTCTGGTAGGAACGGAACGAACCGGCCGGGTCAGCCCATTCGTTGACGCTTTCTTCCAGGGCCAGAGCCTCATAGGTGCCAGAGGTGGAGCCCACCTTCTTGCCTTTGAGACTGTCGTAATCGGCGATACCCAGGCCTTCCTTGGTCAAGACCACCATTTCGAAAGCAAAATAGGGGATGGAAAAACCAACGGTCTTGGCGCGCTCGAGCGTATCGGAGGTCGAGGCAACGCCGATATCAACGCGCCCTGAAACCAGCGCGGGGATGCGGTCGGGAAACGGGGTTTCGACGATTTCTGCCTGCACGCCGAGCACCGCGGCAAGGTCGTTGCAAGTATCGACGTCAAATCCGACCGGGTTGTTGTTTTCGTCGCGCGATCCCATCGGCGGAAAATCCAGCACCACGGCGCAACGCAGGGTGCCCGATGCAATAATGTCATCGAGCTTGTCGGCATAAGCAGGAAGCCCGGTCGCCAAGGAGGCAAGCGCCAAGGCGGCGGTAAGCAAGAGTCTCATGGTGTCCCCTTCTCGTACAGCCGAGCATGGCACTCGACGTGTCGATCCTAAGTAAAGAAAGCGTATACCAACGCTTCGAAGCGTCAATACCCCTAAGACGTCTTTTGTGCGCAAGCTGTCGACAGCAACACTGCGGATGCCTATCGGTGTCTCGGCGTGTGGAGGTCTTGGTGCTTAGTCCCTCATCCTAAAGCCAGCGAGCACTCACTGCGGCGAGGATATGAGCTCATCGCCTTGCCGCCAAGCCGACGGGCTGTGCTATGTGAGGGCTTTGACCAACAAGCGCTCAGCAGCAAAGAACGCAATTTCGCGCTGACGAGGCGCGCTGCAGCCGCGCTCGCTCAAACCGCCTGGACTGGTGACCAATGATCGAACTCATCGAACTGCCCGAACTCACTGCCATCGGCATCATGGTCGAGGCGCCCGAGCCAGAACTGGCACAAGCAATCTCGAGGGCATGGACCTGGCTGTTTGAAACCGAGACCGGAGCGTCGAGCTTTCTTGCCGCCTCGATCGGCGTTGAGGGCGCTATCCATCGTGAACTCGTGGGCTTTCTGGCCGCCCGCAAAACCGATGTGCCTCCCGGGATGATCCTCTATGAGATCCCGGCACAACGCTATCTGCGGATCGGATATGAGGGACCCGTGAGTGGCATAGCCGATGGGTTTGCCCAGCTTTATGCGTACGCCGCCGCACGCGGCCTAACCGCCACAGAGTTCAAACTCGACTTCGGCTACATCCCTGGACTACCAGCGGTGCGGCATGAACTGCATGTTGCGCTCGCCCCGGAGATCCTGCGCCTCGGCTAAGAGCTTGAGCCGTGCGGCCCCGCTTGGAAGACATGCCCCCTGCCGATTGGACGTTCAGTGGGCGTGTCGCTATGAAGACCCGGCATTAACTGGAAAGCAATATGACTCCCATCCTCGGCGTCTTGCTGATCATCGGCCTGATCGGCGTCAGCGTGATCGTGTCGCTGTCGGAAATCGCCTTCGCGGCAGCGCGCGAAGTGCGCATCCGCGCGCTGGCTGAAGGGGGCGACAACAGGGCCCTGCGGTTCGTGGCGCTGCGGGGCGAGGCGGGCAGCGTTATCACCGCATTGCAGATCGTGACCAATGCCGTGTCGATCTTGGCGGGTACGCTCGGGCATGATGCGTTTGGGCCGGTTTTCGCCGACGCCTTGCGGCTGGTGGGCGTTGCCCCCGACCTGGCCCTGCCGATCGGCTCCGTGCTGGCCTTCTTGCTGGTCACCATGCTGTTTGTGCTGCTGGCCGACCTGACGCCCAAGCGCATTGCCATGCTGGTGCCCGAACAGGTCGCCCTGTCGCTGGTGTGGTTTCCCGAAACCTCGGTCAAGGTGCTCAAGCCCCTGGTCTGGTTCTTCGGCAGACTGTCCGACGTGATCATCGGCTGGTTCAACATCGAGTCCAAAGTGGCTGCCGACGAAGTCACGGCCGAGGACTTCCGGCTTATCCTGGCTGGGGGTGCCGCGTCAGGCATGCTGATGAAAAACGAACATCGGCTGATCGAAAATGTCCTGGCGCTCGAGTTGCGCAGCGTCACCTCGGTGATGACCATTCGGGACGACATCGTTTATCTCGACATCAGCGACCCCCATGAGGTGCAGCAGGACAAGGTGCGCCGCCGGCCGTTTTCGCATTACCCCATCTGCGACGGGGGCATCGACGCGGTGATTGGCTGTGTTCGCGCCGAGGACGTGCTGGTCACCGCCATGGACAAGCATGGCGAGGTGGATTTCGCCAAGGCCCGCCGCGACGTGCTATCAGTGCCCGACACGCTCAATGTTTGGGAGGTCCTTGCCGAATTCCAAGCCCAGAGCACAGGCTTTGCCCTCGTGGTCAGCGAATACGCCCATGTGGTTGGCGTGGTCACCTTCAAGGACCTAATGGGCGCGCTGATGCAGGGCCTGGCCAACCCCTTCGAAGAGCAGGCAATTCTCAAGCGCGATGAGCAGAGCTGGCTTGTCGACGGCGTAGCGCCGTTCGTGGATGTCACGCGCACCTTGGGGATCAAGCACCTTGAAGCCGAAGCGGCCTATGAGACCATTGGCGGCTTCATCGTCCATCGGCTGCGCCGAGCGGCCCGCAAGGGCGACAAGGTGGAAGCAGCCGGCTATGTCTTTGAGGTGGTGGACGCCGACAAGATGCGGCTCAACCAGTTGCTGGTGACCAAGACAGGCAAGGCGAAAGGCTGACTCCCGCCGCCTTGGCACCGGGCACGGCCGCAATCAATCAAGCTTCAGCCCGCAAGCTCCCGATGCCGCCCGAAGCCTGAACGGAACGGCTACCGGCATCGATTGCTGCGGCCAGGCATGCTTGCGGATCGGCGCCGCTGAGCCAGGCGTGCAGGAACCCGGCGTTGAAGGCATCACCAGCGCCGGTGGTGTCGACCACCTCCACCTTGGGGCTCGGCAGACGGAAAACCTGGCCATCAACGGCAAGCAAGGCGCCCTCCGCGCCGCATTTCAACGCGACGCAAGGAAAATACCGGGCCAACTCTACCAGCGCCACTTGAGGATCGGATTGGCCGGTCAGCGCTTCGGCTTCTTCCATATTGGGCAGGAAGATATCGGCTCCTGAGCTGAGCGCGAAAAAATCGGGATCCCGGATCAGCTGGTCGTCCCAACTCGGATCGAGCGAGACCGTGAGGTTATGCTGCTTGGCAATGATGATGGCATCGCTTGCCTCGTGCAGGGTCGCGTATTCGGCGATATGCAAATGCGCCGCTTTGCGCCACGCCAAGGCCGCCTCCAGGGTCTGGGGACGAGCCTGCCCCGCCCGCTTGGACAAGAATGCACGATCCCCGTCCTGCACCATTACCACCGTTAACTGCGGACCGGCCGCTGCATTTCGGTCGAGAAACTGCAGGTCAAGCCCGAGAGCCTTGATCGTGGCTTCGAGCGATAGGGATAAATCGTCAGTGCCGAACCGCGCCAACAAGGCCGAGGGACGCCCCAGGCCCGCCAGATGTGCCGCGGTAATCAGGGCGCCGCCGCCAGGGGTTAACTCGAACTCTCCGGCAAAAACCTCGCGGCCAAGCTGGGGCATGGTATCGAGGCCGCGAAACACCAGGTCGCAATAAATGCGCCCAAGGCTGAGCACCGCCCCAGCTGCAACGGGGGAAGACGTCATGCGCGGCCCAGGGCCTTCTCACTGGCTTTATCGAAGAGATAGAGCGACCCCGATCCGGCATTGATCGATACCGTGCTGCCGACCTTGGGCACCACACGACCAGGTGCGGTGGCGATGATCTGGCTCTTGCCGACCTGAACATGCACCAGTGTCTCCGAGCCCAGCGGCTCCACCGCCTCGACAATGCCAGTTGCACCAAGGCCTGGCTCGCTCGCCTCGCCTACAACCAGATCATGCGGGCGCAGGCCGACAAGCACATCGCCCTCTTGCGCAGGCAGCGTCAGGCCCGAGATCGTCGTGCCTTCGATGCTGAGCGTGCCACCACTCAGCTTGCCATCGAGCATGTTCATCGACGGGCTGCCGATAAAGCGCGCGGTGAAGACATCGTTGGGGTTTTCGTAGAGATCGGTGGGCGTGCCGACCTGCAGGATATGCCCGTCACGCATCACCACGATCTTGTCGGCCATGGTCATGGCTTCGACCTGGTCATGGGTAACATAAACGATGGTGGTACCAAGCCGGCGATGGAGGCTCTTGATCTCCATACGCATCTGCGCCCGCAACTGCGCATCGAGATTCGACAGTGGCTCGTCGAACAGAAACGCCACTGGATCACGGACCATCGCTCGGCCGATGGCAACGCGCTGGCGCTGACCGCCCGACAGTGCTGCAGGGCGCCGATCCAACAGCGGCTCTAGGCCCAGGGTCTTGGCCGTTTGCAGGATGCGCTGCTGTTTTTCTTCCTTAGACAGCTTGGAGGTGTAGAGCCCAAAACCGATATTCTGCCCCACCGTTTTGTGAGGATAAATGGCGTAGTTCTGGAACACCATGGCGATGTTGCGCTGCTTCGGCTCGCGCTGGTTCACAACCTCGCCGCCGATGAGAAGATTGCCGGCAGAGATATCCTCAAGCCCGGCAATCATGCGCAGCGTCGTTGACTTGCCACAGCCGGACGGGCCCACGAACACGACGAACTCACCATCTTCAACGGTGAGGTCGATGCCATGCACCGCCTGGGTCTTGCCGTAGTTCTTGACCAGGCTCTGCAGTTCAATCTTGGCCATCAGGCTGTTCCCTTCAATGCGTCGAAGCGCTCATTGAGCATGCGCGCGGCTTCGTCCTGGCGGCGCAGAATGGTTTGATGTTGAGCGGCCAATGCGGCCGCATCCTTCTTGTAATCAGTGATGGCCGCTTGCAGCGGCTCGGGCGCGGGGCCGCCGAAACGGGTGCGCACTGCAACGAAATATTCGGGCGACACGATCTCGGCGAAGGCTGCAGCATCAAGCGCGCTCTTGCGTCCGGTTGCGTGCTCGAACGCCGCAAGGAACGGTGCGTAGCCATCCCCAGCCAGATCGCCGCCCGCAGCGACCACCGCCTTGGCGACCGACGCCGCGATTTCGTGTCCCTCCCGGAACGACAAACCCTCGCGCCGCACCAAGCTGTCGGCCAGTTCGGTAATGGTGATACAGGAGCGGTTGATATTGGCGCGCACGCGTTCAGGGTTGATGCGGACCTGGGCGACCAATGCTGCCAGCAGATCAAGCACGCGGTAGGCACTCTCAAAGGCGCCATAGCCCATGGACTGGGTTTCACCCTCGCTGTCGTTCATGTCGGTGAAGGGGGTGTTGTGCATCACCGTCAGCATGGCGTGCGCGCGCCCGCAGGTCTGGCTCGCCAGGTGCCGCAGATGCTCGACCGGCACCGGATTGCGCTTTTGCGGCATGATCGAGGAAATCTGCACGAGGCTGTTGGGCACATAAAGCTGCCCGACTTCAAAGCTGGACCAGACCTGGAAATCCTGAATAGGCCGGCCGAGATGCAGGAACATCAGCTCCATGGCGCTGTAGGTGGCCGTGATGTAGTCAACGCCCGCTATGCAGGAATAGGAATTTTGCAGAGGCGCGGCAAAGCCAAGCAACTCGGCGACCAGAGCCCGATCCGTGGGAAAGCCCGTGGTCGTGATGGCCGCAGCGCCCATGGGCGAAAGGTCCACCAAACGATAAGCCTGCAGCAACCGCTCGATGTCGCGTCCGACGAACTCCACAATCGCCGAGAGGTAATGCCCGAACGTGGTCGGCTGTGCCGGCTGGCCATGGGTATAGGCAACGATCAGTGTCGCCTGCTCCCGTTCTGCCGCTTCGATCAGCGTCGAGTGCAGCTTGAGCGCCTTGTTGATCAGCAGGTTGAGGCGCTCGCGCAACCCCAGCTTGAACAGGGTATGGTCGATGTCGTTGCGCGAGCGCGCGGTATGCAGCCGCCCGCCAAGATCTGGACCGATGCGCTTCTTCAGTTCCTTTTCGATCAGGAAAAAGAAATCCTCGACCTCGCCTTTGTAAACCAGCGCGGCAGGATCGATTTCAGTATCGATGCTCTCGAGGGCTCCGGCAATCTCGCGCGCTTGATCGGCATCAAGAATGCCGGTTTGGGCCAGCATCACCAGGTGAGCGCGATCTATGGCGCGAAAGCCCTCCACATGATGGTCCTTGGCGCCATCAAATAGCGGCCGCAGCACCGTTTCCTTGTAGACGGGATCGGGAAAGACCGACTGATCGGCAAGACGGGGATCGGTCACGGCGTTAACCCTTGAGGCCGGCCAGCATGACGCCACGGACAATGTAGCGCTGCAGCACGAGGAAGACGAGAAGCGTGGGGATGGTGCCGATCGCGGCACCAGTCATGATCAGCTCCCATTGGATGGAGGACTCGGCCGAAAAGCTCGAGATCCCGACGGGAAGCGTATAAAGCTCCTTGGACGTGGTCACGATCAGCGGCCAGAAGAACGCGGTCCAATTGCCAAGGAAGGTGAAGATCGCGAGCGCCGAAATGGCGGGCACGACCATCGGCATCGCGACTTTCCACCAGATGGTGAATTCGTTAAGCCCATCAATGCGCGCAGCTTCCAGGAAGTCGTCGGGAACGCCCTCGAAGAATTGCTTCATGAGGAAGGTGCCAAAGGCCGTCATCATTCCAGGGAACATGATCCCCCAATAGGAATCGAGCCAACCCAGCTGACTGGCCATCAGATACCAGGGGATCACCAGCATTTCGGTGGGGATCATCAGTGTCGACAGGATCGCTAGGAAGATGAAATAGCGGCCCCGGAACTGGAACTTGGCCAGCGTATAACCAACCATGCTGTCGAAAAACACGTTCGACAGCGTGACCGTCACCGCAATCAGGGTGGAGTTGAAAAACCACTGCATGAAGCGGCCGTCACCGAGCACCTTGACATAGTTGTCGAGCGTCGGCGCCAGCGGGATCAGGCGAAGATCGTACACCTGGCCCGAGGTCTTGAGCGAGGTCGAGAACATGAACAGCAGCGGCGTGATTACGATGAGCCCGCCGATGAACAGCAAGGTCCAGGCGATGATGCGACCGGGGCGAATATCGCGCCGATTGGCGGAGAGTTCCGTCGACACTGTGGTGACGCTCATTGCTTTTCCCTCAGCACATAAAGCTGCAGCAAGGACACGACGAGCAGGATGGTGAACAGCACCACGGTCTGCGCGGCGGCGTAGCCCATCTGGTAGGATGAAAAGGCGGTCTGATAGATCATGAGCACCAGGGGCTTGGTCGAGTTGAGCGGCCCGCCCGGATCATTGGTGGTCATGTTGTAGACCTGGTCGAAGATGCGCAAGAAGCCGATCGAGGAGAACACCACCAGAAACACCGTAGTGGGCTTGAGCAGCGGCACGGTGATCTTGCGCAGGATCGCCCACTCCCCTAGCCCGTCAATGCGAGCCGCCTCGTAAAAAGTGTTCGGAATGGCACGCAGCCCGGCCATGAAGATGATGATCTGAAAACCAAGTCCGGCCCAGATCGCCGGGATGAGGATGGAAAGGAGCGCCTGGTCGACCGAGCGCAAAAAGGGCTGCTGCGGAATGCCAATCGTGCTGAGAAAACCGTTGATCACCCCGATCGGCACCGGCTGGTAGAACCAGCGCCAAACCCAACCCATTGCCGCCGCCGTAGTGAGGAAGGGCAGGAAGTAGAGCGCGCGGATAAAGCCATGCATGAACCGGACGCGATCGAGATAGAACGCGATCACAAAGGAGATCGCGAGGCTCAGCGGCGTGCCGATGATCAGGTAAAGAAAGGTGTTCTGGAACACTTTCCAGAACAAGGGGTCGGCGAACATCTTCTGGTAGTTCGCCAGGCCAATGAACTGGGCCGGGCGCAACAGGTCCCAGTTGGTCATCGACAGCCAGAAGGCCTGAAATGTGGGATAAAAGCGAATAACCGAATAAAAGATGATCGGCAGGGCGAGAAAGCCCCAGGCCCAGATCACCCGCTTGGTGCCGATATTCAGACGATCCCAGAAGCGAACTGGGCCTGCTTGGGGGATGGCGCTCGCCGACGACATTTTCGCTCCTGCAAGAACTAGCGCGGCCGGCGGCAGGTAAACTGCCGTCGGCCGCATTGCATGGCTTGGTGGTTACTGACGGCCCTGGTCGATGATTGCCTGCTCAGCCTGCGCCGCCTGGTTCAGCGAGTCCTCGATGGACTGGTTTTCCAGCAGAACGCGGTTGACCATGTCGATCGTGGTCTGGCGTTGCGCCGCTTCGTCATAGAAGCGGGTAGTCTGGGCATATTCCAGACCCTTGAGGAAGGGCCCCAAAATCGGGTCGGCGAGGTTCTTCTCGGTCAAGGCAACGTCCCGGCGAGCGGGAAGCTCACCCACTGCATCAAGCCAGATTTCCATCGCTTCAGGCGAGGAGATGTACTGAAGGAACTTCTGTGCAGCAGCGAGCTCTTCACCCTCTGCAGTTGCCCCGATCGCATTGGCGAAATAGCTCGAATAGTTGGAGCGCATGCCATTGGCATCGGCCGGCAGCTCCACTACGCCCCATTCGAAGGGATTGGCTTCAAAGGCGCCGAGGCGGAAGGTGCCGTCGATGGTCATCGCAGCCAACCCGGCACGGAACGCGGCCTGGCCTTCATCCATGAAGCCGGTCTGCCCCACTTTGTGTTCCGTCTGCAGGTCCGTGTAGAACTTCAGCGCCGCAGCGCCGGCTTCGTCGTTATAAGCGACATTGCCTTCTTCGTCGTAGGGCACACCACCATTCTGGCGCACCAGAACTTCACGCCACCACTGGTGATCCTGCCCGGCCATGTCGAGCGTGATACCGGCCGAGGTCATGTTTCCTCCGCCGTCAACCTTGGTCGTCGCCTTGGAGACGGCAAGCAGTTCTTCAAGGTTCTGTGGCGGCTGAACGCCAGCCTCGTCCAGCAAAGCCTTGTTGTAGAACAGCGCCAGTGAGCGCACTGCGGTTGGTAACCCGTAATAGTCTTCGCCGCGCTTCATCGCCGAAACGATCGGGAAGAACTGCGATTCAATCTCTTCGTGCGGGAATACCGCCGGATCGAGCGGCTTGATCAAGCCACCATTCACGAACTGGTCGGTCCAGCCATAGAACAATTGCACCACGTCCGGCCCCTGGCCCGCAACCTTGGCGGCCACGACACGGGTCTGGTAGTCGGCGTAAGGGAAGGTCGTGTGCTTGACGGTGATGTCAGGATTGGCAGCCTCGAACTTCTCGATCAGCTGGTCCATTGCCTGGACACGGCTGTCGAACACATACTGCCAGTACTCAATTTCCACGGCTTGGGCCGAACCCACTGCCAGCAGGCTGACACCAGCCGCCAGGCCGGCCAAAGTTGTTTTGGTAAGCATTTCTCAGTCCTCCAATAGGGCCGCCGCTCGTCCTCCGGCCCCTCCACCAGTGTGAGGCGGACCAGCCGCCAAGCGCCACTAGCGTCAGATATGTGACGCTCCCTTGTCAATAAAATAATCTACTTGAGTTATTACCCTTCCGTTCTAAGCTCTCGTCAGAGGAGATGGGCTTGGTGAGGGGGCGAGAACGTGAACGGCCGCAGCAAGAGCGAATTGCGCCAGCGGGTGGCGATCGGGTCTAACCCGGAGCGGAACCGGGCGCACAACCGCCGTGTCGTACTGGAGGTGATTCGCATGCACGATCACCTCGGCCGCACCGAAATCGCCCGCCGCGCCCACCTCACGCCTCAAGCCGTGGCCAACATCGTTTATGAACTGCTCGAGGAAGGCCTGCTGATCGAACTGGGCCGCCTGCGCTCGGGGCGTGGCCAACCACCCATCCAGTTTGCTGTTAATCCCGACGGGCCCCTTACGGCAGGGGTCGAAATTGCGGCCGACCACATGGTCACCGCCCTTGTCGACCTGTCGGGAGGCGTGCGGGCACAATCGATCATTTCCCTCTCCGCAACCGGGCCCGACACTGTTCCTGGTCAAGTCGCTCAAGAGGTTGAGCGACTGCAAACCTCCCTCAATGCCGACCAGAACAAGCTGCTGGGCATCGGTGTCGTTATGCCCGGCCCATTTGAAGTGGAGGGGATGAGCTCGGTTGGCCCGGCGACCCTGCCTGGCTGGACAGGTGTTGATCCGGCCGCGCTCTTCTCTAGGGCAACCGGGCAACATGTCGTGGTGGAAAACGATGCCACCGCGGCAGTGGTCGCCGAGCGGCTTTACGGTGCGGGGCGCCAGCTCGGCAGCTTCTGCTTTTTGTATTTCGGGGTCGGTCTCGGACTTGGGGTGATCCAGGATGGCCGTCCGCTGCGCGGTGCTTTCGGTAACGCCGGTGAAATTGGTCATCTCAGCCTTGTCCCGCGCAAAGGAACCGCCCGCTATGGCCCTGCTGGCGCATTGGAACGCTTTGTGTCGGTCTTTGCCTTACGCGAACGCTTGGCGATGGCGGGAATATATGTCGCCACCGTCCAAGATATCCAAAAGCTCCACGATGATCAAAACCATACCCTCGTGGAGTGGATCGACATGGCCGCTGACTATCTCGCACCCACAGTTGCCATGCTCGAAAACATCTTTGACCCAGAAACGGTCATCTTCGGCGGCGGCCTTCCGGACTCAGTGCTCGAAGCTGTTATCGCCGCCCTCGATCCACTTCCTGTCTCGGTTGCGACGCGCCACCAGCGGCCGCTGCCCCGCGTCATGCGGGGACAAACCGGTCAGCTCACCGCCGCGCTCGGCGCAGCCGCCCTGCCGCTGCTCGACACGGTTTCTCCCCATCTGAGCATCGCCGACCCCACCGGCTAACTCTTAAACTCTGGACCACTTTCATGCTCGATGATCGCCAGCGCTTGCACCGTCGTGCCGCATCGCCCCGTCTCGTGCGCCTGTATCGCGCGCTTTCTCGCTTGCGTTCAACGGTAACGGTGATGAATACCGGAGCCCATCCAGACGACGAGCACAATGGCATGCTGGCCTTGCTACGGCACCAATATGGCATGCGCATCGTGGTCGCCTGTTCCACCCGCGGCGAAGGGGGGCAGAACACGCTTGGACCGGAGCGATCGGGTGCGCTGGGCGTTCTGCGCTCGCGTGAAATGGAAGAAGCCGCCCGCGTCATCGATGCGGATATCGCCTGGCTCGGCCATGGCCCGGATGATGCGGTTCATGACTTCGGTTTCTCCAAATCTGGTCCGGACACGCTGGCTCGCTGGGGCGAGGACTTGATCATTGAGCGCCTGGTGCGCGCCTACCGGCAATATCGCCCTGATATCGTCATCCCCACCTTCCTCGATGTCGGAGGCCAGCACGGCCATCATCGGGCGATGACCCAGGCGGCCAAAAGAGCGCTGGCTCTTGCGGCTGACCCCACCTATCGCACGGACGAGCTTGCCCCCTGGCGGGTGGCCAAGTTCTACCTGCCGGCCTGGTCGGGCGGCGGCGGCACCTATGACGACGAAGTGCCCCCGCCTGCAGCGACGACCTGGATCGAGGCGCAGGGCGTGGATGAAGCCAGCGGCATGAGCTTTGACCGGCTGGGGGAGGCATCACGTGCCTTTCACGCCAGCCAGAACATGGGCCACTGGCAGCACCCCGCCCAGACGCAATGGGGGCTGCATCGCGTTGGCGGCACCGCGGAGGACAGCATTCTCGCTGGTCTGCCTTCCCATCTCGCCGATCTCGGTCCCTCGTCTCAGCTTGCCCAAGCGGATGCTGCTATCGAGGAGGCGCTGGCGCAATTTCCCGACGGCACCGCCGTCGTCGCAGCACTAGCGCAGGCGCGGCAGGCTCTCGGTGGTGCCACCGCCCATGTTGCGCCAGAACACACCCATCGGCTGCAACGCAAGCTGCGCGAGGTGGACACGGCCATGGCGCTGGCTGCGGGCTTAGAGATTTCTGCCGCGCTTGCTTCAGACAGCGTAACGCCTGGTGGCTGCGTCGATCTCTTTATTGAGGCCGAGCCCGGCACTGCCGAAGCGATCGCGATAACGCCGGTCGCGTCCTCCGCCTTCGAACCCTCTGAAAGGCTGCATCTGTCCGACGACAAAGCCGTGCTGACGTTACGGGCACGACAAGGTGCCGATATAGCCAACGCCTTCCTGCCGCAGTGGAGCAGCCTGGGCGGAAACGGCAGGATTTGGCTCAAGGCCCAGGCAAAGGTCGGGGGAGAGGAGATCACCTTTGCCATCGACACTGAAGAGCCCGTGCAGATCGCCCCGGCGCATAGCCTCGCCATTGTGCCCGACGCATTGATCCTGCCCCAAGGCGACCAGGCTCCCCGCACGATCAATGCAAAAGCGGAAAAAATAGCGGAGATCACCATCGCGCCGGTGCCGGGCCTGACCGTCGCCACCCACGGGAACAGTTTGACTGTCACCCCTGCAGCAGACCTTCCGCGCGGCCGTCATACCCTGCCCGTCCTGGTCGATGGTCTCCAGGCCCACAGCGTTGCCGCATTCGCCTATCCGCATATTGGCCGCGCCCGCTTCGTGCGGCCGCTCAACCTTGACATCCTGGCGCTCGATCTGGCGCTGCCAAGCACCCGCGTGGGCTATATCGGCGGTGGCGCTGACCGGGTCGGCCTCTGGCTTGAGCGCATGGGTGCGCAGGTCAACGATCTGGATGCCGATGCCCTCGCCGGCGATCTCTCGGGCCTTGATACGATCGTCGTCGGCATCTTTGCCTTTGGAACCCGCCCGGATCTTGCGGCCGCAACGAATAAGCTGCACGACTGGGTAAAGAGTGGCGGGCACCTTGTCACCCTCTACCACCGGCCCAGCGATGGCTGGAACCCGCAAGCCACCCCACCACTGCCGCTCACCATCGGCAGCCCGTCGCTGCGCTGGCGGGTCACCAATCCTGCGGCGGAAGTCACCTTGCTGGCGCCAAACCACCCGCTCTTTAGTGGACCCAACCAGATCACCACCGCCGACTTCGCGGGGTGGGACAAGGAGCGCGGGCTTTATTTCGCTTCAAGCTGGGACGAGGCCTACCAGCCGCTGCTGGCCATGAGCGATGCCGGCGAAGCGCCACTCACCGGCTCACTGCTGTCCGCCTCGATCGGCGCGGGGCGCCACACCCATACCAGCCTGGTACTCCATCATCAGCTTGATCGTCTGGTGCCCGGCGCCTTTCGGGTGATGGCGAACCTGCTCCAAGCGGCCTGAGATGGAGTCAACAAGGCCCTCAGGGGCGGGCATCGCCTGGCTCATGAGTGACATGCTGCTGGTCACTATGATGACAGTGCTGGTCAAGCTCGGCGGCGCCACCTATCCAGCCGTTCAGATGGTGTTCATTCGCTCGTTGATCGGCCTGGTTGGCGTTCTTCCACTCGCCTGGCGGCACCGCCAGGCCCTCAGCCAAACTCGCCAATGGGGACGCCACAGCTTCCGCGTGCTCTGCAACACACTGGCGCTGAATGCCAATTTTGCTGCGCTGACCGCCCTTCCTCTCGCCCTCGTCAATGCTATCGGCTTCATGCGCCCGCTCGTGGTCCTGGCTTTGGCCACCTGGCTGTTGGGGGAGCGCTCCGGACCTTGGCGCTGGGTTGGCGCCGTGATTGGATTTGCGGGCGTCCTCGTCATGGTTGGCCCCAGCGAGATGCACTGGAACCTTGGTTTGATCGCCGCCCTTGCCACAGTGCTCTTTGGCTCGCTTGCTACGGTGCAGACCCGCGCGCTGGCTGCCGAGAACACCACGGTACTTATGGTCTTCTATACGGTTGGTCTTTCGGTGTTCACGGCACTTCCGGCCCTTATCGCCTGGCAGCCGGTCGCCGTGGCCGACTGGCCCTTGCTACTTGGGATCGGCGTGCTCGCCCAGATCGGGCAGTACTGCTATTTGCGCGCTTATCAAAGCACGCCAGCCAATCTCCTAGCGCCATTCGGCTACCTGTCGATTGTGCTGGCGAGCCTTGCCGGTTTTCTGGCCTTTAACGAAGTTCCGGCCTGGACCACCATCGCCGGCATCGCCATCATTATGGGCGCCCTGCTGCTTACGTCGCGCCTGGACCGTCCCAGGCCATCGCGCGTGCGCTAGGCTTCCTGTACTTCATATGCAAACACCCCCGGCCCTGAAGGACCGGGGGCGGCCGCCGCAACTGCGGCCGCGAGACGGCTCGCTCGTGGGAGGCCGAGCGGACCGAATAGGATCTAGCTAGCGCGCTTGGCTGGCTGAATCAGATTGGCCATCAGGCGGAAGGCCCCAGGAGTTAGCTTGTCCATTTGGTGGTGCAGGATGAGACTGGTATGGGTGTGCCGCCCCTCCCCGATCTCAGCGGTTAGCAGCGAGCCGGTCAGCGGCTCCTCGCCGGGATCGTTCATTGCCAGGAGCGGGCGATAGGCTTCGTCCCACTCCGACGCGAAATACAGCCCCCGTTCCTTGTCCCAATTGGCCCAATCGGCTTCCCCGATCTTGTTGGGATAATTGAGCAGGGGATGATCGGGCTCGAGCACCTCAACGGCAGCTTCGGCGTCGGTGACCCGGTAGCGGATCGAGGGTGATCCGATCTGGAGGTAAGCCAGTGGCACCATTTCTGGATCCCAGCCATCGGACGGCCGGTGATAAAGCGTCACTAGGTGCCCGCCATTGCGCACCCATTCATGAATGCCCGCGAGCGCTGCCACCAGATCGTCGCGGCGCCCGAAGGAGAAGATGCCGACCACCAGGGTATCGAGATCGCGATAGGCCCCTGCTTCCATATCGGCAGCCGTCAGCTCTTTCAGATCAACCCCCATCCGGGACAGCCAGGTGCCGACATTGTCATTACCCCCACCGATATAGCCGATCCGGCCTTCCGGTAGCGCCGCACCTACCGCCTGCACAGGGATCGCTATTTCCGTCGGCACCACCGAGCGCCCGATATGGGGATAGCTGAAGACGTTGATGGCATAGGCAGGCTTGTTGAGCAGTTTGGGTGCGATGGTGATGCGCTCTGTGCCCAGTTCTGCGGGGGGAACCAGCTCGAAAGTGCCAGCCTCGGTGCCGGTTTTTCCCTTTGCTGTTGCAGCCCAGCCTTCGGGCAGATCGAAGTCCAGATCGGCGGTGGTGGCGCCCGAAACCACCGCAGTCATCTCAACCGGGGAAATCTGGGCTTCGGTGTTGAACAGCACGGCATCGGGCTTGAGTTCGAGCGACGCCTCGGGCAGGACGCGCAAGGCGTCCTCCAGATCGATGTCGAGCACTGCCTCATAGCCCGAGATCTCGGCCGTCAGCTGCACAAAGGCATCACCATTGCCACCAAGCGGATCGAACTGTTCGGTCAGTGGATTGGTCAAGGCCGCGTCAGGCGCGATGTTGACGCCTACGCCTTCCACGTCATTTTCCCCCGCGCCGATACCATCGCGCGACTTGACCGTGATCGATGTGACCGCCACCTGACCGGGTGCATCGACAACGGTCTTGAGGATGATTTCTTCACCGGGACGAAGATCGGCACCATCGGTATAGGCCCGGATCTGCATGCCGGCGGCAGTGGCCAGCGCCAGATCGGTTTCCCGGGTTTTGCGCTCAAGGCGATGGGCGACCTGGTCCTGCAATTCCGGCGGAACTGCGCTTTGCGCTTCCTTGAGAGCCTTGCCGATTTCCACCAGCTTGGCGGTGACAACGACCGGGTCGCCGTAATCATCCACCGCTTCTTCGATCAGCCCCTGGGCATTGCGCAAGGCCTCGGCGGCTCCAGTGGGCATTCCATCGAGCTCGGCGATGTGTCCAACAGTGGCGATAAGACCCTCGCGGATATCCGCTTCTTCCTTGCCCGTTTCGGTGACCGAGGCCCAGCTGAGGTTGAGCGGCCATTCGGTCTGCGGGTCTGGGCGCCAGCGGCCCATCCCTTGCGTCAAATGGCAGGAGCGCGACCATTCGCCCATTTGCGGGAAGGTGGCCCCAGAGATCGGGTCTCGTTCAGGCGCCTTGATCACCAGCGTCGTTGGCGGCGGCGGGGTTTCGTCGTCATAAACGCCCCCGCCCCCACCCCAGGCGGGTTGATAGATCTTGGGCACGGTCCAGGGCTTTAGGCCGGCCGCGATCTGTTCGGGGAATTCCGCCTCATTGCCGGAAAGATCGGCCACGATAAAGGTCGCGACATTGGCAGCGCGATGGTGACCATGCTGTCCGCCAACATCCAGGAAGCAATTCATGATCACATCGGGCTTGTATTGGCGTACGGCCCAAGTCATCCGCTCGATCACGCGATCACGACCCCAGCGGTCGATTGTTGCATTGGGATCCTTGGAGAACCCGAAATCGTGCATGTGGTCGTGGTGCCCCTGGCTACCGAAGGCCAGCGAGGCGTCCAGCGCCCGCGACGCCTCCGTCATTTCGCGCGTCCGCAACACGCCCAGCACGGATCCGAGTTCCGGACCAATGGCGTTCTGGCCGCCCTCGCCGCGCGTGATGCAGTAAAGCACCGGGCGAATGCCGTAGGCATGCCGAAGTGCCGCCAGCATGCCGCTGGGCTCATCGTCGGGATGCGCCCCCGTGGTCATCAGTGTCACGGTCGAGGTTAGCCGTTCGAGCTGGCGATAAAGTTTGACGAGGGCCGGCTCGCCTTTTTGCGCTGCGATCAGGTCGAGATCTGATGCCGGGGCCGCCCAAGCTGGAATTTGCGTAGTCGCCAGCAAGGGGGGAACGGACGCGATAAAGGTTCTGCGGGTGAGTCGGGTCATGGAACAGCCTCTCCTTAGCTGTCACGCCTGCCTCCTGCAGGCTGGTGACGGTAAGGGAAGACTGCGGCGCACTTTAAGTTAACTCAAGTAGGTTAATCGGCTTTTTTGCGTCGGCTGTGCGGGTGCCGGCGGGGATAGTGTAGCGGCTCCTCATGGCGAGGCGCCAGGCAACGCACGTGTCGTGCAGATTGCAATGACTGGTGATGAGGCTGCCTGCCGGTTATCCAGCCACTTATCGCCAACATGACGGGCAACTTCATGCCGGGGCGAAAGGCGCCGAGTGAGGGCCATCCATGTCGATCTGGTGTGGGGGGATAGTGGGCCGGTTCACGCAACGCGCGCTGCGGGCGCGCCGGCAACCTGAAATCGGCCCTCCTCCCTGCGGCTAATAAAAAAGCGCCCTTGCGGGCGCTTTTTTATTTTGGTTGCGGGAGCAGGATTTGAACCTGCGACCTTCAGGTTATGAGCCTGACGAGCTACCGGGCTGCTCCATCCCGCGTCAACCGTTTGGCTAGCGCCGAACGTGACGGGTATATACGAGCTGGTTCGGGATAGCTCAACCCCTAAACGACGACAAAAACGCTTTCTTGGGGAGAACGCGTCTGCTCGGCGCGGCCAAGCTCGCTTTACCGCACACGCCAGCCCTGCTTAGTGTGCCGCCGCAAACCGGAATCGATTCATGAACACCAGACGTCTTGGCCGTACCGACATCCACGTAACCGAACTGTGCCTTGGCACCATGACCTGGGGCAGCCAGAACACCGAAGCCGAAGGTCATCGGCAAATCGACATGGCGCTGGAAGCCGGTCTCAATTTCATGGATACCGCCGAGCTTTATGCCGTGCCCGGCAGCCAGCAGACCTCCGGGCGTACCGAAGAAATCATCGGCAGCTGGTTTGCCAGTTCCGGCAAGCGCGACAAGTGGATTCTGGCTTCCAAGATTGCCGGTGGCGGCTCCAAACATATCCGCGACGGGCGACGACCAGATGGCGAATCGATCCGACTGGCGGTGGAGCAAAGCCTGAGCCGGCTGCGGACCGACTACCTCGACCTTTACCAAATTCATTGGCCCTCGCGCGGCCACTACAATTTCGATAACTCGTGGACCTACGCGCCCCACAAGCAGCAGACAGCGGACGTGCTGGGCAATATCGAGGACATGCTCGAAACCCTGGGCGCGCTGGTCCGGCAGGGCAAGATACGGCATATCGGCGTCTCCAACGAGACCACTTGGGGGATAACACAATGGCTGCGCATCGCCGAGGCCAAGGGGCTGCCCCGCCTTGTGTCCGTGCAGAACGAATATAGTCTGCTGCGTCGCCACTTCGATCTCGATCTTGCTGAGCTGAGCCACCACGAGGATGTCGGGCTCCTTGCCTATTCCCCGCTCGCCGCCGGTATTTTGACGGGCAAGTATGCGGATGGCACCGTTCCCCCAGGCAGCCGAGCTGACTATCAAGGCGGCATGTGGCGACTGAACGAGCATTCCGAGGCCGCCACCCAAGCCTATATTGCCCTGGCGCGCGAGCATGGATTGGATCCGGTGCAAATGGCACTCGCGTTCTGCCTCACCCGTCCGTTCTTGACCTCGGTCATTGTTGGAGCAACCAGCACCGAACAGCTGGCCACTGCGCTGGGTGCTGCCGATTGCGTGCTGTCGCCCGACGTTCTGGCCGGCATCGAGGCCATTCACCGCCGCTATCCGCGCCCGATCTGATCGGGCGCATTCCCATTTGCCGCATTGGCGCAGTAAGCTCGGTCACCACAACCATTCCAACGGGCTGCGATGACCCTGCTTACCACTGTCTTTCCGCTGCTCTGCTACTTCGCCTACAACATCATCGTGCCGATGGTGGAGCGGCGCCGTCCTTCATTGTCGGTGATCATGAACATGCAGCGGCGGCGCTGGGTGGCGAATGCGGCACGGCGCGAAAGCCCGTTTGACGCCATCCTTTCGGGCAACATCATGCAGTCCGTCAGCTTTCTTGCCTCCACCGCCGTACTGCTGGTCTTGGCAGTGTTCGCGGTTTTTGGCCAATTGCCCGCGCTGATGGACGCTCTGGAGTCCCTGTCACTGGATCGCACCTATTCCATCGTTGAAGTGCAGATGCATCTCGTTGTCATGCTTGCCATGTTCGTGCTGGCCTTTTTTGCCTTCACGCTCTCGCTGCGCCAGTTCAATCATTTCTGCATCATGCTGGGTGCACTCGATCACGAAACCCGAGCCACGCCCGAGGAAATCGACGCGATTGCTCATATGAACGCCCTGGGAGCGCGCAACTTCAACAGTGGCATCCGCGCCTACTACTTCTCTGTCGCCACGGTTGCCTGGTTCGTGTCCGAATGGTTGGCCGTGGCGGTCTGCCTTTGCACCGTCCTGGTACTGGCTTATCGGGAATTCTTCTCGACGGCGCACCGCACCGCGGCGTCGGCTGCCCTCATTGCCGCCAGGCGCCAGAAGGGACAACGGCAATAGCTCCGTCCTGCAGACGCTGCGCCTGCTGCTGATTAACCGACACCATTTTGTGACATTGACAATCAGCAATGACGAACGCTACTGCACTCCCATCCACCCACGAGAAGTTCTGGCACGCTATGCTCGTCTGCCAATGCAACATGATTACCTCCAAGCAGATCGAGGACATCGTCCTTGAACTGCTCGAACAAGATCCGTGGCAGTTGGTCGTGCCCGCAAAGGTCTACCGCGAACTGGAACGCCGTGCTAAATGCGGCGGCTGTGTACCTAATGTGGTGGACATCATCGTCCGCGTGACGGAGAGCTTCCACCTGCAGCAGGCACGAAGCCCGGGCGAACTTGTCGATGTACAGGCCCGCTTGGAAAAGCTTAAGCAGAAACGGAACGGAGTACCGCGTGAAGGGCGAACCACAGGTCATAGAGCGGCTTAACGAGGCCCTCTTTCTTGAACTCGGTGCAGTCAACCAATACTGGGTGCACTACAGGCTGCTCGACGACTGGGGCTATCGCAAGCTCGCCGCCAAGGAGCGCGCCGAGTCGATCGAAGAAATGCACCATGCCGATCGCTTGATCGAACGCATCATTTTCCTTGAAGGCCATCCGAATCTGCAGCGCGTTGCGCCACTGCGTATTGGGCAGACCATCAAGGAAGTGCTCGAGGCCGATCTGGCCGGCGAATACGAGGCGCGTGAAGCCTATCGCACCAGCCGCGAGCTCTGCTCACAGCTGCACGATCATGTTTCCAAGCAGCTCTTCGATGAACTGCTCGCCGATGAGGAAGGTCACATCGACTTCCTTGAAACCCAGCTGGACTTGTTGGCCAAGATTGGCGAGGAGCGCTACGGTCAGCTCAACGCCGCTCCAGCGGACGAGGCTGAATAACGGCTTAAGAGGCGCAAGATGATCTGGCATGTTGGACGACTGATCGACCATGTTCATCTTCGTGCCCGTGACTTCGAGGCCACCCGGCGCTTCTACGGAGCCGCACTCTCAACCCTTGGCCGCCCCATTGAGCAAGGCGGCCAAGGCTGGTTTCAGGTGGACGAGTTGTTCGTCGACGCTGCCGACGCCGCCTCTGCGCCAACGCACATCCATCTGGCCTTCCAGGCTCGCGATCGCGAAACGGTGGACAAGTTCTACCAGGCAGCTCTTGCCGCTGGCGGCAAGGATAATGGCGCGCCGGGGGAGCGTTCCTACCACCCGGGCTATTACGCCTGCTTTGTGCTCGACCCCGACAACAACAACATCGAAGCGGTGTTCCACGGCCCCGCAGCACGCTCGGCTGAATCGGTGGAGCTTCGGCCGATCACTGAAACTGACCAAAGCTGAAGGCGCAGTTGATCGTCACTGCGCGATGGGCTGAAACATTGAATTGAGCTGCTCTGCGATCTGGTCCATCGGGGCAATCGCCTCTGGCAGCTGCTCGGGCGCTTCGGGCGCCACTGCCGCGTAAGGCACCCCGCTCGGGAACGCACCAAACATCTGGAAGAACGACACCATGTCGTCGAGCACCGGCATGCGCCAACGCCAGAGCGAGCCCATGGCAATCACCGGCTCCATGTGACCAAAGCCTTCATAATATTTGGTGGTGACCCAAACGCCATTGGCCTTCAGCACCTCAGCGAAGTGCTGGGTGTTCTGCATACGCACAATAGGGTCGGTGGTGCCGGTGGCCAGATACATGGGTGGCGCATCCGGGCCAACAAGATTGATTGGCTGCGTGCCTTCGGGGTTCGGCGCCGAGCCAAAGGCTTCGCGTACCTCACCATATTCGAACGGGTAGAAATCGTAAGGCCCCGAGAGCGCCGCGACGCCCCGGATCGACAGCGTCACCCCATATTCGCGCAAGAATGACGGCTCCAGCGCCAGCATTACGGCGTTGTAGGCGCCGGCCGAATGCCCGGCCAGGAACAAGCGATTAGGATCGCCGCCATAGTCGGCGATGTTGTCCTGCACCCACCGGAGTGCATTGGCACTGTCCTCAAGAAACCCAGGGAATCGCACTTCGGGTACATGGCGGTAATCAGCGATCACCGTGACAAATCCGCGGGCGGCGAGCGCGCGGCCCGCGAACTGGTAGTCGCTCCGCTCGCCGCGATTCCAGCCGCCCCCATAGATAAAGAAGACGACCGGTGCAGCGGCGCCACGCTGCTCGGGGGCGTAGATGTCCAGCTTGTGCCGGGGTCCGTCGGCATAGGCTAGCCCATCGGCCACCTTGGCGGTACCGCTGTCCATTGACGCAGGAAGGTTGAACGGGTCCATCACTGACACGGCCAGGGCCGGGCTGGCTTGGAGTGAGGAAGCCAGCAGAACGGCCATAATGGCTCCGCGCAGCGATCTAACCGAGACAAGTTTCATCATGGGGCAAAGCAATCGAAGTGCGGGATAACGAAGATGCCCGGCCAAGCCGGGCATATTGTGACGGCGGATGAACTCTCGAGACTAGCGCTTCAGGGAGTCCAGCAGGCGCCCGGAGATATAGCCGTCAGCCGGCAATCCGGCCTTGGCCTGGTAGGCTAGGACAGCAGCCCGGGTCTTGGGGCCGAGCACACCGTCTGGAGAGCCAATATCAAATCCGGCGCGGGCTAACAGGCTTTGGAGCTCTGCGCGTTGGCTCTTGTTCAGTGCATAGTCCCGGGGCCAGGGGACAACAAAGGGACCGCCGCCGATGATCCGGTCGGCCAGATGTCCAACGGCCAGAGCGTAACTGTCTGAGTTGTTGTAGCGTTTGATCACTTCGAAATTTGGCAGCAAAAGAAAGGCGGGCCCCGAGGCACCTGTTGGCAAGTAGAGCCGGGCTGTATCGCTGGAGCGAGGGAATGGCTTGCCGGAAGCTCGGCTGATACCCATGGCCTGCCACTGGCTGACTGAGGCGCGCTCCATCTGCCGCGCGGCAGCGAAATTGAACCCTTGTGGGAGGCGAACTTCATAGCCCCAGGTCTCGCCCGGGCGCCAGTTGAATGACTTGAGATAGTTGGCGGTAGAGCCCAAGGCATCAGGCACTGAATTCCAGATGTCCTTGCGACCATCACCGTTGAAATCAACAGCGTAGCGCATGAAGCTGGAGGGCATGAACTGGGTGTGCCCCATGGCGCCCGCCCAGGATCCCACCATGTTACGGGGGCTTACATGGCCATCCGAAACGATGCGCAGGGCGTTGAGCAGTTCATCGCGGAAGAAATCCGCTCGATAGCCACCTTCCGTCAGCGTCGCCAAGGCATGGATGGTGTTGTTCCCACCCATGAAGCCACCGAAATTGGTCTCCATGCCCCAAATCGCCAGCACGACCTCGGGCTGCACACCATAGCGCTGCGCCGCCGCGGAAAGCGTCTGGTTCCACTCGGCGCGCATTGCTCGGCCCTTTGCCGCTTGCGCGTCCGTCACTCGCTTGGTGACATAGTCTGACGCCAATGAGGCAAACTCCGGCTGCTTGCGCGTGAGCTCCATGACTTGAGGGATAGGACTATACCCAGCAAACGAAGCTTCGAAGGCCTTCCGGCTCACTCCCCTTGCTTCCGCTTGTGGCCAGAGCCCACGAACGAAATCGGCGCTACTGGCAAGCGCAGGCGCGCTTCCGAAGTTCAGCAAAGCGGCAAAACAAAGCGCTACAATCGAGTAGCGCGACCTTGTGAGTGACGGGTGCAACATCAAGTGAGCCTCCGGAGAGTGCGAAAAGGCTTAAGCGAGGCGGCTAAAGCCGGTCTGCGCGATGGCGGTTGTCTCGCCACCGCTACCACAAACTTAACTATCCGGATTAAGATCGCCTTAAGGCTCCGGTTCAAGCAGATCACGTCGACGTCATTGCCGCTCACGCGAGGGCGCGTTGGTTGTCATCGCCACCAAAGGGCACGCTTGCGTCAGCTGCGCCCTTGGCCCGTACATAGGTGATGTGCGGATAGGGAATCTCGATTCCGCGCTCTTCGAACACCGTCTTGACGATCTCGCTATAGGTCCGACCCGTGCCCCAGTGCTTGCCGGGCAGGGTCTTGATGCGCACCCGCACCACCACGGCGGAATCGCCGAACGCAATGATCCCCTGCATGTCGAGCTCGTCAATAATCTCGTTCTTGTGCTCGGTTTCCAGCAAACGCTCAAAGGCGTCCCGCAGCGCCTGCTTGACGACGCTGATATCGGACTCGTAGGCGACACTGATTTCAGCCACATGGAAGGAGAAACCCTTCACCATATTGGAAACCAGATCCACCGACGAGAACGGGATCAGGTGCAGGGTTCCGGTCTGATCGCGAATGCTGACCGACCGGATGGTGAGTTTCTCCACCACCCCGGACTTCCCACCGGCCTCCACCACATCCCCCTCGTTCATGACGTTTTCGAACTGGATAAAAATGCCGGTGATGATGTCTTGCACGAGCTTCTGGGATCCAAAACCGATAGCCAGACCCAGCACACCAGCCCCTGCCAGCAGCGGCGCGATATTGACGCCGATCTGTGCCAAGGCCAGCATCACGCCAAACACCACCAGTGCGATCGTGAAAGCATTCTTGAACAGGCTCAGCAGAGTTTTCTCGCGCGCTGTCGGCATCTTGCCGGCTCTGGCGCTGAGCCGAAACTCGATCCACGACGCCACGACAATATAAAGCACCACGCAGGCCAGAACGATAAACGCTGCGGCGATGAGGGAGCCCACGATCTCCTGGCCCCGTTCCGAACCCAACCAGCCGAGTGCATCGAACATCCCCCAGGCCTGCACGACGGCGAGGACAACACCCGCAACGACCACAAGACGGATGATCTGCATGACCCGGGGCACAAAGGCTTGCAGCCGCGTTTCGAGGAGAGGCAAGTTCTGGCGCACATCCTCAGGCAAACTCAAACCGAAGCGGATCACCCGAGAGATGGCGCCCGAAATAGCCATTCCGGCCAAGACCGCGATGGCAGTCTGGAAGGTTGCGCCCAACATGAACGGGAGCGCCCCGTCCGGATTGGCAAACCAGGCGACCAGCAGTGTGAGGAGGTAGGCGATGGCCACAACGTGCCAATAGCGGCCCACAAGAAGCAGCGCCTGACCGACCCCGTCATTGCCGCGCTCCGCGGCAACCTCGGTGAGCCGGGCTCGTGCCCCTTCCTTGCACTGCAGCACCACGATGATGGCCAATGCCACCGATGCGGTCATGGCGATAACTTGGACGGCGGCGGCCGCGTCACGCGAAACACTACTTGAAAGCACGGGAGCGACGAAAAAAAACGTATAACCGAGCAGCGATATCAGCCGGCCGGTGCAGAACGACCAATAAGCCGCGTCGCTGTTCGAGAGAGGAATCCAGCGTAATGCCGCCGAACGCGGGGAAAAAACCGTATGGACCAGGAGCTTGCTGAGTTCCACCAATAGGAACGCGTTGAGCAACAGCGACTCGTTGACTCCCACCTGCCCGCCACTGTCTCTGGCCAAAGTCAGCGCGGTAGCAAAACCAATCCCCCAGGACATCAACACCGAGGCGCCGTCGATCAGCGCCGCCGCAACGACGGCCCCTGTCCGTACGCGCCATCCGCGCGCCGCCACCCGGCCGGCTAAACGCTGCTGCAGCCAAATGACGACGATGCGCAGGGCCATCAGGCTGCCGAAGAGGCCCGCAGCAACGAGCGCGAGGTTCCAGGCTGCGGTACGCACCTGGGCAAAGTCGGTACTGAGGGCCGCGTTGATGCTACCGCGGAAGTCCTGCACGACGTGAACAAACGCATCGGCGGCGCGCCCGGCGGTTTTGGACAGAGCCCTTGTATGTTCTGCCAGTTGACGGGCGACGCTCAGCGTCGGGGCCGGCTCCTCTATTGTTGCGCTGGCATCCTGGCCTGCAGCCCCTTCCAGGCGCTCAATGAGCGCCTGCCGGGCGGCATCGTTCTCGAGGATCTCAATCAACTGCCTGACGCTTTGATCGTCCTGGACCTCGCTATCGCTAGCCGTAGCCGGCTGGTCTGCGGATGGAAGAAGAGGCACCTGAGCGAGCGCACCGCCCGTTAGCGCCGGTGCGAGCATGCACAAGATCAAAAGAATACGCGCAAGGATCATGAAGGATGGGGCCCGGAAGTTTGGGAGCGGGAGAATGGTGGTAGCATACTGGGCCCACACCACGGCAAGGATATGGCCTCTTCCCTCCCCCCTGCTTCATTGCCATGAACGCGAAAAAGCCCCGCCTCATTTCTGAGTGCGGGGCTTTTGTTTTCGAGATTGTATTGAGACATCCGTTTTTGGCAGACCTGGCAGCGACCTACTCTCCCAAGCCTTAAGACTTAG
>NZ_JABAOL010000004.1:0-81769 GCF_013185965.1 Devosia sp. 919 | reverse complement strand
ATGGGACCCAAGGGGCGGACGGGCAGCCGCAAACGCTCGCCATGCTGCTCACGCGCCTCATTGATTACGGCAGACGGCCAGCCGAAGCGTTGGCGGGGGGGAGGTTCTTGCTGGGACGGACATTTTCGGACAGCCGCGACACGCTTAAACTTGAAGGTCAGTTCCCACCATCAGTTCACCAAGAACTCGCAAGGCGCGGCCACGAAGTGGCGCCGATCCCCGTGTTGAGCCCACTATCAGGACAGGCCGGCGCGATTGCCATCGACATCGATGGCTCGCTCGATGGAGGTCACGATCCCAGGGGGTGAGAGGTTTGGAGAGCTAGAAGATGCCGACGGCCAGTTGTGCCCAGATGGCAAGAAGAGCAATGAGCGCTAAGCTTGTGCCCATTAATCGTGCGCGGACAGTTTGAACCGCTCTGAAAAGAACTTCGATTGCAGCCGAAGCTGCCGCCAATAGGCCCGCTGCTGCAAAGAAATCCTCGGCGCCCCAGTTCACTTCGCCAGACACTTGCGTGGCTACGGCCGGGAGCAAGAGCACCGCGAAGGCAGTGCACGCAAATGCCACCCGCCACTTCCAGGTGACGCCAGTCCGATGGGATAAGCGATCCATTGCGAGCCTCCACGAGCAGGCATCTGACATGGACTTCAGGCAAGCTATGGTAGCAAGCTAAGCGGACCGGTAGCAATCAGGAATCGAAGATGGCCTGGACGACCGAATGAGGGGCATTGAAGCCAGGGGCGGACTGCCCTTCGGTAGGTTCGGCGGGTAGAGGCCACAATGAAAAAGCGGGACATGCAAGCACGTCCCGCCAAGCGCTCTCTCAGAAGCGATCGTCGCGCATCTCGTACCACATGGCATTGAGGATGGCGAAAGAGCAGGCGAGCCCTACCCCGAGGATCCAGGCGAAGTACCACATTGAACTGAACTCCTAGTAAGCGTTGGGATTGCGGCCAAGGCTGGCGGTGGTGACAGGCCCGCGCATGACGCTGAAGACCCAGCTGGTGTAGCCAAGGATGATGGGCAGGAAGATGATCGTCATCACCAGCATCAGGAACAAGGTGAGCTGGCTCGACGAGCTGTCCCAAACCGTAAGGCTCATCGAGGGATCGAGCGAAGACGGGAGCAGGAACGGGAACAGCGACAATCCGGCCGTGCTGATGATGCCGAAAATGGCAAGGCTCGAGCCGATAAAGGCGGCAAGCTTGCGCCGGGCGCCAAGGGCAAGAAACGCCGTGGCCGAGCCAAGAATGGCCAGAACCGGAGCGATCATCATCCAGGGATAGGCGCTGTAATTGGCCGCCCAGGCGCCACGCTCGACCACAACGGTCTTGCCCAGCGGATTGGAGGGGCCGGCCAGGTTCTGGATGCTCGTGACCCGATAGCCATTCAGCAAGAACAGCGCCGCGATCCCGCCGACCACAAAGAGAATGATGGTGGCGAGGGCGGCCCAGCGGCCATAAAGGCGTGCCCGCTCGGCGGTGATGCCTTCGGTGCGCATGGCGATATAGCTCGCCCCCTGGGTGAGGAGCATGCAAAGGCTGACGATCCCCGCTAGCAGGGCAAAGGGCGTCAGTAGGCCAAAGAAGTTGCCGGCATAGCTGATGCGCATATTGGCATCAAAACCGAAGGGAGCGCCGAGAAAGACGTTGCCTACGGCCACGCCAAACACCACCGCCGGCACGAAGCCACCGAGGAAGAGGCCCCAATCCCAGGCCTTTTGCCAGCGCGGATCCTTGACCTTGCCGCGAAACTTGAAGCCCACCGGACGCAGGATCAGCGCCAGCAGAATGGCAATCATCGCGATGTAGAAGCCGGAAAAGCTCACCGCATAAAGGGTGGGCCAGGCGGCAAAGATCGCGCCGCCCCCCAGCACGAGCCAGACCTGGTTGCCTTCCCAGGTCGGGCCGATGAGATTGATGAGGACGCGCCGCTCCTCATCGGTGCGCCCCACCGCGGGCAGCAGGGCACCCACGCCCAGATCCATGCCACCCATGATAGCGAAACCGATCAGCAGGGTGCCAAGCAAACCCCACCAGATGAGGCGCAGCACTTCGTAGTCGAGAGGAATAGCACTCATTTAAGCTGCGATCTCCGCATTGGGGCTGGGTGCAGGCGGCGTGCGCCGACCCGTGAAATCCTCTTCGGGAAGGCCAAGCCCGAGCTTGTCGGAAGGGCCCGCCTTGATCACCCGCACCATAAGCCAGGTCATGATGACGAAAAGGACGGTGTAGACGATCATGAAGAAGGTCAGCGAGATGGCCAGGTCCCACCAGTTGAGGCCCGAGGCCGCGTAGAAGGTGGGCAGCACGCCCTCCACCACCCAAGGCTGGCGGCCATATTCGGCAATGATCCAGCCGGCTTCGATGGCGATCCAGGGCAGCGGGATGGTCAGGACGGCCGCCCACAGCAGGACACGGTTGGTGTGGAGCCGGTGCTGGCTGGCCTTGAGGAACCATAGCGCGAAAAAGACGATGTAGAACATGCCCACAAAGACCATGACGCGGAAGCTCCAGAAGAGCGGCCAGACATCGGGCACGGTATCGAGGGCTGCCTGGGTGATTTCCTCGCCCGTGGCGTTCTGGACGTCGTCGCGATACCGCTTGAGCAGCAGTGCATAGCCGAGGTCGCGCTGGTGTTCTTCGAAAAGGGCACGGGCAGCACTGTCTTCGGGATTGGCCCGGATGCCCTCGAGCCCCTTATAGGCTTCAACGCCACTGGCGATGCGCACCGCCGCATGCTCAACCAGCTCGGTGATGCCAGGCAGGTCGCGATCGAGCGAGCGCGTCGCGATCAGGCCCAGCACCCAGGGCAGCTGGACAGTAAAGGCCGGGCGGTTGTCGGCTCCAGGAATGGCAAAGAGATTGAGCCCGGCAGGGGCCGGTTCGGTCTCATACATGAGCTCCATGGCAGCAATCTTCATCTGCTGGTGCTCGGTGGCGACGTAGCCCGACTCATCGCCCAGCACCACGACCGAGAGGGCCGAGGCCAGACCGAACGAGGCGGCAACCGTCATCGAACGCTTGGCGAGCTCCACATGGCGGCCCTGGAGGAGGAACAAGGCGCTTACGCCCAGAACGAACACCGAGCCGGTGACATAGCCGGCCGAAACCGTATGCACGAACTTGGCCTGCGCCACCGGATTGAAGATCACCTCGACGAAGTTGACCACTTCCATGCGCATGGTGTCGGGATTGAAGAGCGCCCCGACCGGGTTCTGCATCCAGCCATTGGCGATCAGGATCCAGAGCGCGGAGAAGTTCGCGCCCAGGGCCACGAGCCAGGTGACCACCAGATGGGTGACCGGCTTGAGACGATCCCAGCCGAAAAAGAACAGGCCGATAAAGGTTGCTTCGAGGAAGAAGGCCATCAGGCCCTCGATGGCGAGCGGGGCGCCGAACACGTCCCCCACATAATGGCTGTAGTAGCTCCAGTTCATGCCGAACTGAAATTCCATCACGATGCCGGTTGCGACACCCATGGCGAAGTTGATGCCGAACAAGACGCCCCAGAACAATGTCATCTGCCGCCAGATCGGCCGGCGGGTCATGACATAGACGCTCTCCATGATCGCCATGAGGAACGACAGTCCCAGGGTCAGCGGCACGAAGATGAAGTGGTACATCGCTGTCGCCGCGAACTGCAGGCGCGACAGATCGACGACTGTCATATCAATCATGCGAAAAGCCCCTAATCAAACCGGCACCTGCCGGCATGAGCGCCTCGATAGGACCGGCGGGGCCAAAATACCTTGACCTAGATCAAGGCGGCCGGGGGCACGGAGCACCTAGATAAGCCCATCTTTTCGAAGGCCCCGTAATGACCGACACTCCCTTATCCGAACGCGATCGCAGCCGGTGGATCACCCGGCTTTACCGCCAAGCCGGTAGCGCCGCCGTTCTGGCGCTGGCACTGCCGCTGCTGGGCGGCGCGCTGCTGCTGGCGCAAGCCTGGGTGCTGGCCGATGTGATCCATCGCGCGGTGATCGAGGGTGCTGGCCTGACGCAGCTGGTGCCTTCCATCCTCGTTGTCGGCGGGCTGATCGGCGCCCGCGCAGCACTGGCCGTCCTGAGCGAGATCATCTCGGTGCGCGCGAGCGAGGGGCTCAAGGCCAGGCTGCGCCGCGACCTGTTGCACACCGTGCTCGCGCGGGGACCCGTATGGACCGCGCGGCAGTCTTCAGGCGCGCTCAGCACCGCTCTGGTCGAGCAGGTCGAGGCGCTGGACGGATTTTTTGCGCGCTACATGCCGGCCATGGTGCAGGCTGCCGTGCTGCCGCTGGCCTTTGCCATTGTGGCCTTCCCCATCGACTGGGTCGTGGCGTTGCTGTTCCTGTTCACCGCCCCGCTGATCCCGGTCTTCATGGCCCTCGCAGGCTGGGGCGCCGAAAGCGCCGGCAAGGCCCAGGCGCAGGCGCTGAGCCGGCTGACCGGCCGCTTCGCCGACCGGCTGCGGGGCATGGTGACCCTCAAATTGTTCGGGCGCGAAGCGGCTGAGACCGACGATATCTTCAACGCCAGCGAGGAATTGCGGCTGCGCAGCATGCGGGTCATGCGCATCGCCTTTTTGTCCTCGGCGGTGCTCGAATTCTTCGCCGCACTCGGAGTTGCCGGTGTCGCCCTTTATGTCGGGCTGACCTTTCTCGACCTCGTTTCCCTGCGCGGCAGCGAGCTGACATTGCAGGCGGGGCTGTTCTGCCTCCTCATGGCACCCGAAGTTTACCAGCCGCTGCGCCTGATGGCCGCCCATTACCATGACCGGGCATCGGCCAAGGCAGCGGCCGGCGAGATCGCCCGGCAATTGGGCGACCTGCCAGAGCTGACCACGGCGCCGGAAGCCCAGGCCGTGCCTGTGAATGCACCAGCGCAACATCGCAGCATCTCGCTGCACGCGGAAAGCCTCACCATCGCTTCGCCCGATGAGCAAAGGGTCATCACCGAGGCGGCCCTCAAGGTTCCGGCCGGCGCGCATTACGCGATCCTGGGGATGAGCGGCATTGGCAAGTCGACACTGCTGGAAGCCTTTGCCCGCCTGCGCCCATTCGAGGGCACGGTGATGCTCGATGGCATCCCGCTCGCTGCGGTGCCGGAGGGTGAACTGCGCCAGCGTGTGGCCATGCTGGGCCAGCGCCCGCGCATCTTCGCCGGCACGGTTGCCGACAATATCCGGCTGGGGTGCCCGGACGCCGACAATGCAGCCGTGCGGCGGGCGGCCGAACGGGCCAAGGTGACCGCCTTTACCGATGCGCTGCCGCTTGGGCTCGACACCCTCGTGGGCGAAAATGGCCTCGGGCTCTCGGGCGGTGAAGTGCAGCGGCTCGCTCTGGCCCGCATTTATCTGCGCGATCCCGCCCTGATCCTGCTCGATGAGCCTACAGCCCATCTCGATGCGCAAACCGAAAGCCAGGTGCTCGACGGGCTGCTCGACTTTGCCGTGGGGCGCACGCTTCTTGTCGCCACCCACTCCCATGCGGTCGCCGAGCGGATGGACAAGGTCTTCCGCATTGCCGGCGGCAGCATCCTGGCCGCACCCAACCCTGCCCGCACAGCTCTTGTTTCCCGGAAAGGCGCCGCATGAACGCGCTCCTGCACTTCGCGCCGCTGTTCGCGCGGCAACGTCGGCGCCTCCTTGTCGCCCTGCTCCTCTCGCTCGTGACCCTTGCCGCGGGCATCGCGCTGCTGGGCCTGTCCGGCTGGTTCCTGACCGCCGCCGCCATCAGCACCGCCGGGGCAGCCTTCAACCTCTTTGCGCCTTCAGCCGGGGTCCGAGGGCTGTCCTTTATCCGCATCCTGTCGCGCTATGGCGAAAAGCTTGCGGGGCATGACGCGACGCTGCGCCTCCTCAGCGACATCCGTCACTGGCTCTTTGGCAAGCTCTTTCCCATCCTGCCGCTGGGTCGCCGCCATGGCCGGGCTGACCTCGTCAGCCACCTCACCGCCGATGTGGAAGCACTCGATACTGCCTTCCTCGTGGCCTTGGGACCGATCACCACGGCCGTGCTGACGGGTCTCGCCATGAGCCTGGGCTTGAGCGCCGTGTCCGGTGCCGCTGGGCTTGTTTATGCCGGGGCGTTCTTCACCGCGGCCGTGCTCGTACCGGTGATGCTGATCCTGGCTTCCCGCCGCAGCGGGGAGGAGGCCGTGCGCGCTTCGGCAGCCCTGCGCCAGGCCGTGCTGGATGGCCTCGACTGCCACCAGGACCTGGTCCTCTTCGGGCAAACCGATCGGGCCAGCAAAGCGGCGTCTGCTGCGGGCGAACGGCTGGCCCGGGCGCGCCGGCGCCTGGGGCTTTATGGCGCACTGGCTTCGGCTACGGTGCAGGTGGCAACAGGCGCCGCCATTATCGGCATGCTCCTGGCGGGCATTCCGGCCATGCAGGCCGGGGTGCTGAACGGTCCCCTGCTTGCCGGTCTCGTGCTGGCGGTGGTCGCCAGCTTTGAAGCCTGTGCGGTGCTGGTGCGCAGCGCCACTCGGCTCGCCTCGGCTGCCGCTGCGGCCGAACGGCTGCGCGATCTAGCCGAGGAAGCGCCCGGCATACGCGAAGCCGCCAAGGCCGTCGCCGTGCCCGCTGGTGGCACGCTGCGCTTCGAGAACGTCACCTTCGGCTATGACGCCGACCGGCCAGTGCTCAAGGATGTCAGCTTCACTATCCCCAGTGGCAGCGTGGCGGCGATTGTGGGGCCCAGCGGCGCCGGCAAGTCGACCATTGCCCAGCTGCTGGCGCGTCTTTGCGATCCGCGGGCAGGTGCGGTGCAGCTCAACGGGATTGACCTGCGCGCCATCCGCGCTGCGGAGTTGCACCGGCGCTTGGCTCTGATGAGCCAGGATGCCCCTGTTTTCCTCGACACCGTGCGCGAGAACCTGTGCATCGGTGCGCCCGAGGCGAGCGACGCCGCTTTGTGGGAGGTGCTGCGCGCCGTCAAGCTCGACGGCCTCGTCGCCGGCCTGTCCGACGGGCTCGACAGCTATCTGGGCGAGGCGGGCCTGAGCCTTTCTGCCGGGCAGGCGCGCCGGCTTTGCCTCGCGCGCACCCTCCTCTCAAGCGCCGATGTGATCGTGCTGGACGAACCGACCAGCGGCCTCGATCGCGAAACCGAAGCTGCCTTCCTCGCCGACCTACCTGAGCTTGCCGGCGGACGCACCGTCATCGTCATCACCCATGCGAGCCTGCCACCCAGCGGCTTTGACACCGTGCTCAGCCTCAAGGCCGGCCGCCTCGTGCCGCTGCGCCGTACCCCATCAATCGCGGAGAACGCCCATGCCTGACCATAACCGCGCCGCAGGATTTTCCACCCAGCATCGGCGGCTTCTCGCCATGTGCGACGAACTCGAGACGGTGGCCGACAGCCTGCCCAACAATGTCGACCGGCACAAATGCCTGGCCCTCGCCCGGGCGCTTGGCCCCCTTCTGGCTGAGGCCCAGGAACTCGAGGAAGGCGAAATCTTTCCCGCGCTTCTTACCCTCAAGCCGCTGCAGGCAGAACTCGGTGGAACGCTCAAGCAGCTGCGCTTTGAACACCAGCTCGACCTGTTCTACGCCGAGGAAGTGCAGGAGATGCTGCATTCCTATGGGGAAGGACGGCGCAGCGTCTCGCCTGAAGCCGCAGGCTTCATGCTGCGCGGGTTCTTCGAGGGCCTGCGCCGCCACATCGCCTTTGAAGAGCATCTGCTAGTGCCCCTGATGCAACTGGTGGAGAAACAGCCGCGGGCGGCGCCCATCTAGACCTTGCCCGCTGCCACCGTTTGGCGCCAGACGGCGCCGCTCAATCCAGCAGCAGGCGGTAGCCGATACCGGGTTCGGTGATCAGATGCGCGGGCTGGCTCGGGTCCCGTTCCAATTTTTGCCTGAGTTGGCCGATCGCCACGCGCAGATATTGCGTGTCCTCGACATGGGCAGCGCCCCAAACTGCACTCAGCAGTTCCTTGTGGGTCAACACCTTGCGCTGCCCCGCGATAAGGCGGGTCAGCAAGGCATATTCCTTGGGCGGCAGACGGATCGGCTCGCCGGCGCGGGTCACATAGCGCAGATCGAGGTCCACCACGATGTCGCCAAAGGACACCTTGGCCTGCGAAGGCTGCACCGCTCCTCGCTGCCGGAGTGCGACGCCAATACGCGCCAGGAGTTCACCAATGCCGAAAGGCTTTTCCACATAGTCATTGGCACCCTTTTCAAGGGCCTCGATCTTTTCGCCTTCCTTGTCGCGCGCGGAAAGGATGATCACCGGGCCATCGTAGAAGGTGCGGGCTTTCACCAGCACATCCTTGCCGTCCATGTCGGGCAGGCCAAGGTCGAGGATCACTACATCGGGGCTGCGCAGCACGATTTCGCGCAAGCCCTGCGCGCCGTTATCTGCCCGCAGATGCGCATAGCCTGCCGCCTCAAGTGCCGGACCCAAAAAGCGATGCATCTGCGGCTCGTCATCGATCACGAGGACGCGTTTGCGGATTTCGGTCATGGCTTGATCCAGTGATCCTGCGGCGATTTGTTGAGGCCGATCAGCATGCGGGTGCCCTTATCGCCATGGATGGGGCTGGCGGCCTGAATGGTGCCGCCCATGGCTTCGATAAAGCCCTTGGTGATGGAAAGGCCAAGGCCAACGCCCTTGCCGCGGTCGGTAGGCTCTTCAAGGCGCCGGAACTTGTCAAACACCCGCTCCAGCTCGGCGGTGGGAATGCCGCGGCCCTCATCCTCGATGCTGATCACGATCTTGGAGCGGTCCTCATAGGCGGCGATGCTGATTTCGGTGTTGTCGGGCGAATAGGCAATGGCGTTTTCGAGGATATTGACCACGGCTTGTTCCAGCAAACCGGGATCGACGATGACCATGGGCAGTGCCGTGGGGAAATCATAGGAAATGGAATGCTCGCCCAAGCGCCGGCTGAGGCGGGCGGCGGCCGCCCGCAGAATGGCTTCAACATCGCAGGCTTCGAGGCGGAGCGTCACGCCATTGCCCTCGAGCCGGGTCATGTCGAGGAGGTTGCGGATATAATGATTGAGGCGCTCGGCCTCCTCGCGGATGGAGTGGAGCAGGTCGAGCTTGACCGGGGCTTCGAGCTTGTCGCCCAGCTCGATCAGCGTCGAGGACGCGCCCAGGACTGTCGACAGCGGCGTGCGCAAATCGTGGCTGACGGAGTTGAGGAGCGCGGTGCGGAAGCGGTCGGAGCGGCGCAGGGTTTCGGCTTCCACCGATTGGAGCACTAGATCGGCGCGTTCCAGCGCCACGCCGCCGCCATCGGCCAGCGCAGTCAGGAGTTTTTCGCGGTCTGAGCCTGGCAGCGGCGCCTGGGCCTCCACGCCCAGAACGCCGGTGCGGCTGGCGACGCCCTGGAGGGGCCGGAAGGTCCAGCTGGTTTGCGGCAGCGTGCCGGTGCCCTGCCCTGCCAGCTCGCCCCGTTCCCAGGACCAACGGGCGGCCGCCATGGCACCGGCGCCGAGCTGGGCCAGATCGGGCGCGCCGGCCACCAGTTCCAGATCATCGCCCCGGGGCAAGAGCACCACCGATTTGGCCCCGGTCACTGCCGTGGTCTGCTCCACCAAGGCCTTGGCCGCGTCGAGGCGGGTGGGCGCGCGCGAAAAGGCGCGGCTGGCGACAAGGAGCGAGGCGACATCGCCGGCCCGGCGCTGGGCATCTCGGGTGCGATCGCGTGAGCGGCCGGCGAGAATGCCGGTGGCCAGGGCCACGGCGAGGAACACCAGCAGGGTCAGAAGGTCCGTGGGCGAGCCGATGGCAAAGCTGTAGCGGGGGCTGAGGAAGAGGAGGTTATAAAGCAAGAAGGCGAAAACGGCGGCCACAAGGCCCGGCCACAAGCCATGAAGAATCGCGGCGGCGAGAATGGCGGCCAGATAGATCATACCCAGATCGGCGCGTTCGAAGCGCTGATCCAGCAGGTGGGCAATGCCGGTGGCCGCGGCCACATAAACCATGCCCACAAGGTGGGAGGGCCAGCTATGGCGCAGGCCGCGCAGCCACCACCAGCGCCGCTGTGCCGGAGCACTTTCCCCCGGCTCGGTGACCACATGGATGGAAACGCCCCGGGCGGCGCGCAGCAATTCGGCGGCCAAGGACAGGCCCAACAGTTCGCGCAGGCGGCTATCGGGGCCCTTGCCGATCACGATTTGGGTGACGTTGTTCTGGCCGGCATATTGCAGGGCTGTAGCAACCAGATTGTCGCCATTGAGCACGACGGTGGTGGCGCCCAGCTGTTCGGCGAGCTTGAGCGCATCGGTCAGGCGCGAGGTGGTGCCGGCATCGCCGTCTTCGTGGCGGCCGCGCGAGATATGGGCGACGATCCAGGGGGCGTCCTTCATGGTGTCCGAGAGGCGCCGGCCCTGCCGGACCAGGCCGCCCGCCATGGCATCATCGGCGACCAGCACCAGAATGCGATCGCCAGCGGCCCAAGGCCCTTCGAGCCCCTTGACGCGCATGGCGGCATTGAGTTGGTCATCCACGGTTTGCGCGGCGCGGCGCAGCGCCAGTTCACGCAAGGCGGTGAGGTTTTCGGGCTTGAAGAAATTGTCGGCGGCGAGGCGCGCGGTTTCGGGCACATAAACCTTGCCGGCGGCCATGCGCTCGCGCAGCTCGGCCGGGGTGATGTCGACCACTTCGATATCGTCGGCGCGCGAGAGGGCACTGTCGGGCACAGTTTCGCGCTGGCGCACGCCCGTGATCTTGAGCACCACATCCACCAGGCTTTCGAGGTGCTGGACATTGAGCGTCGTCCAAACATCGATGCCAGCGCAAAGCAGTTCTTCCACATCCTGCCAGCGCTTGGGATGGCGCGAGCCCGAGGCATTGGTGTGGGCATATTCATCAACGATCAGCAGTTCGGGCCGGCGAGCCAGCGAAGCGTCGATGTCAAATTCGAGGAGCGTGCGGCCGCGATGGTCGATGGGTTGGCGCGGCAGAACTTCGAGCCCGCGCAAGAGGCTCTCGGTTTCTTTGCGGCCATGGGTTTCCACGAGGCCCACCACCACGTCGAGGCCCTCCGCCTTGCGGCGGCGGGCCTGGCGCAGCATTTCATAAGTCTTGCCGACGCCCGGGGCCATGCCCAGGAACACTTTGAGCTTGCCGCGATGCGCGTTTTGCGCGGCGATGAGCAAAGCTTCGGGATCCGGGCGTCGGTAGTCTTGCAAGGCGAGTTTACTCCGTGGGCGCCGGCAGGGGATAGGCGCTGTCGAGGGCCAGATTGGTCAGCAACACATTGACCCTGGGCTGGCCGATAAAGCCAAGCAAGGGGGTTTCGGTGTTCTGGGCAATAACCATGCGCACCGCTTGGGCGTCGATGCCGCGGGCTGCGGCAATGCGGTCGGCCTGCAGGTCGGCAAATTCGGGCGAAATCTCAGGGTCGAGACCCGAGCCCGAAGTGGTGACCGCATCGGGCGGTACGGGGGCACCGGCGGGGGCATAGTCCCGCACCGCCGCCGCATCGCTCGCCACCCGCTCAAGGAGAGCGGGATTGAGCGGCCCCAGATTGGAGCCCGAGGAGCCGGCGGCATTATAGCCGTTGCCGGCCGCCGATGGGCGGGGCCACAGATAATGGGGCGCGGTGGTGACTTGCCCGATCAGGCTCGAGCCGATCACGACGCCCTCATTGTTGCGCAGCAGCGAGCCCTCGGCCTGGGCGGGGAACAGCGCGCTACCGGCGGCGGTCACCACCGCGGGGTAAGCGCCGCCCAGCAGCAGCGAAAACAGCAGCATGGAGACAAGGGCGGGTCTGGCTTGGTTCAGCATTTTCCTGGTTCCTTTCCTAGGCCAGACCGACAGCGGTGAGCACCAGATCGATCAGCTTGATGCCGATAAAGGGCGCCACCAGCCCGCCAAGGCCATAGATCAAGAGATTGCGCGACAAGAGCGCTCCGGCGCCCACGGCACGGTATTTGACGCCACGCAGGGCCAGCGGGATCAGCGCCACGATCACCAGCGCGTTGAAGATCACGGCCGAGAGAATGGCGCTTTCGGGGCTTTGCAGCGCCATGACGTTGAGGGCCTGCAGCTGGGGCAGCACGCCGACAAACAGGGCCGGGATGATGGCGAAATACTTGGCTACGTCGTTGGCGATGGAGAAGGTGGTCAGCGCACCGCGGGTGATCAGCATCTGCTTGCCCACTTCCACGATCTCGATGACCTTGGTGGGATCGCTGTCGAGATCCACCATATTGCCCGCTTCACGGGCCGCCTGGGCGCCGGTCTGCATGGCCACGCCCACATCAGCCTGCGCGAGGGCTGGAGCGTCATTGGCGCCGTCGCCGCACATGGCAACGAGCCGGCCCTTGCCCTGTTCTTCGCGGATCAAGCGCAGCTTGTCCTCAGGGGTGGCTTCGGCCAGGAAGTCGTCAACGCCCGCTTCCGCGGCAATGGCGGCGGCGGTGACCGGGTTGTCGCCGGTGATCATCACCGTGCGTAGGCCCATTTTGCGCAGATCGGCAAAGCGGGCGGCCACGCCGGGTTTGACCACGTCCTTGAGGTGGATGACGCCCAGGAGGTTGCTGCCTTCGGCGACCCCGAGCGGGGTGCCGCCGGAGCGGGCAATGCGTTCCACCGCCTGGCGGAAGGCGGCCGGGGTGTCGGCCGCGCTTTTGCCGGTGAAGCGCAAAATGGCGTCCACCGAGCCCTTACGCCAGCTTTTGCCGCCGGCATCGAGGCCCGAAAGGCGGGTGGTAGCCGAGAACGGTATCACATTGGCGCCGGCCGGCACGTCGGTGACGACGCCCTTGTTGCGCCCGAGTTCCACAATGGAGCGGCCCTCGGGTGTTTCATCGCCGAGCGAGGCCATCACCGCGGCCTGGAAAGCCAGGTCGTCGCGAATGCCAGGCGAGGCGATCACTTCGGTGGCCATGCGGTTGCCAAAGGTGATGGTGCCGGTCTTGTCGAGCAGGAGCGTGTCGACATCGCCCGCCGCTTCCACCGCGCGGCCGGACGTGGCCAGCACATTGACTTTGAGCAGCCGGTCCATGCCGGCAATGCCCACGGCCGAGAGGAGCCCGCCGATAGTGGTGGGGATCAGGCAGACAAAAAGGGCGCCCAGCACCACGGGATCAAGCGCGAGGCCGGAATAGGCGGCAAAGCCCAGGAGGGTCACGACGGCGATCAGGAAGATCAGGGTGAGGCCGGCAAGAAGCACGGCCAGCGCGATCTCGTTGGGGGTCTTGCGGCGATCAGCGCCTTCCACCATGGCGATCATGCGATCAAGGAAAGTGGAGCCGGGCTGGGCGGTGACGCGCACCTTGATCCAGTCCGAAACAACCGTTGTGCCGCCAGTGACGGCCGAGCGGTCGCCGCCCGACTCGCGGATCACCGGAGCCGATTCACCGGTGATAGCCGCTTCGTTGACCGAAGCGATGCCCTCGATGATTTCGCCGTCCACGGGGATAACGTCACCGGCCTCAACGAGGATGATCTGCCCCAGGCCCAGTTCATGGGCCGGCGTGGGGACGATCAGGCCCTGCTTTTCGTCAACGATCAGCTTGGCCTTGGTGGTGGTGCGGGTGGCGCGCAGGCTATCGGCCGCCGCCTTGCCGCGCCCTTCGGCGACGCTTTCGGCGAAGTTGGCAAATAGCACCGTGGCCCAGAGCCAAAGCGCGATGGCGGTGGCAAAGCCGCCATTGCCGCCCGAGGTAAAGGCCACCACCGCCGAAATGCTGGCCAGCACCGCCACCAGTTCGGTGGCGAGAATAACCGGATTGCCGAAGAGCTTGCGGGGGTCGAGCTTGCTGAAGCTCTCACCCACCGCCCGGCCGAGCATGGCCGGCGAAAAGCTGCTGGCCAGGCGCCTCGGGGTCGACGCCTCGGTGTTGAAATCCACTGATGTCATGATGAGAAACCTTAATTGGCCCCAATCGTCTCAAGCACCTGGAGGTGCTCGACGATCGGGCCGAGGGCGAGTGCAGGGAAATACTGCAGGGCACCCAGAATGATGATGATGCCGATCAGCAGGCCGATAAACAGCGTGCCGCTGGTGGGCAGCGTGCCGGCGCTGGGGGCCAGCTTGGGCTTGGCCGCAATGCTGCCGGCGATGGCAAGCACCGCCACGATGGGAATAAAGCGCCCCATCAGCATGGCCAGGCCCAGCGTGGTGTTCCACCAGGGCACATTGGCCGAGATGCCGCCAAAGGCCGAGCCGTTATTGGCCGTGGCCGAGGTATAGGCATAAAGCAGCTCGCTCAGGCCATGCGCACCGGGGTTGAAGAGGCTCGACAAGCCGCCGGGCCACACCACGGTGAGCGCCGCCCAACCCAGGGTCGAGAGTGGCACGATCAGGAGCGCCACCATGGCGAACTGGATTTCGCGCGCCTCGATCTTCTTGCCCAGATATTCGGGCGTGCGCCCGACCATGAGGCCAGCCACGAACACCGAGAGCACGGCCATGACGACCATGATGGCAATGCCCGAGCCGATGCCGCCGGGCAGGATTTCACCCAGCATCATCAAGAGCATGGCCATACCGCCGCCCAGGGGCGAGAAGCTGTCATGCATGCCGTTGACCGAGCCGTTGGAGGCGCCGGTGGTTTGGGCCGCCCAGGCGGCCGTGCTGGCGATGCCGAAGCGGGTTTCCTTGCCCTCGAGGTTGAGGGGGTTCTCGATCCCGGCGGCAACAAGGGCGGGAGCGGGTTGGGCTTCGCTGTGGTAGATCACTGCGGCGCCGGCCGCCAGGATGATGATGGCGGCCGTGGCGAGGGCGCGAATATCCTTGCGGGCAATGGCCGTGCGGCCAAAGGCAAAGAATGCGGCCCAGCCCAGTACGTTGATGGCTACAGCGGTCAGGAGATTGGTGAGCGGGCTGGGGTTCTCGAAGGGATGGGCTGAGTTGGCGTTGAAAATGCCGCCGCCATTGATGCCCAATTGCTTGATGGCGAGTTGGCTAGCGGTGGGCGCCACCGAAATGGTTTGGCTCGCGCCTTCAAGCGTCGTCGCCGAAACACCGGCCGCGAGATTTTGCACCACACCGATGCCAACGAGGCCCACGGCAAAGACCAGCGACAGGGGCAGCAGCACATAAAGCGTGGTGCGCACCAGATCGGCCCAGAAATTGCCGATGCCGGCTTCCTTATTGCCCGCGAAAGCGCGAGCGAGCGCGGCAGCGATGGCAGCACCGGTGCCGGCAGAAACGAAGTTCTGCGTGGTCAGGCCCACCATCTGGGTGAAGTGGCTCATCGTGGTTTCGCCGGCATAGCTTTGCCAATTGGTGTTGGACACAAAGCTGACCGCCGTGTTGAAGGCGAGATCCGGAGTCACCCCGGCAAAGCCCTGCGGATTGAACGGCAGCACGCCCTGCAGGCGCAGCATCGTATAAAGCAGCAGAAAGCCGACGAGGTTGAAAGCGAGCAGCGAAGCGCCATAGCCCAGCCAGCCCTGCGAGCGGTTGGGGTCGATGCCGCAAGCGGCGTAAAAGCCGCGCTCGATGGGCTTGAGCACGGGGTCGAGCCAGGTGCTTTCCCGGTTCCAGACGCGCGACATGAAAATACCCAATGGCCAGCCCAATGCGAGGGCGAGACCAAGGGTCAGGGCGATTTCCGCCCATCCTTGCCAGTTCATTTTGGTGAGTTTCCGCTAAAGTTTGTCAGGCCGGAACAGGGCGATAACCATGTAAACGGCAATGGCGAGGGCGCCGGCGCCCCAGAGCAAGAACAGCATGGCGCTACACGCGAGCCAGCAGCCGGGCCAGGGCATAAGTCAGGGCAAAAAACCCCAGGCCAAGGGCCAGAAAGAAGATGTCGAACATATCGAGCCTCCGGAAAGAGAGGCCCGGACATTCCTCCCGCGGAGCGTAAAGTTTCCATACGAAAAGCAGTCATGCCGCATAAGGCCGCCATAAAGAAAAGAGGCGCCGGGAGGCGCCTCAAAACAATAGGGTGGCAAGGACCACAAGGCCGCTGCAGAACGGCAGTCCCACCGCGCTTACCAGCAGCAGCACGTCCCGTTCGGCCTCCCGGTCGCGCTCTCGCCGCGACCGTCGCACCGGGGCGGCGCCATGAACCACCCGCGCCCGCGCCTGGCAAAACAGCATCCAGGCCATCACGCCACCCTGGAAAGGATCAGGGCGTCATCGGGTTCGCAATCCTGCAGCGCCAGGCGCATTTCAGCGGCCGTGACCACATTGCGCCGATTGGCGAGGCTGTCCCCGGTCACGTCATGGAGGCGGAACAGAAAGCCGTCGAAACCGGTCACCAGATACCAGCGCGGCTCGGTTTCCGCCGCCAGGCGCGGCAGATGAAGGCGCATGATGCAGATCTGGCGGCGTGCGAGATAGCCCAGGATCATTTCGGGCGTGCCGGGCATGGGCTCCTCGATGAGCCGATCGGCGAGATCGGGCGCCGGCAAGGCGCCCGTGGCTTGAAACCCAATGCGGACCACATAACGGAGCCGCGCCGCGGCAAGCGCCATGGCATGCGCCACGGGCAAGTCAGCGCCTTCCGAGTTCAGTTCCTGGGCCACGACCTGGCGGGCGCGCGGCGTCAGCAGCATGGCAGGCTCCAATGCGCCCATGGCCACCAGCAGGCACTGGGCGGCCGACTCTTCGGGGGCAACCGGATCGTGCCAGGGCACGGCAATGTCACTATAAGAGCGGGACTGATGACCGTTCCAGAGCCCGAAGGCCCATTCGCCCGAGCCCAGATCGAAAAAGCCGTGCTCGGCATAAAGGCGCGCCAAGCCATCGGCGCGCTCGGGCACAGCGGCATAAAGCACGGCGCCGCCTTCGGAGCGGGCACGGCCCACGAGGGTTTCGAGCAGGAGGTGCCCAATGCCACGGCAGCGTACATCGGGGCTCACCAGCAGGAATGGGAGGGAGGCCTCTGCAGCGCTATAGCCGTGCGCCAAGATGCCAACGCCAACCACGAGGTGGCATTCGGTGGCCACCAGCACATAGGCACCCTCCCCTTGCAGCAGTTCGGGCCAATCGAGGGCGGTGTGCTTGCCTTCGCCACAGGCTCGCTCGCTCAGGGCCCGCAATTGCGGCAGGTCCGCTTCCCCCGCTCGGCGCAAGCGGGCAAAGGTGGAAAAATGAGCGAAAAACGCATGAGCCGACATGGTGTGTCGTTCTCCTTGAAACAAAATGGGGGCTGGTGGTGGGGTGCGCGGCCGATCAGGTCAGCAGGACGAGGGCCCCGACCACTGCAATCGCGTAAAGCAGGGCCACCACGACCAGGGTGATCCGCGCGCGCCGCCCAAGCGCCGCACCCTCGCATTGCGCGGCACCGCCGAAATGGCGATGCAGATACCAGTTGTACCGGTACATCTCGAAACTCCACGAACGAACCGGCGCGAAGATGCTCCCGGGGCGCGTAAAGTTTCGATGTGAATTGGGGGTTAGGTACGTAAAGCCGAGCTAAAGATGCGGTGCCCACACGGTCCACAGCACAGCGCTACGGTCTGCTGAAGGTGCACTCTCTGCCCTTAGGGGGCGGACCGTGCTTGTGCCCGGCCCCGCGCGTCATCGCAGATTCTGCAGCAAGTTCCCTTGCTTGCTTGATGCGACTATCTCAATCAGCCGATCGCCTGGGATGGGCCGCGACAGCAAATAGCCCTGGAAGCTGGCGCAGCCCAAGTTCCTCAGCCGTTGCAGCTGCAAGTCGTCTTCTACACCTTCAGCAGTCACGCTCACGCCCAAGGCATGCGCCATTTCTATGATGGAACGGACAATCGTGCTCGTGGCCGTATCCCGCAGGAGGTCACGGGTAATCGATTGATCGATCTTGAGCTTGTCGACGCTGTGGTGCCGCAAATGGCTGATGGAGGAATATCCGGTGCCGAAATCATCGAGTGCAATTCTGATCCCGGCTGTTCTCAGCTTTGCCAGCGTATCGCGCACCATTGGCGAATTTTTCAGCAGGATACCTTCGGTAATCTCCAGTTCAAGCCTGTCAGGCGGCAGATGCTGGCTGGAAAGAACGTCGAGGATGCGATCGGCGAGGCTGGGATCATCAAACTGGAGGGGGGACACGTTAACCGCGATCCAGGGCAGCTCGGCCCTGGCTGCAAAGCCGCAGGCTTGTGCCAAAACCCAGAGGCCAAGCTCGTGAATGACACCCCGCTCTTCGGCATCGCCTATGAAGCTGTCGGGCGACAGCGGGCCGCGCACCGGATGGTTCCAGCGCACCAAGGCCTCGGCCCCGACGATCTCCCCGCCCAGTGCGCCGTAAATGGGCTGATAAAGCAAATGGAGCTCGGTTCCTCCGAGGAGGGCATTGCGTAAGTCGACTTCCAAGATCCGCTTCTCCCGCCGCAACTGGTCCATCGAGAGATCGTAGATCCTGAAGCAGTTCCGGCCGGCAGCCTTGGCGGCATAAAGCGCCACATCGGCACACCGCATCATTTCAGCGGTGGATACCGCGTCCCCAGCTTCAAGGGCGACACCGAGGCTGGCCGTGACATTGACCGCCTCGCCGCCAAGCACAAAGGGATCGTGGAAGCTGTCCAGCATCGATTGACACAAGAAACGCGCATGTCCGTCGCTGACAACGCCAGGCTGCACGAGCGCGAATTCGTCGCCCCCCAGACGGGTCAGCGTCGCTCCTTCAGGGAGGGTGGCAGACAAGCGGCGCGCAACCTGCTTGATAAGCTGGTCACCGGCTGCATGGCCGAGCGTGTCGTTGATCTCCTTGAATTTGTCGAGGTCGATGCAAACCAGCGCGACTTTGGCCTTGGCCAGATACTCATACTGCAGTGCCTCCTGCAGCCGAACTTCAAAGAGGGCCCGGTTGGCAATGCCGGTCAAGGGATCGTGGAAGGCCAGGAACTCGATCTGGGCTTGGCTTTGCTCCAGTTGTAGCGTGGTTCGCCGCAGCCACACCAGCAAGCCGCCCATCCCGGCGGAGCCCAACAGCAACAAGCCCAGCGCGGCAGGGGCGCTATCCTTCAACAATGCCAGTGCCGGTTTTATTGGTGTCCAAACAACAAAGCCAACTATGCGGCCAGCATTGCTGAGCAGCGGTAGTGTACCGCTACCCTTACCGGGTCCCCCGATCCGAAGGTCAGTCAAACCCGCTTGCCGACCGAGCTGGTCGAGAAATCCCGAGCCTAGCAAGACAACTGAAACATGCAGGAATTCACTGCCTGGAGTCTGGGTTACGGCGCGACTTGTTGGAACAACGGGCCTGATGCTCACAAACGCCAGTTGCCCGTCGGTTAGGCGGGCGGTTTCAGACAGTCCCAAGCCAGTAATCGCGGCAGTTGAGTCGCTCATGGCTGCTGAAACGGCGGCCATCTCCTGACGAAGCAACTGCGTTAGTGCTTCGACGGTTGGCAAGTCACGGGGGTCGACCTCGGGTTCCGCCGTCACGCCCTCGTTGGCGGCTCGCACCACGCGGTTATCCGGCGCAATGACGTAGACGCGATCGTGCTTGAAGAAGGTCCCCATCCACTCGACCAGATTCTGGGCGATCCAGGTCTGGTTCGCCGCCCGTAGGTTGACGACGGCATCGTCTCCGGCAGCGGAGCTGTCCTGCTCCATAGCGATGCGCTCTTTGCGAGCAGCAATTCCGGCGGCAATATAATGCTGTTCTTCCACCAGTTCCCTGGTGTCTATTCTATGAACTGCCCACCACGCGGCCACGGCAAAGGCAAGCACAAGCGCCAAAGCTAAACAGAGCGAAACCGTCGCCACTGGCCTTATGCTGTGCTCTTTGCCGTGTTGAAGTCTATTCATGACGCGGATGCCGATTTACGCACACGTTAGTCGGCCAACCTGGCAGCCGCTTTCGTAAGGATCTCTGCCGCACATCAAACTATCAAAGTAGTTACGGTCACATTACTTTCGCCCTCTTAAACGCTCTGCTGGAGAAATCTGAATTCTCCATGGATCATTTCAGGCCTTGTGCGCTCAGTAGCGAGCCCCAATTCCCCACCGCAGCCTTATAAGGTTAGTTGACTGGCAGAAGTATCAAGAAGAGCCTGCCCTGAAACAGGGCTACTTACCTTCCAGTACTTGGGCCCGGACCATCGAAGGATCGTGAACTGCTCGGCCGCAGGAGCAAGACCATGCTTGCCAACTGCCATCGATGAGAACAAGCTGCCTCGGCCGGACCGGTGGATGCAGTTGGACACACCACCGCGGCCGGCATGGGGAGGTTGGAACATCATGGACGATGGATTTTCCGGTGCCGGTGAAATGACCACCGCAGCGGGGGTATGTTCGCTCAGCCGCCGCCGGTTCCTGGTGGGCGCTGCGGCCGGTCTTGGCGCTCTGGGGCTTGCCGGCTGCGCCAGCTCGGGCACCGATATGAGCCTGGCTGAAGCCAAGCTCGCCTATGGCCCCCTTCCCCAGGAACGCTTCCCCGTTCCGGCGGTCAATGTCGGCAAGATCAACCCGAAATATCTGCGCCGCATCGTGCGCTACGACACGGCGGAAGCCCCTGGCACGATCATCATCGATCCGCGCAATTACTACGTCTACCGCATCGAAGGCGAGGGCAATGCCACGCGTTATGGCGCCAATGTCGGCCGCCAAGGCTTTTTGTGGAGCGGGGACGCCTATATCGGGCGCAAAGCCGAATGGCCGGTCTGGACGCCGCCCCGGGAAATGATCGCGCGCCAGCCCGAGGTCGCCAAATATGCCGGCGGCATGCCCCCGGGCCTCGGCAATCCTCTAGGCGCGCGCACGCTTTATCTTTATCAGAACGGCACCTACACGCTTTACACCATCTACAGCACGATCATGCCTGAAACCATCGGCAAGGGCATTTCCAGCGGCTGTATCGGCCTGCTGACGCAGGACATGGTCCATCTTTATGAGCGGACCCCGGTCAAGACCAAGGTCGTGGTCCTCAAGGCCTGAAGCTGACGCGGCAGGCGGCTGGAGCGATCAGCGCCGCCTTTGCGTCAGCGCCATGCCCGCCAGGATCATCACCACGCCAAGGCTTGCCGCCCACAGCGTCACCGGTGCGCCGCGCAGCATGTCGAAAATGACGCCGCATACCATCTGCCCGGCGATCACGAGGAGCGTCGAATTAACGGCACCGATACGTGGCAAGAGCCAGGAGCCGGAGGCGACAAACACCACCCCGAGCGCCCCACCCGTGAAAACCCACCACGGAATAGCGGCAAGGTTGCTGGGAATGAGCCCGCCGATCACTAGGGCAATGGCACTGAGGAAAACAAAGCCGACGCCGTGATTCCAGAAGGAGGATATCAGCGGCGTGCTGGACAGGGACAACCGTCCATTGACCTGGCGGCTTAGGATCACGAGCAGACCCGCGACGAAAGCGAAGACGCTGGACGTAATCATGCGCCACCCAGTCCGAACAGGATGATGACCATGCTGCCGCCCCCGATCAGGAGCACGGCAGCGGCATCGCGCCACTCAAGGCGTCGCCGCGGCAGGCCGAGCAAGCCCCAGAAGTCGGCGGCTAGGCTAAGCACCACCTGACCGACCAGGCCCAGCGCCAGCGTGCCCGCCAGGGCGAGCGGCGAATTGACGTCGGTGGAGGTCAGCATCACGGTCGCTGCGCCCAAGATGCCCCCGAGATAAGCCCAAAGGGGTGCTTGCCCGCTTTTTCCTGCGCAGCTTGGCTTGAAGCGCGTTGTTGGCGCCAAACGATCGCCAACACCGCTACGGAAACAACCATGCCGACGCCATGGGCAAGCCAGGACGAAAACATGGGCCCGCCATAACGCCCCGCTTCGCCATTGATGAACACGGCGAGCGACAGCAAACCCCCGGTTGCAAAGGCTGCGATCAGGTGCAGCGGGTTGAGGCGCTGCGCACCAGATGACGACATGACAAGGAACCGACTCGGGTTGGGATCAAACAGCTCTAATGGTTGTGAGGCGCCGGTAGAAGTGCAATCCACCGGGCGCCCTATCCGTGCGGACAAGAAGCAATAGAACGCCCACGTCATGATGTTGCGTTGCGTCGCAGAGCACAAGATCTGCGGCAAGACCGAAGCATTCAGGTTGGGCGCGCAGCAAGGCAAGCTGCGCGCTCAAAACTATTGAGCCGGGCACATATTGGTGGGCTCGACCTTGAGGACGGGGAAGCAATCCTTCCACTGCTCGGTGCGAGTCGGCCATGGGGTCAGGAACTCCGGCGATTCTTCGTATTCAAGCACGCCCTGCGCCTGCAGGTTTTTGACCCGCCCATCGAGATATTCCTTGAGCACGGCGACCTTACCGTCGACAACCGTGGCGATCCAGACATCGTTGACCACCTGGCGGCTACCGCGCTGGATGGTGCGGAACTGAATTTCCATGGCGACCCGATTGGCTTCGGCATCAATGTAGAAAGCGTCGGCCGGCAGGAAGAAGCTCGTATCCTCGGCTTGGCCGCAAAACAGTTCGAGATCGGCGACCGCCGCATCAATGCCAAGGACGCGGCTTGTAGGATAGGAAAAGTCCACGTCCTCCGCCAAGGTCGCCCGCATCAGATCTGTATCGCAGGTGGCCCACGAACTAGCGAGGTCAAGCATCAGCGCTTGCATCTGAGCGCGGGCCGATCCTTCGGACTCGATCGTACCGGCAAACTCCACGCCCGGACGAACTTCGGCGGCGACAAGACTGGCAGCAGGCAAGCTTGCGAGAAGGGCAAGACAAGAAACGGCGAGGCACTTCAAATTACGCATTATAGTGTTGTCCCATTGAGCAAACATCTGTTCGCCCGCTTACTATGGCTGTGGCACATTCCTCCGGCAAGATGACCAGGGCCTGCGAGGCCTTCCTAGTCCAGCGAGACGTCGCTTACAGGGACGGGTTGGGCGATCCGCTACACAACTGCCTGGCCGTTAGCCCCAAAGCCGGCATCAAGAATGGCAGCCCGAGGCCGAGAGCCGGACGGGCTGTGTGGAGCTCGATCTCCCCCAACTATAGCCTGACCATGCATGAGCTCAACATAGCTGAGTGCAATCAGGGGACGGGCCGTTTGTGCGGAAAAGAGATGCAACTTTGTTGACACGACGTAGATAAGATGTTGCAGGTCCGGCAAGCAGACATGCAAGGACCGCGAGTTTGACGGGTTCACCGAAGTCCACACGGACGACACCGCATCCGCCCCGGACAGCACAGGGCGACAGAGCCTTTGGCCCAATTGTTTCCTCCCAGCATCTGGCTGAGGGCTCATCGCCGGGGCTTTCGGAACTGGAGTTCGGGGTGACGCAGGTCTTTCATGCCTTTTCGCGGTGGATGGTGCGCTGCATGACCGCAGCAGGTCAGCCGGGTTTGTCGGCTATGGAGATCCTGATCCTTCATTCCATCCGCCATGGCGACCGTCCGAAAACACTGGCCGATATTTGCCTCGTGCTCGATATCAACGACACGCATGTCGCCAGCTATGCCATCCGCAAGCTCGAAGCCGCAGGCCTGGTTCATGGCGGCCGGGCCGGCAAGGAAAAGACAGTGCGAATTTCTCAAAACGGGATCGAGCTGTGCGGTCGCTATGCGCGTATTCGGGAGGAGCTTTTGGTGCGCGCCACCTCTGCTGGTCCTTCCCAGGAAGAGCTGTCGCATATGGCCAGCGTGCTGCGGCATTTATCGGGATCCTATGACCAGGCAGCACGGGCAGCCGCAACGATATGAATACAAACGACGCCATGCTGGCGAATACCGGCTCCCCTATTCTGGAAGTCAGTGGCCTTTCGGTCGACTTTGGCGCCAACCGCGTCGTCAATGATCTATCCTTCAGCGTAAGTCCTGGAGAAACGCTCGCCATTGTCGGGGAATCGGGCTCCGGCAAGTCGGTCACCTCGCTTTCGGTGATGCGTTTGGTCGAGTACGGCAATGGACGCATCATGAGCGGCGAGATCCGCTTTGATGCCGGCAATGGCCCCCAGAACCTCGCCCAGGCCAGCGACGCCGATATGCGGCGCATTCGCGGCAATGACATCGCGATGATCTTCCAGGAGCCAATGACGTCGCTGAACCCCGTTTATACCGTGGGCAATCAGATCAGCGAAGTGTTGACGCTCCATCGCGGCCTCAGCCGGAGCGCGGCCCGCACGGAAGCCGTGCGCCTGCTGTCGCTGGTGCGCCTGGCCGACGCCGAAAGCATGCTGGACCGCTATCCCCACCAGCTGTCAGGGGGCATGCGGCAACGCGTCATGATCGCCATCGCCTTGGCCTGCCAACCCAAGGTGCTGATCGCCGACGAGCCCACCACGGCGCTCGACGTGACCATCCAGGCGCAAATTCTGGCCATTCTCGCCGATCTGCAGCGCGAACTTGGCATGGCCGTTGTTTTCATCACCCACGACATGGGCGTGGTCGCTGAGATCGCCGACCGGGTCGTGGTGATGTGGCGGGGCCGGAAGGTCGAAGAAGGTGCTGTAACCGAAATCTTCGCCAATCCCCAGCACCCCTATACCAAAACGCTTCTTGCCGCTGTTCCGCGCTTAGGGGCGATGACGGGCCGCGACTTGCCGCGGCGCCTAGCTTTGACGGTAATGGATGGTGAAATCCCCCGAACGATCGGCGAGGATCGCGATCACCAAACAGCCGAACTGTCCGCCGCTGCCATCGCCGAAATCCGCGATCTCACCGTGCGATTCGACGTTGGCAAAACGCTGTTGGGCCGCGTCACGCATCGGGTCCACGCCGTGGAACATGTCAGCCTCAACCTCCGGCCGGGCGAGACTCTTGCGCTGGTGGGAGAATCCGGCTCGGGCAAATCCACCATTGGTCGCACCCTGCAGGGCCTGCAGCCCGCCACATCGGGACAGATCTTTTATCAGGGCCGTTCCGTGGCCGACCTGACCGGCGCCGATGCCATGCGCCTAAAGCGGGAAATCCAGTATATCTTTCAGGATCCCTTCGCTTCGCTCGATCCGCGCAAGAGCGTTGGCTTCTCCATCGCCGAGCCGATCCGGACCCATGGCCTGATCAAGGACGAGAAAGCGTTGCAGGCGCGTGTCGCCGAGCTTCTGGTCAAGGTCGACCTCGACCCGAGCGTCGCCAGCCGCTATCCGCACCAATTCTCGGGCGGCCAGCGTCAGCGTATTTCTATCGCTCGGGCACTCAGCTGCGATCCTAAGCTGATCATTGCCGATGAGGCGCTTTCAGCTCTCGACGTCTCCGTACAGGCCCAGGTTATCGAGCTGATGATGGCGCTGCAGGAAGAGCGTTCCCTAGCCTACCTGTTCATTAGCCATGACATGGCCGTGGTCGAGCGCATGGCACATCGGGTCGCGGTGCTTTACCTCGGCCAGGTGGTGGAAATCGGCTCCCGCCGGCAAGTGTTCGAGAATGCCATGCACTCCTACACACGCCGCCTTCTCGCCGCTGTGCCGCGCGCCGAACCGGGCAAGGATCGGGGACGGACCCTGATGGAAGGGGAGATTCCCAGTCCCGTGCGACCCGTCGGACAGGAACCAACAGTGCTGAGCTACCGCGAAGTCGCGCCCGGGCACCTGGTTGCGATTGAAGACTGATCGGCCCCAGATTCAACAGGAGAGAAAACATGAAACTTTGGCACAAAGCCCTTACGGGAGCGCTCTTGTCGAGCGTCCTGGCGCTCAGCGTGACCGGCACTGCCTTAGGGCAAGGAGCGGGCACCCTCAACATCGCCACCCCTCAGGATCCCGGCAGCTGGGATCCGATCGACACTTTCCTCGTTAACTGGTCCGCCGTCGCCAACAATGTTTTCGATGGCCTCGTGGCACGCACGCCCGAGCTTGAGATTGTGCCGGCGCTCGCGACCGAATGGGAGATCAGCGAGGACGGGCTCACCTACACGTTCAAGCTGCGCGAAGGCGTGAAATTCCACAATGGCGAGGCGTTCGACGCCGATGCTGTCAAGTTCACCTTTGATCGCCTCCTGGGCGAAGAAGGCGCCGTGGGCCCGCAGCAGTCCAACTACAACTCCATCGAAAGCGTCGAAGTGGTCGACCCGAAGACGGTGGTTTTGCATCTGTCGCAGCCCGACCCGGTCCTGCTCACCAAGCTGACCGGTTATGGCGCGATGATCGTGCCGCCCGACTATATCGCCGAAAAAGGCGATGAGGTCTTCAACACCCAGCCGGTCGGCACCGGGCCGTTCCGCATGGCCTCCTACGAGGCGCGCAACCAGGTGACTTTGGAAGCTTTCCCCGAATTCTGGGGCGAAGCACCCAAGCTGCAAAGCGTAGTGTTCCGCTTCATCACCGAGCCCTCCACGGCTGTAGCCGAACTGCAGTCCGGCCGCATCGACATGGTGATCCCGCCTTCCGTTCCGGTCGGCTCCATCCCCACCATTGAACAGGCCCCCAACCTCAAGGTCGTTTCGGTCCCCGGCCCCACGGTATATTCCCTGCGCTTCAAGACCGATGAAGGCATCACGGCCGACGAGCGCGTTCGCCGTGCTCTCGTGATGGCTGTCGATCGCGACACCATCATCGAAGCGATCCTCGCGGGCCAGGCGACCCCGATCTCGTCGTTCCAGTCGGCTCAGACCTTTGGTAACGACCCCGATCTGGAGCCCATCCCGTTTGACCCGGAAGGCGCCAAGGCGCTGCTGGCCGAGGCGGGAGTCGAACCGGGTGCCACCGTCCAGATCGACGTGCGCGGCAACGACGCCACCTTCAATGAAGTGGCGCAGGCCGTGGCTGCCTATCTGTCCGCAGTCGGCATTACGGCAACCATCCAGCCCTATGAAACCAATGTCTTGCTCAACGACATCATTCCCGCCGGTCGCACTGGCGCGATGTGGCAGCAGTCCTGGGGCGCATGGACGTTCGACTACGACAACACCGCCTATCTGATGTACCACGAAGGCGAGAAGTGGAACCCGTATGGCAACGATCCCGAGTTGGACGCACTACTGGAATCCCAGCGCAGCATGACCAATGTCGCCGAACGCGAGACTGTACTGAAGCAGATCGCAAAATATGTCGCCGACCAAGCGCTGGAAATGCCGCTCTACAACGTCAACCAGATCTACGCGGTCAGTGACCGGGTCGGCAATTTTGTTGCCCCGCCCGATAGCCGCTTGCGCCTGACCGACGTCACCGTCGAATAGTTCGAGACCTTTTAAACTCGCCGCTCCGCTATCGAAGCGGGGCGGCTCATGCACTTCCGGGGTGAAGCGATGGCAGGTTTCCTTATCAAGCGGTTGTTGCAGGCAGCCTTCGTCGTCTTCGCCGTCACGCTGATTGTCGCCTTTGCCATTCGGCTCACCGGCGACCCTGCCCTGATGCTGAGCCAAGGGGCCGGCAGTATCACTGAAGCCGATCTGCAGCGCATTCGGGTGGGCCTGGGCATCGATCGGCCCTTCCTGGTGCAGTATTTCGATTTCTTGGGCGGCATTTTCACCGGCGATCTCGGCCGCTCTTTCATGGGCGGTACACCCGTCAGTCAACTCATTGGCCGGGCGTTGCCCGCAACCTTGTCCCTGGCACTCACCTCCCTCGTCGTTTCAATCCTGGTCTCGATCCCGCTGGGGGTGGCTTCAGCAACCCATCGTGGCAAATGGCCCGACCAGCTCATTCGCGTGTTGTCGCTGGTTGGGCTGTCCTTTCCCAATTTCTGGCTTGCCATCATGCTGGTGCTGCTGTTGTCCATCACCTTCCAATGGCTGCCGCCAAGCGGCCTCGAAGGTTGGCAGAGCTTCATCATGCCAGCGCTCACCATGGCAATCATCCTGACGGCAACCAATGTCCGCCTGGTGCGCACCTCCATGCTGGAGATCTTGCAGCAGCAATATGTGCTGGTCGCTCGGGCAAAAGGGCTCTCCGAACGCGCCGTGCTCTACAAGCATGCACTGCGAAACAGCGCTATTCCCCTGATCACCTATCTGGGCCTGCAATTCGGCGGCCTTCTGGGCGGCATCGTCGTGGTGGAGCGCGTGTTCAACTGGCCGGGCATGGGCACGCTGGCCTTTGATGCGGTTTCTGCGCGCGACTACCCGGTACTGCAAGGCGTCATAGTGGTGCTTTCGCTGATGATCGTACTGGTCAACCTTCTGGTCGACATCGCTTATGGCCTGGTCGATCCGCGCATTCGGACGGAGTAGAACCGTGAGCGAAATTGCACTCAAGCCGCATCCGCTTTCCGCCTTTCGCTCGGTCGAACTCCTGGTGGGTCTCGTAATTGTCGGCAGCATTGCGCTAGCGGTCATCTTCGCTCCCCTGCTGTTTCCCGATGGTGGGACGGGCGTGAACCTGATGGCGCGTCTCACGCCGCCCTTCACCAACGCGGCCCATCTCTTTGGCACCGACCCTCTTGGTCGTGACGTTCTGGCCCGCGTGGTATGGGGGGGCCGCATATCGCTCCTTGTGGGCGTGGTTTCGGTTGCCGGCGCGGTTGTCATCGGGGTCGTCATGGGCCTTGTTGCCGGCTATTACCGCGGCATCTGGGATATCCTCGTCATGCGCTTTGCCGATATCCAGCTGGCGCTGCCCTTTATTCTGCTCGCCATCACCTTCATGGCCATCATTGGCGGTGGGCTGACCAACATCATCATCCTCATGATCGTCTCCCAATGGGTGCAATATGCACGCATCGTGCGCGGCCAGGTGCTGACGCTGCGCGAGCGTGAGTTCGTGCTGTCGGCTCGCTCCTTTGGCGTGTCGGGGTTCAACCTGATCCGTCATCACCTGCTGCCCAATCTGCTGGGGCCCGTCGTCGTCCTGATGACGCTCAACATCGCCAACAACATCCTACTGGAATCAAGCCTCACCTTTCTCGGGCTCGGCGTTGATCCATCCACGCCCTCTTGGGGCGGCATGCTGGCCGATGGCCGCACTTACCTGCAGACCGCATGGTGGGTTAGCGTCTTTCCCGGCCTTGCCATCTTCCTGACCGTGCTCGGCCTCAACCTCCTGGGTGACTGGCTGCGCGACCGTCTCGATCCTACTGGAAGAACCAGCCGATGAGCTTCCCACTTTGCCAGACCTTCCCGTCCACCATTGAGGAGATCACCGCCCGCTTCGCCGATGCCACTGACATCGAAGCTTGGCTCTTTGCCGACGAAGCCTCGCGCCGCGCGGCGGAATTCAAGCTCGCGGCAAACGGTGTTCGGGCGCGGTTTCGCTCTGCCTACAAGCCACTGGTCCACGCCTTTCTGGAAGAGATCGACCTGGCTGGTGTCACCGCGGTGGAAATAACCTATCCTGTTCACCCTCAAGGGGAGCCTGGGCGATTCCTGCTCGAAGCTTACCCGCTCGCCGGTCTTTTGGCCGTGCCGGTCCGCTTCACCCCCCGAGCTGACGCCGACCTTCACTATGACGTCGTTCTCCTGCACGAGGATGGCAGTTCGGCAAGCCTGGAGGTACAAGCGCCAAACCGTGTCCATGTGGATCACACGGGAGCGCAGGTGCTTTCTCCCACAGGTTGGGTGCGGGTGGAGCGCGCGGGTGTAACGGTAGCGGACGAGCGGATTGACACCGACTTTGAGGCGCTGTTTGCAACAGCGATCAAAGCAATTGTTGAGCATGCGTGGGGCCCTACCGAGCCATTCTTTGACGAGCTACGCATTGCCGTGACATTGCCGATTGCCGACCGGCCCCTGCCCCTCGGCGAGGAGGTGATCAGCCTAACCGAAGCACTGCATGAGGATCTTTACTTCTCAGGTCTCGAGATTTTTCATAGCAAGTCTGGTCGGCCGTCTGGGGACCGGGGCCTGCAGCCCGGCCGCATTGTCCCGGTGGTCAGCTATGGGCTTGGGCCTGCGCGCCTCGATATCTCCTTGCGCCATCATAGCCACGCTTTGCCCTCGGCACCCCGCCAGTCCTTGGAAACCGCGACGGCTCCGATTGCCTTTGATGATGTGAATGAGGGACTTGAAGCGGTCGGCGGCGAGGTTTTTACCGGCACCTCCTACTGCGGGCGCACTGTATCGGGGCGCTATCACCTCGGGTCAGATGCCCCTGTTCTTGTTTCCGGCGGCCAACATCCCAATGAGCCAACCGGCGTGGTCGGCGCCTTGCGGGCGGCCCAACGCCTCGCGCGTCGCAAGAATGCCCACTTCAGCGTCGTGCCGCTCGAGAACCCCGATGGTTATGCCCTCGCCCGTGAACTTTACGAGGTCGAGCCGCGCCACATGCATCACGCCGCCCGCTACACGGCGCTCGGCGACGACCTTGAATACCGGCAGGCCGGCCCGCTTTATGAACGGGACGTCCGCGAGCAGATGCTGGCGCTGTGCGGCCCTGCCCTGCATGTCAACCTTCATGGCTATCCCGCTCACGAGTGGACGCGGCCGCTGACCGGATATGTGCCACGCAATTTTGCCCTGTGGACCGTGCCAAAAGGCTTCTTTCTGGTCCTGCGGCACCAGCCCGGCTATCGCGCCCAATCCGAACGTCTAGCGCGCGAGGTAGCCCGACGACTCAATGGGGTTCCTGGCCTCGCCGAACTTAACGCGAGGCAGATCGAGCTTTATCGGGCCCATGCTGGTGCACTAACCTTCGACATTTACTCCGGCTTTCCGGTGAACATCACTGAATTCCCTGACCTGAAAGTGCCGGTGACGCTCATCACGGAATACCCCGATGAAACCATCTACGGAGATGCTTTCCAGCTGGGCCATGAAGCCCAGACCCAGACCGTTCTAGCCGCCTATGATGTTTGGCAGGAGATCGCAAACGACCGGCGGCAATAACGGTCGCCTCCAATCGCAGCCGAAGTAAACCTTCGCCTCGCTGAGGGGCAGAGGCTTACATAAACATGCTGGAGTGCTGATTTTCCAGATCGGGTAGATCGTCCAGTATGCTCCCCAAGTGCTCGGCCATGGCCGTCTGGGCCCGCTGCACATCATGGGCGTCGATGGCCTCCATGATCGCCTGATGCTCGCGCACCCGGCGTTGCATGTCGGCTTCCCGCTGCAAGGTTAAATTGCAGACCCGATCCATATGCGTTTTCATGTCCGCGATGGCTCTCCAAGCCATGCCGACGCCAGCCCCAGTGGCCACGGCAATATGGAACGCCTCATCATGCTCGCGAAAGGCGGCGTGATCGAGCCGGCTGGATGCCTCCTCCTGCTTCACCAGCAGATTGGCGATGCGCTTGCGTTGCCAAGGGTCGAAGGACTGCGCCGCTCGCGCCACGACAGCAACTTCCAAGGACTGCCGCACGAACAGGGCTTCGGTCATTTCCTGAGCTGAGATGCGAGCAACCACGGTGCCTCGATGGGGCCTTATCTCGATCAGCCGCGAATTAGCCAACCGGATCAGCGCCTCGCGGACAGGCTGTCGTGACACGCCCAAGCGGGTGGCGATCTCCTGCTCGGAGAGGCGGGAGCCAGGCAGCAGCTCCAACTCGATGATGGCGCGGCGAAGGTCTTTCTCGATGGTCACGGCAGCGCTCTCGCCGCTCTCGGCCATCTGGATATCCAAGGTCATCGTACAAGTCTCATCCCGATTGACAGCTCACATGCAGCCGCCATACGGTACCATACAATTCCATACAGGGCGCAATGAACGTCCGGCACATCTGAGGAGAGGCGGGTTTGACCCGCAATGGCGATGAACATCCAGTCCCGCTTTCAGCCCAATTTTGTATCGCCAAACCTTAGTGATCCGCGATTGGCGAGTAAACGTAGCTATCGTATGGTGATCGATGGCGTGCCTTGCGATGCTCAGTCGGGCAGGGTTTTTGAGCGGGACAGCCCAGGCCACCGGGGCAAAGTTGTAGGCGTGTGGCCCGCGGGTGGCCCAGCAGACGCTGCTTTGGCTATCAGCGCTGCCCGTCGGGCTTTCGACGATGGTCCCTGGCCGCGCATGAGCGGAGCGGAGCGCTCAACCATCTTGCACCGCGTGGCCGCAGGGATCTTGGCTGATCTAGACGAGTTGGCGCTGATCGAATGCCTCGAAACGGGCAAGCCGCTGAGCCAGGCGCGTGGGGAGATCGGATACTGCGCTGATTTGTGGACCTATGCGGCTGGTCAATGCCGCGGCCTTGAGGGGGACACCCACAATTCAATCGGCGAAAACCGACTGGGACTCGTGCTGCGCGAACCTGCTGGGGTGGTTGGCATTATTACCCCGTGGAATTTTCCATTCATCATCGTGTCCGAGCGCGTTCCGTGGGCGCTGGGTGCGGGCTGCACCGTTGTCGTGAAGCCCAGCGAATTCACCTCTGGCACCACAATTCGTTTGGCCGAGATTGCCCTCCAAGCTGGGCTGCCCCCCGGTGTGTTCAACGTCATAACCGGATACGGCCCCGAAGTTGGACAGGTCCTGGCGGAAGATCCGCGAGTGGACGTTCTGGCCTTTACCGGATCGGTTCGGGTCGGCACCGAGTTGGCGAGCATTGCTGCGGGCAGTGTCAAGCGAGTGGGCCTGGAACTGGGTGGCAAGGGGCCGCAGATCGTCTTTGCCGACGCGGACCTTGAGGCTGCGGCCGACGGGATCGCCTATGGCGTCTACCACAATGCCGGCCAATGCTGCATTTCCGGCAGCCGCCTTATCGTTGCCAATGCCATTCGCCCGGCGCTGCTGGAGCGCCTACTCGACATTTCGCGGCGCCTGCCCTTTGGCGATCCCCTTGGCGCAACCACACGATTTGGCGCCATGGTTTCCCAGCAGCATACCGAGAAGGTCTCAAGCTATGTGGCGGCAGGGGTGGCGGAAGGAGCCGAATTGCTGCTCGGCGGCGACATGGTCGATGCCAAGTCGGGCAATTTCTTTGCCCCGACCGTGTTCGACCGGGTGCGCCCGGACATGCGCATTGCCCAAGAGGAGATCTTTGGACCCGTTCTGGCAACCATAGGTTTTGACGCGCCCGAAGAAGCCGTTGCCCTTGCTAATGGGACCCCTTTTGGGCTGTCGGCCAGCGTCTGGTCGCGCGACCTTGAAACCGCGATTCAGACCACGCGCAAGCTGCGGGCGGGCCGCTGCTGGATCAACTCCGTTATCGACGGAACACCCGAACTGCCGATCGGTGGCTACAAAAAGAGCGGCACTGGCCGGGAACTCGGCCGCTATGGCTTTGACGAATATTCCCAGTTCAAGGGTCTGCATATGACCCTTGGACGCGGGCAACCGTGGTTCGAGCACTGAGGAGCGCTGCACGACCGAAAACTGGCGGCGGGCTCCGGATCGGAACACGCCGTTCGACCCGGACCTGAGGAGGACCCGGGGCAATTCAAAGGGAGGACTAATCCATGAAACTGACTAAGTTTAAGTGCGCCTTGCTGGGAGGCTGCGCCCTGTTCGCCAGCCTAGGAGGAGCGATGGCGCAGGATCAGGAGCCGGTTAAGGCGACCATGATCATCTATCTCGATCCGAGCGTGCAGTTCTTCAATCCCGTGGTCAAAGGCGCGCAAGACGCTGCCGCCGCGTTCAATGTTGATCTGGACGTGCAATATGCCAACAACGACCCAGTGCGCCAGAATGATCTGATCGAAACGGCCGCGGCCACGGGCGTGGATGGGATCGCCGTGTCCATCTCCAGTTCGGATGCATTCGACGACAGCATTTGCGCGGCAGTCGAAGCCGGCATCGTGGTGATCGGCTTTAATAATGACGACCTGGAAGGCCGCGATGGCAATTGCCGGCAGGCCTATGTTGGCATGGATGAGTTCGCCTCCGGCTACGAACTGGGCAACCGGATGATCGAGGAATTTGGTCTCAAGGAAGGGGACACGGTCTTCAACCCACGCGAAATTCCCGAGGCAAGCTTCGCCGTGGCGCGCGGCGGCGGCATTGAAAAGGCTATGGGGGAACACGGTATCACTGTTGAAACAGTGCGTGCCGGCCTGGACCCCGCAGAAGCTCAGAACATCATGGCACAGGCGCTGATCGCCAATCCAAACATCAAGGCCGTGTTCGGCACTGGTTCGGTCACCTCCACTGTTGGGGCTGGCGCCATTCGCGACGCTGGGGTGGACGTGCCGTTTGGCGGCTTTGATCTAGCGATCGAAATTGCAGACGCGGTGGAAACGGGCGCGATGTTCGCCACCATGGACCAGCAACCCTATCTCCAGGGCTACTACCCCATCGCCCAGATCGCCATGGCCAAGCGCTACGGTTTGACCCCGACAGATGTCGACACCGGACAGGGCGCGTTCCTGGACCAAGGCCGCATTGGCGCCGTCAAGCCACTGATCGGTACCTATCGCTAACGGGATCTGCCCCGGCCCACAGGGCCGGGGCTTGCCTTCAGAACTGGATATCACCGTGACCGAACTTTCCCCTGCTCGCGCCCTTGCGCCGAAGCGGACGGCAGCGACGTGGCTGCACGATTTGCTGTCGATGCCTGCAGGTGCGATCCTGCTGGTGTTTGTTGTCGTGCAACTCGCCTGCATCATCGCCGGGCTCTTGTTCCCTGACACCTTCCGCTACCTGTCGCCGCAGAACATGGGCATCATGATGCGCTCGGTCCCCGTACTGGGTTGCCTGGCGCTTGGCGCCGGCGTGCTGATGATCGCCGGGGAGTTCGATCTGTCCATCGGTTCGGTCTACACGTTAACTGCCGTGGTCATGGCGGTGCTGGTGGGCCAAGGCGTGGACGCCTTTCTTGCCGCCCCTGTCGGCCTGCTTGTCGGTGCTGCGATCGGGTTGGGCAATGGAGCGCTGACGCTGCGCTTCAATCTGCCATCCTTTATCGTCACCCTGGGGGGGTTGTTGTTCTGGCGGGGCGCGGTGCTGCTGATCAACGGCGCCGTGCAGGTGCGCTTTGATCCCAATCCGGTGTTCCAGGCCATGTTTGGCGGCACAGTACTCGGCATCAACGCCGCATTTATCTGGTTTGTCGGGCTCTGCCTGGTGTTCTGGGCCATGCTGCACCGGCACCGTTTTGGCAATCATGTGTTCGCGACAGGCGGCAATCGCTCGGCAGCAACAGCGATCGGCGTCAACACCGCCCGGGTCAAGCTGATGGCCTTCGCCCTTGCCGGCTTCATGGCCGCTTTTGCCGGTATCCTCGCGACCACCCGCGTTGGTAGCGTGCAACCGGGACAGGGAGCCGGGCTGGAGCTGCAGGCGATCGCCGCTTGCGTCATCGGTGGGCTCTCCCTACGCGGCGGGCGCGGCTCAATCCTGGGCGTGTTCCTCGGGGTGATGCTGATCTTCACCATTACCGACGTGCTGCTGCTTATGCGCGCGCCTGGCTTTTATCTCGACATGTTCATCGCCACGCTGATCGTGGTGGCCTCGATCTTCAACCATGGGCTCGATCGCCGGGGAGCTTCCATATGAGCCTGTTGGCCCTGCACAATATCAACAAGTCCTTTGGACCCCTCAAGGCGCTGACCGATCTCAGCTTTGAAGTCGGGCATAGTGAGGTTGTGGGCCTGCTTGGCGATAACGGGGCTGGCAAGTCGACCACGGTCAACATGATCTCGGGCATCCACCAGCCGAGTTCGGGCTATATCTCGGTGGAGGGGCAGCGGCACGAGTTTACCTGCCGGCGCGACTCCGCCGAAGCGGGCATTGAAACCATTTACCAGAACACCGCTCTTGTGGATTGCCTGTCCATCTCACGCAACATCTTTCTGGGGCGAGAACTCACCGACCGCTTCGGTTTTCTTGACCTCAAACGCATGCGCGAGATTACCATGCAGGTGCTTGAAAGCGCAGTGCATATTTCGGGTATCGACAGTCCCGACAAGCTGGTGGGCGATCTCTCGGGCGGCCAGAAACAGGCGGTCGCAATTGCTCGCGCCGTGTTCTTCAAACGACGCGTCCTTCTCCTCGATGAGCCCACCTCGGCGCTTTCCGTGCGTGAAACAGAAGCCCTCCTGCATCAGGTGCTTAAGCTCAAGGCAGAAGGGGTCTCGAGCGTGCTCGTGACCCACAACCTCTACCACGCCTATCAGGTCTGTGACCGCTTCGTGATCATGAGCCACGGCACCAAGGTTTGTGACGTGGCCAAGGCCGACACCACCATCGAGGAACTGACGCAGCATGTGGTGCTGACATGAGTATTCCGCTGCCTGCCGGTTTCATCGAAAAAGACCGGGACCACCCCCTGCCCCCCTCGGTGCCGAACCACTTTGCCGCAATTCTGCCTGCAAGATGAACGGGTTCTGAACGACAGATGACCGCGGTCTTGTTAAACGCGGTAACGAGGCGCGGGGGAGCCGGTTTGACTGGCGGCGAACAGTGCTTCGGAGGTTGCGGCGTATTGGTGCCAGAGCTCGATGTCCGCCACTGACGGCAAGGTGACATCTTCGCCGCTATCCAGACCGGCCAGAGCCGCGTCGACCATCGTATCTGCGCTCATGATCAGTTCTGCCGGGATTTGGTCGAGCGGCATGATCGAGCCATCGTAAATCTCGGTGGCGACACCAGCGGGCAGCACTGCCTGCACCTGGATGGCTGTGTCCTTGAGCTCCTGCTGCAGTCCGCTCGTGAACAGCAAGACGAAAGCCTTGGTTCCGGCATAGATGGAGGAGAGGGGCAAAGCCTGGAATGCCAGGACCGAGCTGATATTGATGATGGTGCCTCGGTTTCGTGCCATGAATCCCGGCAGAGCGGCGTGGGTGAGACGCGTCAGCGCGGACACGTTCAGCGACAACATGGTGCTGATCCCCTCGGACGACAGCTCGGCCGTGCCCCCGATGTGGGTCAGGCCTGCATTGTTGACCAGCATGTCTATAGACGTATCGGACGCCAGAACTTCGGCCACCCGTGTGATGCCGTCATCCGTGGCGAGGTCGGCAACCAGTGGTCGTGCGCTGATGCCGTAGCTGCTGATGAGTTCGGCGGCCAACTGCTCGAGCCGTTCGGCGCGGCGCGCGACAAGGATGAGGTCGTGCCCACGGGCTGCTAATCGGCGCGCATAGGCAGCTCCGATGCCGGAGGACGCTCCGGTAACAAGAGCAGTGCTGGAAAGGGACATGATTGATCTCCAAGGTTGATGCCGAGGAGATAGACCCGAATTGGCTTCTGCATTAGGCTGATAGATCTGATAGGGTTCATTGGCTGGGCCGATAGATGAGACGCCAGGACTTGAGCGACCTCCTTGCCTTCCAGGCTGTCGCCGAAGAGCAGAGCTTTACGCGGGGCGCCAAGCGCCTTGGCTTGTCGCAAGCGACGCTCAGTCAAACGATCAGCAAGCTTGAGCAACGCCTTGGCTTCAGGCTTTTGGCGCGCACAACGCGCAGCGTTCGGGCCACCGAGGCGGGACAGCGCTTGCTCGACACGCTTAGACCGGCACTCGCCGGGCTTGAAGCAGAGATCGAGGCGCTCGCGGGGTTAAGCGATACGCCAACTGGCACCATCCGCCTGACCACCATCCGCTTTCCCGCCAAGTCCCTGGTCCTGCCAGCCCTCGAGGCGTTCCGGATGGCTTATCCCCGGGTGAAGGTGGAGATATTCGCCGACGACGCCTTTGCCGATATCGTCGCCGGCGGTTTTGATGCCGGAATCCGGTTTGGCCACCAGATTGAACAGGACATGGTGGCAGTGCCGATCGGGCCGGACGCCCGCGCTGCGGTCGTGGCGACACCGGAGTATTTCGCCCGCTATCGGGTTCCCAAGGACCCCTGGGATCTCGCCCGCCACGACTGCATCAACTTCCGCATGGCGAGCGCTGGAAACATCGCCAGGTGGCACTTTTCGCAAGGCGGGCGCCCCCTCGACGTCGCGGTGGACGGCACCCTGGTGGTCAACGACGGGGACACTCTGGAGGCAGCCGCTTTGGCCGGATACGGGCTGGCTTATGTTTTCGAGGATCAAGTGGCCGATCATCTCAGCAGCGGGCGGCTCGTGCGGTGTCTCGAGGATTGGTGCCCGCCTTCGCCGGGCTATCATCTTTACTATCCATCGCGGCGGCAACGGACCCCCGCACTGGTCGCCCTGGTCGATATGCTGCGTTACCGCCCCTGAGTGGATGGAAAAGCGGACAATACCCCTGCCAGCACGGGCAAGCTTGAGGGCATTTCGATCAACCTCCAGAACAGTAGGCTTTCGCATCTGGCGGGCCGCACGGTTAATAATTGGCGGGTCAGCAGGCCCGCCAATCCTTGGGGTGTAACAGCCCGATCACACAGCCATGACAGCTTCGGCAGCCCTGGGGTAATCGACATATCCAGCGGCTCCGCCGCCATAATAGGCTTCGCGATCACTCGGGCTCAGGCTTGCCCCGGTAGCGAAGCGTTCGACCAGGTCCGGGTTCGAGATAAACGGAGCGCCAAAGGCAATGGCATCGGCAAAGCCATTGTTGATCAAAGCATTGCCGGTTTCGAAGCTATAGCCGCCATTGGCGATCAGCGGGCCGGAGTAAAGGGGCCGGAAATGCTTGGCAATATCGGCTCCAAGAGCTTCCACCGGCGTGCCTGCCAGATTGCTGATCGGGTTCATGAGGTGCAAGTAGGCCAGATTGCGCTCTGACAACTGGCTAACCAGATGCTCAAAGGTCTTCAGGGTTTCGGCTCCCGCAACGAACTTGCCGACGCCAGTCAAGCCTGGGCTGAGCTTGATGCCAACCCGACCAGGAGCCCAGGCATCGGCCAGGGCGTCGATAATTTCCAGCGGGAGCCGCGCCCGGTTTTCGACCGAGCCGCCATAGTCATCCGTTCTGAAATTGAGGGTTTCGTAGAGGAAGGCCGGGATTAGAAAGGTGCTGATGCCATGGAGTTCAACTCCATCGAAACCGGCAATCTGCGCCAAACGAGCGGATTTGGCGAAGTCGTCCACCGTGCGGGCGATATCGCTGAGGTCCATGGCTCTGGGCGTTACGGTTTCCTGAAAGCCGGCATTGGTAAACGTCTGCACACCAGGGTTCACCGCCGATGGGGCAAGTGGCAGTGCGCCGTCCAGCATATCAGGGTGCGACGAAGGGCCGGTATGACCGAGCTGGACGAAAATCCGCCCGCCCGCTTCATGAACGGCATCGGTGACGCGACGCCAGCCTTCGGCCTGCTGGTGCGTGTAAAGTCCGGGTACATTTATGAAGCCCACCCCATCGCGGCTGGGCCAGGTCCCCTCGGTCAGAATGAGGCCCGCCGAAGCGCGCTGGGCGTAGTACTGGGCTTGAAGCGCATTGGGGACCAGTTCAGGATTGTTGGTCCGCGCACGGGTCATTGGCGCCATCACAATGCGGTTGGGGAGTTCGAGATCGCCCAAACGGATTGGGCGCAAAAGGACAGGGTTTGACTCGGTCATGTTCGCTCATGGGGCAAGGCGAAGCGCCAACCGCGGATCGGGCTTCTGGAGGAGGACGATGCCCGTCGACATCATTGCCCAACCTAGCTATAACCGTGCGCACCTAGAGACAAGTACCGACCTTTTAGTAAGTATGGGTGGGCGGGGAAGAGATGACCCAAACCAAGTTCAGATGCGGCCTGGAAGCGGTGCTGGAAATTCTGGGCGGCAAGTGGAAGCCGCTTATCCTGTTCCATCTAGTTAGTGGCCCGAAGCGCACAGGACAGTTGCGCGGCCTTGTCACCAATGTGAGCGAGAAGATGCTGATCCAGCATCTCAAGGAGCTGACCAATGACGGCATTATTCGCCGCATTGATTTCCGGACGGTCCCCCCGCATGTCGAATACGAACTGACCGAGTTTGGCCAGAGCTTGGCTCGTGTTCTGGCGCCGCTGTGCGAATGGGGAACACAGCATGACGGTGAAATCTCAGCTATCGTACAGAAGCGGACACTTGCGGCAGACGCGGCATAGTCGGTGGGTGTTCTGGCGATGACCGCCCTACCCCCTATCCAGCGCAAGACCGATGGCCGAATGGAGGTCGGCTGCCGACCGGCCACTTCGGCGAAGGGTCGTCGCTGCCGGTGTTCAAGTGTTTCCCTTCGCACGAGTTTGGTGGCGTTCTGGCTTGTGATGGAACGCGATCGCGGCACAAGCCTTAGCTGCATAGTTGCATCAAATGCCGTGGGCTCATGCTTTTCGACTCTGAACGTGCCTTGGAAGAATTTATCCGGGATCCATCCTTTCCCTGCGTTGGCGCCAAGTCCGCCTTGGGAAAAGACCAGTTGACCACTTATGTGGCTCGCAGCATCGACAGCGCCTGGAACGATGTCGAGATCCAGGACCAGCTCATGCGGTTCGCCTGGGGCTATCAAGAATATCCCACGCTGTTTACGAGCTTTGCGGTGATCTTCGAGGGCCCTGATGACCTTGATGAAGCGCGGTTCGAGCGGCACATGTGGGAGCGCATCCAGTCGCTGACCGCAAAGGATAGCTGGCGCGGACAAACATCGGACCCACGCGTCAGTGCAGATCCCGATGATCCGCATTTTTCGCTGAGTTTCGGCGGCCAAGGGTTCTTTGTGGTGGGCCTGCATCCCGGGGCGAGCCGCCCGGCCCGCCGCTTTGCTTATCCGACCATGATCTTTAACCTGCATGATCAGTTCGAAGCCTTGCGCGCGCAGAACCGCTACGAGAAGCTGCGCGGCTCGATCCTGGAGCGTGATCTGGAACTTGCGGGCAGCATCAACCCAATGCTGGCTCGCCACGGCACCGTTTCCGAAGCCAGGCAATATAGCGGCCGCAAAGTGCCCGATGGCTGGAGCTGTCCTTATCATCGCGAGGAAATTCCAGCCGCGGCCGACCCTTTAGGCGAAACGGAGCATTCCTGATGGACCTCGGCATCAACGAAATTGCGCCACGCTCAGGTACGGCCTTCGAGCTCAGCGCGGGGCAGATCCTGACCGTTATCGATCCGCTGGGTGGCCAGGTCGCGGACCTGTTGGCGATTTCACGGGCCGATACTGCCGAGATGATCTCCTCGGGCCGCACCCTGGATTATGCCGAGAGCATCTATCTCACCACCGGCAATCTGCTGTATTCGAACCGTTCCAACGTGATGCTCGACATCATCGAGGACACGGTCGGCCGGCACGATTTCCTGCTGACCCCATGCAGCGAAGCAACCTTTCGCCTGTGTTACGACAATGAGCCACCTCACCAGGGCTGCCATGGCAATCTGCACCACGCGTTGATGCCCTATGGCATCGCCGAAGACGCTATTCCCGTGGCCTTTAATTGCTTCATGAACGTGCCGGTGGATGGGGTAACGGGCAAATTCAAAGTGCTGCCGCCACTGAGCAAAGCGGGAGACTTCATCCGCTTCCAGGCTCGGATGGACCTGATCATCGGGCTCACAGCATGCTCGGCGCCGGCCAGCAATGGCGGCAGCTTCAAGCCAATTCATTATTCCATCGGCTGATCGTTGGATTTCTTGCTGGTGCCAGGGCCGGCTCAAGCAACGCCGGCAGCCCGGAGATAGTCGAGGAGGTCTTCGGGAAACACCTGCTCGCTCGTCGTGGCAAGCTCCTTGTGGCTCCACCAGCGATGCTCCGCCATCACTTCGCGCTCGAGATCGGTCCAACCTTGCCGCGAGATGTCCTGGCTCGGCGCCCGAACCAGAAAGTATCGCTCATCGGCTTGCACCATCTGGCCCGAGGCCAGGGGGAATGTGGTTCTGCGCTGGCCCACCTCCTGCCCTACCTCCAGGATCAGGCCAGTTTCTTCCTCGAGTTCGCGCCGGGCGGACTGTTCGAAGCTCTCGCCCTCGTCCACTGCGCCGCCCGGCGTCGCCCAAAAAGTTCGCCCGGCCAGCGCGCCCGAACCGTGCACGAAGCGAAACAACAGCACGCAACCGCTGGGATCGACAACCAGGAGCCGCGCTGAAGGGCGCTGAACGAGATCAGGTTTCATGCAAGCCGCCCCCCTGTCTTCAATGCTGTGCTAAAACGAGCCCAGTCCCAACGGAAGCGATTTCCGAACGGGACCAGTGTCGGTAGGGTTGCCTTGCGAGATACACGTCCCCTTTTTGCCCGCCCTAGTCGTGCAGTTTCGAAGTGATGGCTAAAGCACAACCTGCCGACAACAAACCTTATTACCAGATCGTTCGGGAGGCACTTCACGCCAATATCCGGACGGGCAAGTTACCCGCTGGGACCCGGCTGCTGGTTTCGGCAGTGGCCGACCGGCTGGGCGTGAGCCGCCCGCCCGTAAAGCGGGCCTTGGACCTGTTGGCGGCTGAAGGGGTGATCACCCCGCTGAGTTCGCAAGGCTATGTGGTCGGCGCCGGGGGTGCTGGAGAAAGCACGACGCGCACCAATCTACACGGCCTGGCGCTGGACCTGCCAGCCGAACTTGGGAGCAATCTGGGGCAAGCCAGTTGGGAGCGCATCTTTGCGGCCGTCGAAACCGACATCATGAACTGCATTCCCTTCGGCACTTTCCAGATTTCGGAGGCTGGGATCGGGGACTATTTCGATGTCAGTCGCACCGTAGTGCGTGACGTACTTTCGCGTCTCGATGCACGAGGGCTGATTGACAAGGACCGCAGTTCCCACTGGATTGCCGGCCCGTTCAGCGCCCGCATGCTCGATGATGCCCATGAAGTGCGCCGGCTGCTGGAGCCCGGGGCAATTGCCGCCGCGCAGCCGCATCTGGATAGCGGCATGCTGAGCAAAGCGCGTGCCGATATCGCAGCGGTGCTGGAGGGATCGGTGCCCCTCACCCAGGCCGTGCTCGACAAGCTCGAAGCGGACCTGCATGTGGAAGCGCTGCGGGCCGGCCGGAACAAGCAGCTGGCGCGAGCGGTGCAGCTGTCGCAGCTGTCGCTTGTTATCAATCGCCTGTTCGAGACCTATATCGGGCTGCACGAGGAAACCAATCTTTTGCGCGAGCACGCGCTGGTGTTCGATCATCTGCTGCTCGGCGACGGCGCTGGCGCTGCCATGGCGCTGCGTCACCATCTCGATGCGGACCATGCGCGAGCCCGGGCCCGGCTTAAAGTGCTTTCGGTGTTTGATGCCGCCGCGATCGCGCCCTATCTCACCCGCATTCACTAAAGAGTTCCTGCGTGCCCCAACGACCCAAGCTCCGCATCATTGCCCGCAGCGAAGTTCTCCCCCGCGCGGTGCTGGAACAAGCGGCGAGCGATCTGCCCTTCGACCTGGAATTCGAGCTGATCGACAGCGTCAAGGGTTTGCAGCGGGTGGTGACTACCCCTGAGAGCTTCGATGTGTACCACCAGTGGCACACGGTTGATCTGATCTGGACGGCCCGCGCCATTCAGGCCATTGACCTTAAGCGCATACGCAATGGTCAGCTGATCAAGAGCCAGGCGGTGGCGCGCCGCAGCGACGCCCGCGCCCTGGGGTCAGTGTTCAACCAGCTCTTTGTGCAGCCATCGGGCGCCATCGGCCCTGCCCCCACCGACCAGATCGTGATGCTGCCGCTGCAGCATGGCGTCGATTCCTTTGCCTTTTTGCCGGCCGCCCTCAAGGAATGGCCAGAAGGCACGCCCCATAGCTGGGGCTGGATGCTCGACAAGCGTCTGCATGGCCGGGTCGCGATCATGAGCGAACCCGTGCTGGGCATGATCGAGGCAGCCCTTGCCGTGGAGGCTTCCGAGGGGATGAGCTTTGCCGATGTCGGCAATCTCTCCATCGAGGAGATCGACATCGTCGCGGACATCCTGCTGCGCAAAAAGAAACTGGGTCACTTCAAAACTATCTGGAACAACCACTACGAGGCGGCCCGGTCCATGCACCGCGGGGCCGTGCTGCAATCGATGTTCTCACCGGCCCTTGCCACCCTGCGCAGCCAGGGCGTGCCGGTGGTTTCGGCCGTGCCGCAGGAGGGCTTTCGCGGCTGGCATGTGGATCTGTGCATTTCGGCAGCCGCGCAAGGCGAGCAGCTGGAAGCGGCCTATGCCTATCTCAACTGGTGGATGAACGGCAAAGGCGGCGCCATCACCACCCGCCAGGGCTATTACTTCGTGCTGCCCGATCTGGTGCGACCCCATCTGAGCGGGCCGGAATGGGATTACTGGTATGCCGGCAAGCCGGCCGAGACCGTGCTGACCAATCCGGCGGGAGAGCCTAGCATCGCACCCGGCGACCTCCGGGAAGGCGGCTCGTATCTTGAACGCATGGCGCGGGTGCGGGTCTGGAACGCCTTTATGGACGAGCACACCTATCTGGTGCGCCGCTGGCGGGAGTTTCTGGAGGCATAAAAAAGAGGCAACAGCCGGCCTGGTGCCGAACTGCCGCCTCAGATTCCGAGGCCGGCACGAATGCTGGCCCCGGGTCGGGAACGCTTGGGCTCTAGGCCGAGCGCAGCTGCGCTGTGCGCGCCCCATCCACCGCATTGCCGGAGATGGCGACGCCGTAATGCTGTTCGGCGGCCTCGGCAGAAACCAGCCCTTCCAACACGTCGAACAACACGGCCTGCGGATCACGCTCAAAGGGATTGCCGTAACCACCGCCGCTGGGGCCGCGCGAGATCAGGTGATCGCCGGCCTTGATCTTGTGATAGGGCACCTTGGAAACGAGGTCGGTTTCGCCGCCCGCCTGGTGGATCAGCTTGAGCGAAGCGGTATAGCCGTCCTCGCCGCCCTCATAGCCCCAGGGCCGGTATTTGTGGCCATCCCCTTCCACCGAAAAGGCGCCATCGGCGAGGAAGGTGAACTCGCGCACCGTGCCAATGCCGCCACGGGTGCGGCCGGCAGCGGTGGCGTCGTTGCGCAGCTCATAGCGATCAACCCGGATCGGCAGATGCGACTCGATATCTTCAATCGGATTGTTGCGGGTATTGGCAAAGAGCGTATCCACCGCGTCCATGCCATCCGAGCCGTAGCGGCCGCCGTAGCTGCCTTCCAAAATCTCCATATGAACCCACTGCTTGCCGTCTTCCATGCCCGAAAAGGCGACCACGCGCAGATTGCCAATGCCGGCCGATACCTGTTGGGGCACGGCTTGGGCCAGCGCCTTCATCACGGTGTCGGCCAAGGCATTGCCGGGGCAAAAACGGGCAATCACCGGAGCTGGGAAAATCGGATTGGCGAGGGTGCCGCGAGGGGCGACAATGGTGATGGGGCGGGTGAGGCCCTCGTTCTGGGGAATGCTGCCATAGGTGACGCTGTCCAGAAGGATGGAGCGGAGCGTCAGCCAGATGGAAATATCCACCGTTCCGACCAGCGGCATGTTGATGGGCTTGTCGGGTAGTTGCGGTGCGGTACCGGTGAGATCAACGGTGATGCTGTCGCCCCGCACCTTGAGGGTCACGGCTATGGGCAGGTCCTTGCGCGAGGGATCGGCGTCGTCAAGGAAGCCATCGATGAAGGTTTTGGCGGAATAGTCCCCATCCGGCAGCGCGGCGATGGCCGAGCGCATCAGCCGCTCGGAATAATCGAGCAGGTCCTCAAAGGCGTCCATGACGGTCTTGAGGCTATATTTGTTGACGAGGTCGAGGAACCGTTCGGCGCCGATCTGCGCGGTTTGCACCTGGGCTTCCATGTCCCCGACAACGAGGGCGGAAGCACGGATATTGTCGCGCAGGATCGACCAGACAGCTTCATTGCGCTTACCGGCATCCACCACCTTGATGGCCTTGAACTGCAGGCCCTCGGCATAAGTATCGACGGCATCCACAATGCCGGTGCTGCCCGGCGTTAGTGCGCCGATATCGAGATGGTGCGCTGTGGTGACCGAAAAACCGATCAGCTGTTCGCCCAGAAACACCGGGACAGCAAAGCCCACATCGGGGCCGTGGCTGGCGCCGCCATAGGGATCGTTGTGCATGATGACGTCGCCCGGGCGCAGCGTGTCCCCGCGTGCTTCCATCTGCTTGAGGATGCCGCGCACATAGCCGGGAATCGGCCCAGACTGCAGGGGGGTCGACATCTTGCATTCGCACATCTGCCGGCCGGTGGCGTCGGTCAGGGCGGTGCCGAAATCTTCACTCTCGCGGATAATGGAGGAATAGCTCATGCGCATGAGCTTGTGACCCATTTCGATGGCGATGTTCTCGAGCGCGCCCTGAATCACGGCGCCGGTGACGGGATCAACGCGGGTGGGTGCGGCCACGAGAGTTTCGGTGAGGTTCTGGCTCATTTGGCCTCTCCCAGGGTGATGATGATGCTGCCTGAAGCCTCCACAACGGCGCTGGTCGCGGGCGGCATGACGGTGGTGGAATCTTTTTGCAGGATAATGGCGGGACCTTCGAAAGCCTGGCCGACCGGCAAGGCGGTGCGCCGATAAACTGGCGTGTCAAAGGTCTTGAGCTCGCCTCCAACACGGAAAACGCTTGGCACAGTGCGCACCAGCGCTTCCTCAAGGCTGCCGCTCGCGGGGGCGCGCAGCTTGTCGATCTTGGGCATGCGGCCAATGCCGCTCACCCGCAGATTGACGATCTCGATGGGGCTCGCCTTGAAAGCGTGCCCATATTCTGCCGCATGGGCACGGTGGAAGGCTTCAAAGGTCTCGTTGAGCCCTGCTTCGGTGATGGCGCCACCTGGGAAGGCGATCTTGAGTTCATAGCCCTGCCCCACATAGCGCAGGTCACCAATCCGCTGGAACGACACGTCTTGGCTGGTGATCTTGTCGGCGACGAACTGTGCCGAGAGCTCGGCTTCCATGGCGGAGATATCGCTGTTGATGCGCTCGAGATCGACCGCGCCCGAGACCTGGAACTGCGTGCGCGTCAGGTCATATTTGAGGTCGGTCGTCAGCAGGCCCATGGCCGAGGTAATGCCGGGGAATGGCGGCACGATCACTTCGGGGATGTCGAGCATGCGCGCCACTTCCACGCCATGCAGCGGGCCGGCGCCGCCAAAGGCGACCAGCGCGAAGCTGCGGGGGTCGATGCCCTTTTGCACGGTGCGCGAGCGGATGGCATTGGCCATGTTGGAATTGATGATGGTGAGGATGCCCTCGGCCGTCTCGTTGATCGACATGCCCAGGCGTTCGGAAAGCTCGCCCACCACTTTGCGGGAGGCGGCTTCGTCGAGCGTCATGCCGCCGCCAAGGAAATCCTGCGCGGCAAGGCGACCCAGCACCAGATTGGCGTCGGTCACGGTGGGCTCGGTGCCGCCCCGTCCATAGGCTGCGGGACCCGGCACGGCGCCAGCCGATTGCGGACCGACACGGAAGGCGCCGCCCCGATCGATATGGGCGATGGAGCCACCACCCGCACCAATGGTGTGGATGTCGATCATCGGGGTCAGCAGCGGAAAACCGGCAATGGAGGTGGAGCGCGCATCGGTTTCCGAGAACACCCCATCGACGATGATGCCGATGTCGGCGCTGGTGCCACCGATATCGAAGGTGATCAGGCGATCATGGCTGGTGAGATCACCGATCCACTTGCCCCCCAGCACACCGGCGGCAAGGCCGGACAGCAGGGTCAGGGTTGGTTTTTCCACCACCATCTTGGGGGTGGCGACCCCGCCATTGGAAGCCATGATGCGCAGATCTCCCTGCACACCGATGGCGCGCAGCGCCTTGTCGAGATTGTCGATATAGCGGTCGACCTTGGGGCCGATAAAGGCGGCGAGCGCAGCGGTGGTGAAGCGCTCGAACTCGCGGAACTGGGGGGAGATGAACGACGAGGTGGTGACAAACGCCCCGGGCATCACCTCTTCGACGATGGCCTTGGCTTCCAGCTCATGGGCGGGATTGAGATAGGAAAACAGGAAGCAGATCGCGACCGATTCGACGCCCTCCGCCTTTAGCTCCTGGGCCGCACGACGCACGCCCTCACGATCCAGCGGCTCCAGCTCGGCGCCGGTCGGGGGCACCAGGCGCCCACCGACGGTCTTGCGATGCTGCCGGCGCACCAGCGGGCGGTGCTGCCAGGGCAGTTCCTGGATAATGGAATAATGCTCCACGCGCTGGTGGCGCCCGATATGGATGATGTCGCGAAAGCCTTCATTGGTGATGAGGCCGGCCTTGGCGCCCTTGTTTTCCAGCACCGAATTGGTGGCGGTAGTGGTGCCATGGAACACATAGTCGATACTGGAAGGCTCGACATTGTTCGCCGCACAAAGCTCGGTAATCCCCGTCATCACGCCGCGCGAGGGGTCGTCAGGCGTGGTGGAGACCTTGTGGATGGCGATGTCTCCGCTGGTCATGTCGCAATAAACCAGGTCGGTAAAGGTGCCGCCGACATCGACGCCGATCGTTTTCATCATATTCTCCGGAAGGCTATTCGTCCTTAGCGTTACGGTACTGTGGATGCATAGTCCATAATCTCTTGGTTGATTTTGCACCGCTGATCAGAAGCCGCTCAACTCTCGGGAAGACAGCACTGGCGCCTGGCAGAACACGCACAACTTTGCTCGCTGCGAAGGCATTCGGTGCCGCATTGTTGTTCAGCGGGCGCAACACTTGGGCGAGCTGCTAATTTTCAGCGGCAATCGAACCAAAAACGCCGGAAACGCAGTTGACGAGCGCCGCGAAAGCGGTTGTCAATCGTGGACTATGTATACCCGTGGCGACATGTTGCGGGCGTCTTGGAGAAGGGGACGTGAGGATCATGGCAACAACAACGAGATTGGTGGCGGCCACGCTGGCGCTTGGCTTGCTTTCGGCGGGAGCGACGCAGGCGCAGGACGCCCTGGCAGCAGCGCAGGCGGACCTGGACAAATATACCGGTGTTCCCACGTTCACCGCGCCCGGCGAGCCTTTCGACGCCAAGGCCTGCATGGCCGAAAAGAGCATCCTGTCGGTGCCCGCTTCGAGCGCCGTTCCCTTCGTTGCCACCATTGCCGAAGCCATGGGCGAAATCGCCAAGGAAATCGGCTTTGAATACCAGATCTGGGAAAACCAGGGCCAGCCGACCCAGTGGGTGCAGGGCATCGAATATGGGGTCACCAACCAGTTCGACCTCATCGATCTCCTGGCCGGGGCCGATCCTCGCGTGCTAACGACGCAGATCAAGGCGGCCCGCGATGCTGGCGCCATCGTCACCGCATCCCACCTCACGGGCTTCGAGCAGGAAGTGCCCGGCGGGCTCACTGCCTCCATCCCGATCGACTACAAGCAGGCCGGCAAGCTGCTGGCTGAATGGGCCATCACCAAGACCCAGGGCAAGGCCAATGCACTGGTGCTGATCACCAATGAAGTGCTGTCCACCGAGTCCATGATGGCGGGCATCGAGGAGGTCTTTGCTGCCCATCCCGAGAGCAAATTCACAACGGTGAATGTGTCGATCCCCGATTGGGCCAGCAAGATCCAGTCCAATGTGCAGTCTGCGATCATCGCCGACCCGACCATCAACTATATCCTGCCCATCTATGACGGCATGAACCAGTTCGTGGTACCGGCCCTGACCATCACCGGCGCCACCGACCGGGTGAAGATCGCGACCTTCAACGGCACGCCTTTCGTGCTCGACATGATCCAGAACGGCCAGGTCGAGATGGATATTGGCGAGAACCTCGACTGGATCGCCTATGGCATGCTCGACGCCCAGATGCGCCTTGTTTGCGGCCTCGATCCCGTTACGGACCCTAAGATCCCGCTGGTGATCTTTGACGCCAACAATGCCGCCAGCGCCGGAACACCCGCCGAAGTCTCCAAGGGCTATGGCGACGCCTATGTGCAAGGCTACAAGGAGCTCTGGCAGCTTTGACGCTTCCTCTTACTGCCCCCGCCGGCTCGCCCCAGGGCGGCCCGGCCAGCGCGCTGCGGGTTGAGGCCCTGTCCAAGCATTTCGGCACGACGCGCGTGTTGTCCGACGTGACGCTTGAAATCGCGCCCGGCGAAGTGCACGGGCTGTTGGGCCAGAACGGCTCGGGCAAATCGACCTTCATCAAGATCCTGGCGGGCTTTCACACCCCTGACCAGGGCGGGCGCCTGTTGGTGGGTGGCCAGGAGGTGCCCCTTCCCTTGCCGCCGGGCGAATTTCGCAAGCTCGGCATTGCCTTTGTGCATCAGCATCTGGGCCTCATCGCCTCCATGTCCGTGCTGGAAAATCTGCTGATCGGGGAGCACGCCACAGAGCCACGCTGGCGCATCAACTGGAGCGCTCAGGCCCGTCGGGCCAAGGAATTGTTCGCGCGCTTCGGCCTCGCCCTCGACCCTTATGCCGAGGTGGAGAGCCTCAGTTCGGTTGAGCGGGCGCTGCTCGCCATCGTGCGCGCCTTTGATCAGCTCGAGCAAGCCAAGGGCACGCTCACCAAGCTCTTGATCCTTGACGAGCCGACGCCTTTCCTGCCCGCCAAGGATGTCGGCAAGCTGTTTGACCTGGTGCGCGCCATCGTGGCGCAAGGCGCGAGCGTGATCTTTGTTTCGCACGATATCGACGAGGTCAGCGAGATCACCGATCGCATCAGCGTGCTGCGCGATGGGCAGCTGGCCGGCTCCCTCATCACCAAGTCGGCCAGCAAGGCCGAGATCGTTGAACTCATCATCGGCCGCTCGGTTGATCTGGCCACTATGCGCCCGCCTGAGCGTGAGTTTGGTTCCGAAGTCGCGATCATTGCGGGCCTGCGAGGCGGCGCGGTCGAGGATTTCTCCTTGCGCGTGCGGGGCGGAGAAGTGGTGGGGATCACCGGGTTGATCGGGTCAGGCTATGACGATGTGGTCAGCCTGTGCTTTGGCGCCACCCAGGCGGACGCGGGATTCCTGACGCTTGAGGGCACCGAGAGCGACTTGAGCCAAGCCACGCCGCATCAGTCAGTGCGCAATGGCACAGCCTTTATTCCCGGTGACCGGCTGACTGCCGGCGTGGTGCCCACGCTCAGCGTCACCGACAATGCCACCCTGCCCATCCTGCGACGCTTTGGGGGCGGCTGGCTGCTCTCGCGCAGCGCCATGCGCGCTGAAGCGGCGCGCCTCAACGCCGCCTTTGACGTGCGCCCGGCCGATCCCGAGGCGCTGATGAGCGCCCTGTCGGGCGGCAACCAGCAGAAGGTGGTGCTGGCCAAGTGGTTCCAGCTGCAGCCCAAGCTGGTGCTGCTGGACGAGCCGACGCAGGGCGTCGATATCGGGGCGCGCGAACAGGTGTTCGGCGAAATCCGCCGCATGGCTGACGCTGGTGCAGCGATCATCTGCGCCAGCTCGGATCATGAGCAATTGGCCGCGATCTGCAATCGGGTGGTCGTGCTGGGCCGAGGCCGCCAGGTGGCGGAACTCGAAGGCGCCGCCATCTCCAAATCGGCCATTGCCGAAAGCTGTTACTTTACCGAAGACACTGGAGCCAAGCTGTCATGACCCAAATCAATGCGGCTCAAGGCACAACCCGGAACAGGAACTGGGTAGTGTGGGGCGAGCGCTATGGCCTCGTTCTGGCCTGGGTGGCGGTGATCATCGTCTTTAGCCTATTGCGGCCGACGACCTTTTTCAGCTGGGCTAATTTCTCCACCATCTTCGGCTCGCAAGCGGTCCTCGTCGTCATGACGCTGGGCCTGATCGTGCCGTTGACGGCCGGCGACTACGATCTTTCCATCGCGGGCAATCTGACGCTCAGTGCCATGGTGATCGCGGTCCTCAATGTTTACTTCGACTGGCCCATCGTGGCGGCAGTGCTGGCGGCGGTAGCCACCGGTCTCGTGATCGGGGCGGTGAACGCCTTTCTCGTCCTTTATTTCCGCATCAACTCGCTGATCGTGACCCTGGGCATGGGCACGTTCCTCCACGGCATCACGCTGTGGATCTCGAACTCCAACACGATCAGCGGCATCGATTTTGCCATCACCAATGCGGTTATTGTCACCCGCTTGTTCGGCATTCCCATGGCCTTCTATTACGCGCTGATCGTTGCGGCGATCATCTGGTATATCTTCACCTTCACCGCCGCCGGTCAGCGCCTGCTGTTTGTGGGCCGCGGGCGTGAAGTCGCCCGGCTCTCGGGCATTCGCGTCGACCAGGTTCGCGCGGTCACTTTCCTGGTTTCGGGAGCTCTGGGCGGCCTGGCCGGCGTGCTGTTTGTCGGCTCGCTGGGCGCGGCTGACCCCAATTCGGGCCTCACTTACCTCCTGCCTGCCTTTGCCGCGGCATTCCTGGGTGCTACCAGCATCACGCCCGGTCGCTTCAACCCCATCGGCTCGGTGATCGCCGTCTATTTCCTTGTGACCGGCATCACGGGCCTGTCGATCCTGGGCATCAGCACCTTCGTGCAGGATCTGTTTTATGGCGGCGCGCTGGTCGTGGCGGTTTGCCTGTCTCAACTTGTTCGCGGCCGCCAGGAGCGTTTGTCTTGACCCCCGTCACCATCGACCCCGCGCTGGTTGAAGCCATGATCATGGAAATGGGTGCCATTGGCGCCCATAGCGGCACCGGCGTGTGGCGAACGGTGTATTCGCCCGAATGGGTGGCGGCCAATGACCTCTTTGCCCGCTGGGCCGCCGAAGCGGGCCTCAGTGTCAGCCGCGACGCGGTGGGAAATGTCTGGGGCAAGCTCGAGGGCAGCCAGGGCGGCCCATCCATTGTTTCGGGCTCGCACATCGACACCCAGTGCCCGGGCGGGCGCTATGACGGCACGCTGGGAGCCCTGAGCGCCCTCATTGCCCTGCGGGCGCTCAAGGCACAATACGGCCAGCCCAAGCGGACACTGGAAGCCGTTTCGTTATGCGAAGAGGAAGGCAGCCGCTTTCCCACCGCCAATTTCTGGGGTTCGCGCGCCATCACCGGCGCCATCCAGCAGGGCGATGCCGACAACACCCATGACTTCGAAGGCATGAGCATCGCCAATGCCATGCTCGCAGTGGGCCTTGATCCCAGCCGGATCGCCACGGCGCAGCGGGACGATATCGAGAGCTTTGTCGAACTCCATATCGAGCAGGGCCCGATCCTCGAACATGCCGACCTGCCGGTGGCCATCGTTGATGCCATCACCGGCCTGCGGCACTACCGGGTGACGTTGCGGGGCGAGCAGAACCATGCCGGCGCCTTCCCCATGGATCTGCGCCGTGATCCCATGGCCGGTTTCCTTGAAATCGGCAGTGGCGTGATCAACACCGCCCACCGGCTCGGACGCCCTGCCGTGACCACGATCGGCCGAGTGGAGGTCAATCCCAATGGCGCCGCCGTGGTGCCGCGTGAAATCCGCTTCACCATCGATGTGCGCCACCCCCACCCCGCCAAAGGCGAGGAGCTTTACCGCCTCCATGAGCAATTGATGCTGGAAGTAGCCGCACGGCGCGGGCTCGAGATCGAATGGGATATCGGCACCGAAAAGGCGCCTTGCCTCAGCGACCCAGGCCTTGTGGCCACCTTCCGCCAGGCAGCGGCGGATCAGGGCGTGCCCACCCTCACCATGGCGAGCGGCGCCGGCCACGACACCCAGCAAATGGCCAAGATCGCCAAAACCGTAATGATCTTTGTGCGCTCCGAAAAAGGGCGCAGCCACACGCCTGAGGAGTTTTCAACCATCGCCGACATTGTCGCGGGCATCCAGGTGCTGGCCGCCGGGCTATATAAACTTGCTTACTGATCGTGGGATTTAGCCCATCGCCAGGAGCTGACGAGGCGCCGGATGGCAGCTTGTGCTGGTGGGCCCCAGGTCGCCTTCCCACCGGGCCGACCGTGAACACCATCATCGCCGATAATCAGGCACACGAGCGCCTTGCCGAGTGCCCAACCGCGGGCACGGCGCAGGGTAGCTGCGTCAATCGCCGGGCGATAGCTGTCCCAGAAGCGATTGATCGCGCCATCAGGCAGCAGCAGCCACGCGGCACCCAGGTCGCAGGCAGGATCGCCTGCACACATGTCGCCAAAGTCAACGACGCCGCAAAAATCACCTCCTCTGGTCAGCAGATTGGCCGGGTGTAGGTCCGCATGAAGCCACATGGCTTGGCCCGTCCATGCAGGAGCGGTCACGGCGTCAGCCCAGATGTCCCGCAGATCATCCGGATCGGCGATCAGCCGACGATCGGTTGCCTCTTTCAGGAACCGGGCAACACCTTCGCTGGATGTAGCCAGGGATCCGCCTCTGCCGTGTCGCCCGATTGGTGCAGCAGGAGGCGCGGGGTGGTGAAGCGCTGCCAGGAAAGCGGCAAGGCTGTCTGCGGCTTGAAGGCCAAGAGTCGCAGGGGCGCGGTCCGCAGGCTCGCCAGGAACCCAGGTCGTCACGATCCATGTGCGCGGGAACAGCTCGGAAGGTTGCCCAAGTCTTTTGGGGACAGGTATCGGCAGCGGAAGACGCGGGGCCATGGCAGGCAAGAAAGCGAACTCCTTGAGGAGCAGCTCATCCGCATCTTGGGTCGACCAGGGCAAACGAACTGCGAGTTCGTCCCCAAGCCGCCACATCTGGTTATCCCAACCCAGAGCCCCCAAAGCCAGCGGCAACTCGGCCAAGTCCGGGTGCTGTTCGCCAAGCAGCTTCGCGATCAGGTCCGCGTCGAGTGCCGCCTTGGTATCGCTCATTCGGTCGCCCTTGTTGGATGATGCTCGCCGCACGAATAATGCCGCTGCTGGTAGGCAGCAGACCAAACAGCACAAATTGTGGCCACGCCGGGGACGCGCCAAGCAGGCGGCCGAGATGTCTGCCCTTTGCCTCCTGGTTCACCCTCGACAGCTGAAATGGGGTCGCAGCGTTCGGGGCAGTGAGTGCGCCGCAGTCGGTTGTTCTCCGCGGGGTATACGGTTTGGACGCTGCCCCAGCCGGTTGCCAGCCGATCGACCCCGCTCGCCCGAGTGCCGTGTTCAATGGAGGACCCGCTGCAACCGGTCAAAATGTATTGACCCCGTTGATGCAACGGGAAGGAAGGTCGGGGATTGCTCCAACCAGGTGGTCGTTGCCGGTCGCCCGGAAAACACCGCCTTCCTGCAGTTATCACAATGGGAGTTCTCGATGCCTCGCCTTTCCTTTTTGCTTGTCGGGACCGTACTCTCCACGGCGGCACTGATGCCCCCTGTATTGGCGCAAGCGCCCACCGTGCAGACGCAAGCCCCAAATGCGCCTGATCAGGAGCCGGCCTTCGCCCAGCAGACGCGAGCACCACTGCCGGAAAACCCCGCTGCTGTTGAAACGGAAGTGGTGGCAAGTGATCTGCCGCAACTTTGGGCGCTGGAATTTCTTCCGGACAACCGCATGTTGGTGACGGCCAAAGCCGGGGCGCTGCACATCATCAGCGAAGATGGCAAAGTGAGCGCGCCGGTCGAGGGTGTTCCCGCTGTCGACAGCGAAGGACAGGGGGGGCTGCTCGACGTGGCGCTGGCGCCGGACTTCGAGAGCTCAGGCCTGATTTTCTTTTCGTTCTCCGAACCGCGCGAGGGCGGCAATGGCACATCCGTGGCCAAAGCCCGACTGGTGATGAACGATGATGGCGGCGCCAGCCTCGAGGATATGGAGGTGATCTTCCAGCAAATGCCCACCTATGACGGCACCAAGCACTTCGGCTCTCGCCTCGTGTTCGGCACCGATGGATCCTTGTTTGTTACCGTAGGCGAGCGTTCCGACGTGGAGCCGCGGGTGCAGGCACAGGATCTAGGCTCTGGCTTGGGCAAGATCTTCCGCATCGACCAGAATGGCGATCCGCTTCCCGACAATCCTTTTGTGGATGTGGAGGGCGCCCTGCCCGAGATTTGGAGCCTTGGGCACCGCAACATGCAGTCGGCGGCGCTGGACGGGCAAGGCCGTTTATGGGCAGTGGAACATGGGCCCAAGGGCGGTGACGAACTCAATCGTCCCGAGCCTGGCACCAATTATGGCTGGCCTGAAGTCACCTACGGGATCGACTATAGTGGCAAGCCGATCGGTGAGGGCATCACCCAAGACGCTGAAACCACCCAGCCGGTCTATTATTGGGATCCGGTGATCGCCCCATCAGGCATGGCCTATTACGAGGGGGATGAATTCCCGCAATGGCAGGGTGCGTTTCTGGTTGGTGGGCTGGTGGCGCAATCCATTGTTGTCCTGCACCTCAACGACAAAGATCAGGTCGAAACCGAGGAATGGGTGCCGCTCCAAGCCCGGGTGCGGGATGTCAAGGTCGGGCCTGACGGCGCGGTCTATGCAGTAACCGAAGATGCCGAACGGGGCACCTCCGAGATCGTCCGCATCACCAACGCGTCGTAAGCTCGACCGGAGCTTGCATTGGCGCGGCGTGATAAACCCGAGTTGCCGGCACGTCCTTTGCGGCCGGCACCTCGAGAACCGCGCTCTTGCCGGCCGCCAGCCCTCTACTCTGCGCCCCGTTTCGGTTGGGCGCGCTCGTTTGAGGCTGTCTCAGAACCCGCCCGTCCGCCGACGCATAGTCGGAATCGAATTGCCAAGCAGCTCACCGAACGCCGTGATCCGAGATGAGAGAATGCGCTCTGGCTGAAATCTCGGCACGCGTGCAGCAAAGGTCAGCACCGCCGATTAGCCGGCCTGGCTCATGCAGAGCTCTGACGCAGTTTAGGGTAAGAATGGCGGAGAGGGAGGGATTTCTGCGAGGCCCATGATCTGCGGCGCAGCGCCGAGGATCTGACCAGGTATCTGCCCGCCATGCTGCGCGTCCACGCGAATTGCAATGTATGCTGCGCTAGCGCAGTTCCACCTGATCGAGCACCTCCAGACCCAGCCGCAGGCTGGCGCCGGTGTTGAGTAGCATGGGCGGCAAAGTCAGCCATTCGAGGGTCCAGGCTGCGCCCGAGCGCTCATATTCATGCACCATGGCCTGTTGCAGCGTGCCGGCCAGGCCCGCATTGGCGCGGGCCAGCGCCACCAGCACCTCGGCATTGACCGGGTTGGACTTGTGCGCCATGGCCGACGAGCCGCCCCCGCCGTGCAGCTGCACTGCTGCCACCTCATTTTGCGCCAACAAGGCGATATCCGCGCCGATCTTGCCCAGACTGCCGCTGATCATCGCCAGGAGATTGCCAAGCGCCACGATGGGGTCGCGCGTGGCCTGCCAAGGGGCAGCGAGTCCCAGATCAAGCCGCCGCGCGAGGGCTGCAGCAATGGCGTCGCCTTGCCCGGCAAAACTGCCGCGATCCCCCACCGGCCCGCCCAGTTGCACCACGAGCAGGGTACGGCGCATGGACAGCAGCTGGCGCAAATAGCGCTGCAGGGGCTCGCGCCAACTCGCGAGCTTGGCGCCCCAACTGGTCGGCAGTGCCACCTGCATGCGGGTATGGGCCATCAGCTCCCGCTCGCCAGCCGTTTCCGTCAGCCGGTCGAGCTGCCCCAGCAGGGCGCTCAGCCGCTCCTCATAAAGATCAAACAGCTCGGCGAGCTGCAGCATCAGGGCGGTATCGATGATGTCCTGGCTGGTCGCGCCCTTGTGCACGGCCGCGCAATGCGGCTCAGCAACCAGCCCCCGCAATTGCCGCACCAGCGCGGGCACCACAACGCCATCCTGGGCCATTCCGGCCGCCAGAGCTTGCCAATCGGGCACAAAGTCGTTGATGCCGGCAGCCACTGCGGCCGCCGCATCTTCGCTGATCCAACCGCACTCGGCGCTCGCCTCGGCCAGCGCCTTTTCCACCGCCAGCATGGCCGTGATCTGGGCGTCATCGGAGAGTAGGCTGGCGACTTCGGCGTCGCCGGTGAGGGCCCCGAGCAAGGTGTTCATAGCCGTCACTCCCCCCGCTCAAATGTCGAAGAACACTGTTTCTTTGTCACCCTGCAGGTAAATGTCGAGCACATAGCGCGGCACCGTGCCCTCCTCGCGCCGGGCAATCAGCGTCTGCCGGCGGCGCGGATCGGGGATCCTGTTGAGCACGAAATCGGCCGCATTGGCTTCCGCTTCATCGGCGAAATAAAGCCGCGTTTGCAGCCCGATATTGATGCCTCGGGCCACGATCCAAAGGCTTACATGCGGCGCCATCGGCTTGCCGTCCGGCCCTGCTACGGGACCAGGCTTGATCGTCTCGAAGGTAAAAACACCCTCGGCATTGACGGGCTGGCGGCACCAGCCGGTAAAAGGGGGGGCCGAATTGCTGTTGGGCCCCATGGGCGCCGCGAAGGCGCCGCTCGCATCGGCCTGCCAGATTTCGACCACGGCATCGCCAACCGGTGAGCCCGCGCCATCGACGATGTGGCCAACGATCTCGATGCGCTCGCCCACCGTGTGGGGCGTCAGCATGGCCAGGCCCGGATCGGCGTCATAGATGCCGTGGATTTCGGCAAAGTTCGGCGTCATGCCGATATGCACATAAGGCCCGGCCGTTTGCGAGGGCGTTTCGCGCAGGGTTGGAACAGGGTGCAACATCAGTTCCCCTCCAGCTTGTTTTCGAACATGGTCGAGCGGCGTCCGCGCAGCACGATGTCAAAGCGATAGGCGAGCGCGTCCATGGGCGTGGTGTTGTGGCGATCCAGCCGGGCGATCAGCTGCTCGATGCCAGCCTTGTCGGGCACGGTGCCCACAATCGGGCATTGCCAGATCATCGGATCGCCTTCGAAATACATCTGGGTGATCAGCCGCTGGGCAAAGGCGTGCCCGAACACGGAAAAATGGATATGGGCAGGGCGCCAGTCATTGGCGCCATTGGGCCAGGGATAGGCTCCCGGCTTGACCGTACGGAAGGAATAAAACCCGTTTTCGTCGGTGATGGTCCGCCCACAGCCGCCGAAATTGGGGTCGATCGCGGCCAGATAGCCTTCCCTTTTGTGGCGATAGCGCCCACCGGCATTGGCCTGCCAAAATTCCACCAGCGTATTGGGCACCGCGCGGGCGTTTTCATCCAGCACCTGGCCATAAACGATCATGCGCTGGCCAATCGCCTCGGTCCCATCCTGGCTGTAGTTGCGGATCAGATCATTATCGAGCTGGCCCAGCATCGAATGACCAAAGGTGGGGCCGGTCAGCTCGCTGGCCGTCGCGCCCAGCGCCAGCAGGGGCTGGCGCGGCGCGCGAAAGGTCGTGCTCTTGTAGCCGGGGGTGTTGGCCGGCGGGTGCCAGCTGTGGTCGCGCTGATAGAGGGCGCCATCGGCGCCGGGCAGCATGATCGCGCTCATTGGCTCACCTCATCGCGTTTGGCCAGCTCTTCCTTGGCAATCCGGAAGGCCCGGTTGGCGGCCGGAACGCCCGCATAAACGGCAACATGCAACAGGGCCTCCTTGATGTCGTCGGGCGAGGTGCCCGTGTTGACGCTGGCGCGCACATGCATCGCCACTTCCTCGTCGTGGCCCAGCGCCGCCAAGAGCGCGATGGTCAGCATGGAGCGCTCGCGCTTGCTCAATCCCGGCCGCGACCATACCGAGCCCCAGGCGCCTTCGGTGATAAAGGTCTGGAAATCGTCGTCGAACGCGGTCTTGCGCGCGTTCGCCTTGTCGACATGGTTGTCGCCGAGCACGGCGCGACGGGTCGCCATGCCGCGTTCAAAGCTTGGGCTTGTTGCCATAACCGGCCTCGCTGAGGAAAGTGGCGATCAACCCGGCCAAGAGTCCGGGCTGCTCGATGGATGGGATATGCCCGACCCCGGGCATGATCTTGAACTGCGCACCGGGGATGCGCTGCGCGGTCGCCTGCACCAGCTCGGGCGGCGTGGCGAGATCGGCATCGCCGGCCACTACCAGCGTGGGCAGCCCGATAGCGGCAATGGCTTCGGTCAGATCGGTGTCGCGCAGCGTGGCGCAGGTGCCGGCATAACCAATGGCGGGGGTGCGCAGCAGCATGTTGCGCCAACCGGTGACGGCGTCCGCCTCAGCGGCCCGATAGCCCGGTGAAAACCAGCGCTCCACCAGCAGGTCTGCCAGCGCCACCATGCCACCATTCTCAACGGCGGCGATGCGCTCGCTCCACAGCCCGTCATTGCCAATCCGCCCCGCGGTGTCGCACAGGATCAGGGCGCTGAGCCGCTGGGGTTGCGCAAGCGCAAAGCCCTGCGCGATCAAACCGCCCACCGAAACCCCCGCCAAGGCGAGCCGCTCCACCCCCAAATGATCGAGCACCGCCGCAAGGTCGGACAGGTGATCGGCAAGGGCGTAGGGACCCGGGGGCGCATCGCTGAGGCCATGGCCGCGCTTGTCATAGCTCAGGAGGCGATAGTGCGGCACGAGCCTCTCGATCACGCCGTCCCAGATGCGCGCATCGGTGCCGAGCGAATTGACCAGGGCGAGGACTGGCGCATCGGCGCGCCCCTGCACCGAATACCGCAGCACCACCTCGCCGTTGCGCACAAATCCCATGCTTTCCCTCCCACCCGGCGCCAGGGCTGGCGCCGCTCGCCGCTAGCTCCGGCTTTCAATCATATTGAGCAGCGCCGCGACGCCCGTGGCGTAGCCGGAGGCTCCCAGGCCGGCCAGCACCGCGTCGGCCCGCATGGACACATAGGAGCGGTGATAAATCGGCTCGCGCCGGTGCACATTGGAGATGTGGAACTCGATCACCGGCCCCTCGAACATCTTGAGCGCATCGAGCAGGGCAATGGAGGTGAAGGTGAAGGCCGCAGGATTGATGAGGATCCCCGCCCCCTCGTCGATCGCCTCGTGCACCCAGTCGATCAGCTGTTCTTCGCTGTTGGTTTGCCCAAAGACGACCGGACGCTCGCCCGCGGCGCTACGGCAGATCTGCTCCACTTCCGCGAGGGTCGTCGTGCCATAGATCGCCGGTTCGCGCTTGCCCAGCCGGTTCAGATTGGGGCCGTTTAGAACATAGATGGGCTTCATTGCACGGCTCCATAGCCAAACATCCTGGGCAGCCAGAGCACGGTGTCGGGCACGAAGGTAAAGAGGATCAGGGCGCCGATCAGCGTCCACAAAAACGGCATGACATCGCCGATGATCGCCCGCATCGGTGAGCCCGAAATGCGCGTCATGATGAACAACAGCATCCCGTAAGGCGGGGTGATGAGCCCGAGCATGATGTTGACCACGGCAACGACGCCGAAATGCACCATGTCGATGCCCAGCGCTTGCGCCGTCGGGATCAGCACCGGCACGATGACGAGGAGGATCGTCGTGCCTTCCAGCACGCAGCCCAGCACCAGCAGGATCAGGTTGACGATGATGAGGAAGGTCACCGCGTTCAGATCCCACGACAGCAGGATGGTGCTGATCGTGCGCGGGATGTTTTCGATGGTGACGACATAGTTGAACACCAGCGCCCCCGCGATCAGCATGCCGATCGAGGCCGTGGTCTTGGCGCTAACCAGCACCGATTGGTAAAGGTCCTTGGACTTCACCGCCCGGTAGATCAGCACCGACACCAGCAGCGCATAGGCTGCGGCAACAGCGGCCGCTTCGGTTGGCGTCGTGATGCCCCCATAGATGCCATACATCAGCACGACCGGCATGAAGAGGACGGGCAAAGCCTGCCAGGTCATGCGCGGCAGCTGGCGCACCGGCACCGGCGGCTCGATGGGGAAATTCTTGACCCGTGCCGTGACGGCAATCAGCACCATCATGAAACCGGCCATGAGAAGGCCAGGGACCACGCCGCCCAGAAACAGGTAGCCAATCGAGGTATCGGCCACCAGCGCGTACAGCACCATCGGAATGGAGGGCGGGATGATGGGGCCGATCACGGCAGTGACGGCGGTGAGCGCCGCGGCATAGGACGGGGTGTATTTGTTGTCCTTGGTCATCATGTACTGCATCATCTTGCCCGAGCCGGCAGCGTCCGCCACGGCCGAGCCGGACATGCCGGCAAACACGATGGATTGCAGCACATTGACCTGCGCCAGGCCGCCACGGAACCGGCCGACCAGCGCGTCGCACCATTTCAGCAGCCGCTCGGACAAGGTGCCTGAATTCATGATCTCGGCCGCCAGGATGAACAGCGGCACCGCAAGCATGATGTAGTTGGAGTACATGCCGTTGAGAAACTGCTCGGCGACGATGCCGGGGTCCTGCCCTTTCATCAGCAGATAAAGGATCGAGCCACAGATCATCGCCAGCCCCATGGGGAGGCCAAGAAAGGCCAGAACCGTCAACAGCCCCAGCGACAAGCCGAATGCCAGGGAAATGGTCATATGCCCGAACTCACCTTGGTGTAGTCGAAATCGTCCGCGCTCTGGCCCCAGGCCGCCTGCCAGGCGAGGTGGAGCTGGCGCACGATCATCGCCACGGCAAAAATGCCGTAGATGGAATAGAGATAATCGAAGCGGATCTTGAGATAGGCCGTCTTCTCGACCTTCATGAAGGCGATGTAATCGACCACCGCTGGCAGCGAGAGGGTGAACAGCGCAACGAGGGTGAGCGAGGATACCAGCACCATCGCCCTCTTCACCTTGCCACGCGCCGCGCCGTAAAAGATGTCGAAGCGGATATCCTCATCGTCGCGCACGACGAAGGCGGTGCCGAACAGCACCATCCACAGCCACATCACGACGCTGATTTCATGCGTCCAGCCGATGGGCAGGTTGAGCAGGTAGCGAAAGACGATCTGGATGATGAAGACCACGAACATGGTGGCCAGCATGGCCGCCAGCAGGTTTTCGGCGCGCACATGCAGCCACCGGCCGATGCTGGAGAAAGAAGAAGGCATGGCGCAACTCCCGGTGCGCAGCCGCAGCGGCTGGCCAGACATGGATGCTGGGGCGGCACCCCTTGGGAGTGCCGCCGTCGTGAAGTGTGCGGCTAGAGCGCGTTGATGCGGTCGATCACGCCTTCGGGCCAATCCTTGGCCAGATCCGATTCCAGGTATTTCTGCTGGGCAAAGGTGCGGAAGGCCTCGAGGTCCGGCTCATAGACGTCAAGTCCGGTCGTCTTGAAGCGCTCGACGAGCTCGGCTTCGCGCGCCAGATGCTCCTTTTGGCTGAAGTCGATGGCGTCCTTGGCGGCGGCGTCAAAGGCAGCCTGCTGCTCGGGCGTCATCGCGTCCCAGCTTGCCTTGCTGATCACCAGCAGGTCAAAGCCCACCAGATGCGAGGTCAGCACGATCTGCTTCATGACTTCGTAGAACTTCATGTTCTCGACATTGGGCAGCGGATTGTCCTGGCCGTCGATGGCCCCGGTCTGCAGGCCGGTATAAACTTCGGCATAGGCCATCGGCGTTGGATTGGCGCCGATGGAGGTGCCGAGGAACTGCCAGGCATCGCCACCGGGCATACGCAGCTTCACGCCGGCCATGTCTGCTGGCGTATTGATCTTCTTATCGGTGATCAAACCAACCTGGCGGGCGCCGAAATAGGTCGGCCCAAGGATGCGGATGCCAAGCTGGTCTTCCGCCATCTGCTTGAACTCGGCACCGACGTCGCTGTCAAAGAAGGTGCGCAGGTGATCGGCGTCGCGGAACAGATAGGCCGAGGTCAGCACCGACCAAGCCGGAATCTGGTTGGAGATATCCTGGGGCGCGATATTGCCCATTTCCAGATTGCCGCGCTGCAAGGCCACCAGTTCGGTGCCCTGCTTGAACAGATTGCCCCCGAAATAGGGCTCGATGGTCGCGATCTCGGCGATACCCTCGCTCAAGCGGCTCATCATTTCGGCGCGAATGTCCTGTTCAGTGAACACTGCCGAAAACCGGAGCACAGGCTTGCTCTCCTGGGCTGCCACCGGCATGGCCGCTGCCAACAACAGGCCGCCGAGCACCACTGCGCGACGCGTAAATCCAAAACGCATAGTCATCCTCCCATGTGGTCGCCCGCTATCAGGCGTAACGGACGCACGGCTTGCCACCGTCGTTTGTTCGTCCTCGCTGCACAATGTACGAAACAGTTCGTTCATGTCAATGCGGCTTCTGATGCATTCGACGCTAGCCGGTTAAATTGTGTTTGTCATTGATTTTTGTTTTTGTATGATGATCATAAGGCTAGAACAACGCGGGAGACGACGTGGCAGACGAAGGGCAGCAATTGGATGAAGGCGTAGCAGACCTCGCGTTCCGTCGAATTCGCGGCGACATCATCGCCGGCACGCTCCCCCCTGGCTGCAAGCTCAAGCTCGACACCCTCAAGGCGCAATATGGCGCCAGCGTCAGCACGCTGCGCGAAATCCTCAATCGCCTGGCCAGCGAAAGTCTCGTTGTCGCCGAGGGGCAGCGCGGCTTTGAGGTGGCGCCCGCTTCAGCTGAAAATTTACTTGAGGTGGCCGACCTGCGCCTCCTGCTCGAAAGCCACGCCATCCGCCTGTCGCTGGCCAGCGGCGATCTCGATTGGGAAGGCCGCGTCGTCGCCGCTCATCACAAGCTTTCGGTGATCGAGGCGCAGTTGCTGCGCGGGGAGATCGAGCGAACTGCCCAATGGGTGCGCTATGACTTCACCTTCCACAATGCGCTGATCTCGGCCTGCGGCTCCCAGACGCTGCTGGCGCTGCATGCCTCCGTGTTTGACCGCTTCATTCGCTACCATATGCTGGCGGCAAGCTTTCGCGGCGCTGATGTGATGAGCGACCACAAGGCGCTGTTCGAGCTCGCGATGGAGCGCAACGCCGACGCCATTGTCGCCAAGCTCGCGACCCATATCCGGAGCGGCGTCGATTATGTGCTTTCGACCGGCCGGATCTAGCCGGCAATGGCAGCGTTGAAGCTGTCCGCCATGGCCTGCGGGTCGGGCTGGCATCCGCTAAACAGCGCAAAAGCCCGCACCGCCTGGTAAACCGCCATGCCGCCACCAGGCATCACCGCGCAACCCTGCGAATAGGCATGCCGGATCAACTCGGTCTGCAGCGGGAAATACACCACATCGGCGATCCAATGGCGCGGCAAGATCAAGGCCGGATCGATCGGCATGCCGGGCAGCTTGGTCATGCCCACCGGGGTGGCGTTGACAATCCCATCCACCCGCCCCGCGACCTCTGCCACATCGCTGACGGCATGGACATCGGCGCCAAGCCGCTCACGCAAGCGGCTCACGGTCGCCTGCGCCCGCGTGGCATCGGTGTCGTAGATATCGAGCCGCTCGACCCCGCATTGCAGCAGTGCCTGCGACACCGCGGCCCCCGCCCCGCCGGAGCCGAGCTGAAGCACCCGCTGGCGTGCGGCCGAAGGAAGATTGCGCCGGAAGCTTTCGGCAAAGCCCCAGCAATCGGTGTTGTGACCCACCGTTCGATCACCCAGCACCACCGTGTTGACCGCGCCGATCGCAGCAGCATCGGGCGCCAGGTCATCAAGCAGCGGCAGCACGGCCTGCTTGAACGGATAAGTGACGTTGAGGCCGGCAAAGCCCAACTCCCGCGCTTCGGCGAGGATTTCCGGCAATTGTGCGTCAGTCAGCACAAGTTGGTCGAAATCGATCAGGTGGTAGCGGTAATCGAGCCCCAGCCTTTGCCCTTCACGCTCGTGCATTAGCGGCGACAGGGACCCGCCAATGCCGCGACCCACCAAGCCGATGGTGATGCCGTCGCGCGCGGGAAGTTCCCCGTTCAGCACCAGGCGGGCCAACGGCTGTGCCGGACTAATGGCGATGTGCAAAACCCGTCTCCCCGCCCGCCACTTGCCGTTGCAACTGGGAGTGGCCTTGTGTTTCACGCCGGCCAGCCGATAAATGCTGTTGAGCGATTTGCGGCAGAATGTACGAACCGGTTAGTTTAGTCAATTACGGTGCCGGAGGAAGGTGTTGCTGATATGAGTACCCGGCTCGAAACCACCAAGACCCGCGCCCGGGCCGCGCCAACCCGCGCGCAGGATCCCGAGGGCACCCGGCAGAACATCATTGAAGTGGCGGCGCAGGAATTTGCCCTCAACGGGCTTTCCGGCGCCCGCATTGACGAGATCGCGGCCAAGACGCGCTCCTCCAAGCGCATGATCTATTATTATTTCGGCAGCAAGGAAGGGCTCTATCTCAGCGCCCTCGAGAACGCCTATCGCCAGGTGCGCGAGGGCGAAGCCCAACTCGACGTGGCGGGCCTGCCCCCGCTCGATGCGCTCAAGCGCCTGGTGGAATTCACCTTTGACCATCACCATCAGCATGAGGAATTTATCCGCATGGTGATGATCGAGAACATTCATCATGGCGAGTTCCTCGAGCGCTCCGGCGTGATCCGCGAACTCAACGTCACCGCCATCGGCAATATCGAAGCCATCTATGCCAAGGGCCTAGCGGACGGCGTGTTCCGTCCCGGGCTCGACCCGCTCGAAGTCCACTGGCAGATCAGCGCCTTGTGCTTTTTCAACGTGTCCAACCGCGCCACGTTCTCCAAGATCTTCGGCAAGGATGTGGGCAGCCCCGCCGCCCAGGCCTCGCTGCGCCAGCAGGCCGTTGAGATGGTGCTGCGCTTCGTCACGAGGCCCGACAAGCTCCCCTGAGCCATCAGCATTGCCACCGCTTCGGCCACCATTCGAACCTGCATTGCAAATGTACTAACTAGTTCGTACTCTCCTCTCAAAATGGGGAGAACGGCCATGAAGACCTCGATTGCAACCGTGTCGATCAGTGGCGATCTGCGCGAAAAACTCGAGGCGATTGCCGCCGCCGGCTTCGCCGGGGTCGAGATTTTCGAGAACGATTTCCTCGCTTATGACCATTCCCCGCGCGATGTGGCGGCGATGGTGGCCGATCTTGGCCTCAGCATCACCCTCTTCCAGCCGTTCCGAGACTTTGAAGGCTTGCCCGAGCCGCAGCGCAGCCAAGCCTTTGACCGGGCCGAGCGCAAGTTCGACCTCATGGAGCAGCTCGGAACCGACCTGATCCTCGTCTGCTCCAGCGTTTCCCCCCTTTCGCTGGGCGGCATCGACCGCGCTGCCGCCGATCTGCGGGAATTGGGCGAGCGGGCCGGGCGCCGGGGCTTGCGCATCGGCTACGAGGCACTAGCCTGGGGCCGCCATGTCAACGATCATCGCGATGCCTGGGAAATCGTGCGCCGCGCCGATCACCCCAATCTGGGCATCATCCTCGATAGCTTCCACACGCTCTCGCGCAAGCTCGACCCCAATTCCATCCGCTCCATTCCCGGCGACAAAATCTTCATCGTGCAACTGGCCGATGCCCCTCTGATCGACATGGACCTGCTGTATTGGAGCCGCCACTTCCGCAACATGCCCGGCGAAGGCGATCTGCCGGTCACCGAGTTCATGCGCGCCGTCGCCGCCACGGGCTATGACGGCCCCATTTCCCTCGAGATCTTCAACGACCAGTTCCGCTCCGGCTCGCCGCGCACCATCGCGCTCGATGGCCATCGCTCGCTGGTTTACCTGATGGATCAGGTCCGCCAGGCCGAGCCCGATATCGCCATCGCCGTGCCCACACTGCCGCCGCGCGTCGACGTCAAGGGCGTCGCTTTCGTGGAGTTTGCCGCCGACGAAACCGAAGCGGGCGTGCTGGCCGGTTATCTGCGCCAACTTGGCTTCCGCCTCACTGGCCGGCACCGGGCCAAGGCCGTCGAGCGCTTCACCCAGGGCGAGATCAACATCATCATCAACACCGAACGCGAGGGCCTTGCCCACTCCGCCTACCAGACCCACGGCACCTCGGCCTATGCCATTGGCCTCCTCGTCGATGACGCTGCCGCGACGGTCGAACGCGCCCGGGCTCTGGACGCCCAATTGTTCAACCAGCAAGCGGGACCCGACCAGCTCAGCATTCCCGCCATTCGCGGCGTTGGGGGTGGGGTGATCTATTTTCTCGACACGAGGAGCCGGCTTGGTCAGGTCTGGGACATCGAATTTGAGACCGTGAGCGATCCCGACCCGCTGGAGGGCGCCGGCCTCGTGCGCATCGACCACCTGGCGCAAACCATGAACTACGAGGAGATGCTGACCTGGATCCTGTTTTATCGGTCCATCTTCGTGACCGACAAGAGCCCGATGGTGGATGTGGTGGATCCCTCGGGCCTGGTGCGAAGCCAGGTCATCGAAAATGACAGCGGCTCGTTGCGGCTGACGCTGAACGGGGCAGAAAGCCACCGCACTCTCGCTGGCCGCTTCATCGCCGAAACCTTCGGCTCGAGCATCCAGCACCTGGCTTTCGCCACGCACGACATCTTCGCCGCCGCCGATGCGCTGCGGGCCAACGGCATGGCGACGCTGGAAATTTCGCCCAATTACTATGAGGATCTGCGGGCGAGACTGGGGATCGAGCAGGCCGTGCTTGATCGCTTGCGCGCCAGCAATATTCTTTACGACCGCGATGCAGACGGGGAATTCTTCCAGCTTTATTCGCGCAATATCGGGGAAGGCTTCTTTTTCGAGATCGTGCAACGCCGGGGCAGCTATCGCGGCTATGGCGCCGTCAACGCCCCATTCCGCATTGCGGCGCAGAAACGGGCGATAGCAACGCTCGGTGGCACTTGAAGGCGGGCGATCTGCATTGCCGGCGCGTGTGCCGATTGCGCTCGCTTGTAGTTGTGAACTTCGCCCCGCGCCGAAATCTACTGTTCCGTTGATTCACTCGACCGTATCAAAGGCGTTAGCTCAATATGTCGACGCCAGAAACAGCACGGAGATCATCGGCAGCTTTCAGGGACCAAGGGGCACATGTGGTACGTCTTAGTTGGGGTCGACAGCAGTCCCCTCCCCCGTTTTGCCAATGGGGTGGCTACCGCACGAAAGGCAGTGGCGAAAGCTGCCCTTCACGTACGCTGAGATTTTCGCCCTGGTTATTGAACCTAGGCGGGTCCACGGGCGTTCGTGGCTAAGGCCTAATGTAACCCCAACCGTCCGCTTATGGGTTTCTCTACCCCCACCGTCACGAGCTCGCGGTACCCAGAGTGGCGACCATGGCCCTCGTAGCTTCGTCGTCGCGGCCACTCGCGTAAAGGCCGGCCGGTCCTGTACCGAGCTGCCCCCGTGCAGACAGCTGACATGGCCCTTTCTGCCGGCCCCTGGAAGGAAGAGCTGATGCTGGTCCGCCTCGTCCGGGAGTACCTGCAGCCCTACCGACCCTGGTTGGGCCTGATCGTGGTGTTGCAGCTGGTCAGCACAGTGGCCGCCCTTTATCTGCCCAGCCTCAACGCGGACATCATCGACCGCGGCGTGGCGGTGGGCGACACGCCCTTTATCGTGCAGACGGGCGCCATCATGCTGGTGGTCGCGCTGTTGCAGATCGGGGGCTCGATTGCCGCGGTCTGGTTCTCGGCTCGGACCGCAATGGGCTTTGGACGGGACCTCAGATCCGCGATCTTTCACCGGGTCGGCTCCTTTTCGCAACGCGAAATGCAGCAATTCGGGGCTCCCTCGCTGATCACCCGGGAAACCAATGATGTGCAGCAGGTGCAAATGCTCGTACTTACGAGCTGCACCCTGATGGTGACGGCTCCCCTGATGATGGTGGGAGGCGTGGTGATGGCCATGCGGGAGGATTTCGGGCTTTCCTGGCTGCTGGCGGTCTGCATTCCCGCCCTTGTGGTGGCGGTTTTGCTCATCGTCTCGCAAATGGTGCCGAGCTTTCGCGCTATGCAGGAGCGGATCGACGAGGTCAACCGGCTGCTGCGTGAGCAGATCACCGGAGTGCGCGTGGTGCGCGCCTTTGTTCGCGAGCCCCATGAGGTCGAGCGGTTTGCCGAGGCAAACGAGCAGCTCACCGCAGTGGCGGTGCGGGCGGGACGCTGGATGGCCACCATGTTCCCCACCGTCATGCTCATCCTCAACCTCTCCTCGGTGGCGGTGCTCTGGTTTGGCGGGCATCGGGTGGCGAGCGGACAAATGGAGGTCGGCTCGCTCACGGCGTTCCTCGCCTATCTCGTGCAGATCCTAATGTCGGTGATGATGGCAACCTTTATGCTGATCATGGTTCCCCGTTCAGCGGTTTGCGCCGACCGGATCACTGAGGTGCTGGACGCCAAAAGCTCGGTGCTCCCTCCCCAGGTGCCGGTCACCGAGCTGCCCGAGCGGGGCACCCTGGTATTCGAAAAGGTCGAGTTCACCTATCCCGGCGCCGATTTGCCCGTGGTCCGCGACGTGTCCTTCGCCGCCCAGCCGGGCCAAACCGTCGCGATCATCGGCTCGACGGGCGCGGGCAAGAGCACGATCATCAACCTCGTGCCGCGCCTGTTTGACGTGACCGGTGGAAGGGTGCTGGTGGACGGCGTGGATGTTCGCCAGCTGGATCCCGACCTGCTTTGGAGCGTGATCGGGCTCGTGCCGCAACGCAGCTGGCTGTTTTCCGGCTCGATCCGGTCCAACCTGCAATATGGCCGGCCCGATGCCACCGACGAGCAGATGTGGGAAGCCCTCGAGGTCGCCCAGGCGCTCGACTTCGTCAGGGGCATGCCCGAGCAGCTCGATGCGCCCATCGCCCAGGGCGGCACCAATGTCAGTGGCGGCCAGCGCCAGCGCCTGTCCATCGCGCGGGCCCTGATCCGCAAGCCGCAGATCTATCTGTTCGACGACTCTTTCAGCGCCTTGGACCTGGCCACCGATGCGCGTTTGCGGGCCGCCCTGCATCCAGTCACCCGGGACGCCACCGTGGTGCTGGTCGCCCAGCGCGTGTCCACCATCCGTGACGCCGACCTTATCCTCGTGATCGACAATGGCGCGATCGTGGGCCGGGGCCGCCACGACGAACTGCTGGAAGGCTGCGCGACCTATCGCGAGATCGTGGCTTCGCAATTGCGCGCAGAGGAGGCGGCATGACCGCGCCAGACAGGAGCAATTCGCCGCCCGCCGAGGCAACCGGCGACGGGCGGCTGAAGGAAACCGAGCGCATTCCGCCAAGCGCCGGGGGCCCCGGGCGAGGCCATTTCGGCGGTGGCATGGTCGGCCAGAAAGCCATGTCCTTTGGACCCTCGGCGCGCCGGCTGGTGGCGCGCTTGGCGCCCGAAAGCGCCAAAGCCCTCGCCGTGGTGGCGCTGGCGGTTGTGAGTGTGGCGCTCACCGCCCTTGGGCCGAGAATCCTGGGCCGCGCCACCGACCTGATCTTTTCCGGACTGATGGGGGGACAGCTGCCGGCGGGCCTGAGCAAGGCGGAGGCCGTAGCCACGCTGCGCGCGCGGGGGGATGACCAGTTCGCCGACATGGTCGCCTCGATGAGCCTCGTTCCCGGCCAGGGCATCGACTTCACCGCCGTGGGCGAAGTGCTGCTTTGGGCACTGGGGGTTTATATGGCTGCCTCGATACTGGCCTGGCTGCAGGGCTTTTTACTCAACGATGTCGTGCAGGGCACCGTGCTGCGCATGCGCGCCGAGGTCGAGGACAAGGTCAACCGCCTGCCCCTGAGCTATTTCGACCGGCAGCCGCGGGGCGAACTGCTCAGTCGCGTCACCAATGACATCGACAATGTCAGCCAAACGCTGCAGCAAACCATGAGTCAGCTGCTCACTTCCCTGCTAACTGTTGTGGCGGTGCTGGGGATGATGTTCCTGATCTCCCCCCTCCTGGCGCTGGTGGCGCTGGTCTCGATTCCCTTGTCCCTGGCGGTCACCCGGGTGGTGATGCGCCGATCCCAAGGCTTGTTCGTCGAGCAATGGCGGCGCACCGGCCGGCTCAATTCCCATATCGAGGAAACATTTTCCGGACACGCGCTGGTCAAGGTGTTCGGGCGCCAGGGCGAAGTCGAAACAGTGTTCGCGCGCGAGAACGAGGCGCTTTACCGCGCCAGTTTCGGGGCCCAGTTCATCAGCGGCCTCATCATGCCGCTGATGATGTTCATCGGCAATCTCAACTATGTCGTCATCGCCGTCCTGGGCGGCGTGCGGGTGGCGAACGGCACCATGTCGCTGGGGGACGTGCAGGCCTTCATCCAGTATTCCCGCCAGTTCACCCAGCCGGTGACGCAGGTGGCCTCCATGGCCAACCTGATGCAATCGGGCGTTGCTTCGGCCGAGCGGGTCTTCGAGCTGCTCGATGCCAAGGAGGAAAGGCCGGACCGCCCCGGCCCCGTGACCGCGCTGGACGCCCGCCGCGGCGAGGTGCGCTTCGAGAATGTGTCGTTCTCCTACGACCCCGCGACGCCGCTCATCGAAGGGCTTTCGCTGGTGGTTGAGCCGGGCCAGACGGTAGCCATCGTCGGCCCCACCGGCGCGGGCAAGACCACCCTCGTCAATCTGCTGATGCGGTTCTACGAGGTGACCGGCGGCCGGATCACGCTGGATGGCGTCGACATCTCCTCCATCCCGCGGCGCACGCTACGCAGCCAGATCGGCATGGTGCTGCAGGACACATGGCTCTTTCAGGGGACCATCCGCGACAACATCGCCTATGGGCTCCCCGGCGCCACTGACGAGCAAATCCTCAAGGCCGCCCGCGCGACCTTTGTGGATCGCTTCGTGCATTCCCTGCCGGCGGGCTACGACACGATGATCGACGAGGAAGGCTCCAACCTTTCGGGGGGCGAGCGGCAGCTGGTGACGATTGCCCGCGCCTTCGTGTCCGACCCCGCGCTGCTTATTCTCGACGAGGCGACCTCCGCGGTGGACACCCGCACCGAATTGCTGCTGCAACAGGCCATGTCGGCCTTGCGCAGCGACCGCACCTCGTTCGTGATCGCCCATCGCCTGTCCACTATCCGCAATGCCGACCTGATACTCGTGATGGAGCGCGGCACCATCGTTGAGCAGGGCACACATGATGAGCTGCTGGCCAAGAAAGCCGCCTACGCCAAGCTCTACAACGCCCAGTTCCCGGCGCAACCTATAGATTAGTCGATAGTTCGCCACTGGCGCGCCCGATTAGCGGAGGTCCGCCTGCTGGGAACGTCTTACGGAACCGTACCCAAGGAACCACGTAAGCTTTGCCATAACCCTTGCAGTCGAGCTGGCTTAGCAGCCTGTCTGCTGTGGGCCATTCCCTGGGTGTCGCAGCCCAGTCGCAGCCCTCAGCTTTATGATTGCGAGTTGAATATCTAAGTCTTGGTCATTGCTGCTGACGCGGGCGTGCCCAATGCAGGCCATGTGTCACCTCAAGGTATATACCTGAGGCTCGCATGTCGTGAATAGTCGGTGTCAACCGCTAGCCGGCGGTGCTTACAGGAAGTCCACAGTCACACCTGGAGCGATCATCGCTGCAAGTTCCTCAGCGTCCCAGTTGGTTAGGCGAATGCAGCCATGCGAGCCAGTTTTGTCGATCATCGACGGCTCAGGGGTGCCATGGATACCGAAGGATGGCTTTGACAGGCCGATCCACACCGATCCTACTGGCCCATTTGGTCCGGGGGGTATGGTCAGAACTTCGGTATTCTCGCCCTGCTGGAAGTTGATCTTGGGATTGTAGGTGTAGCCCGGCATGGCTGTGGCGTTTTCGACCACATAAGTGCCAGTCGGTGAGGGGTTTTCTTCATTACCGATGGTTGCTGGATAGGCAGCTAACAATACCCCGTCGGTGCCATAGACCCGAACCTGTTTGAGGGTTTTGTCCGCTTCAATCCAAGTGACCACGCCTTGGCGGCTGGTGCCGGTCATCGCGACGTTGATGCTGTCCCCGACCCCGAATCCAGAGGCGGGGTTGAGCGCCACAAGCAGGCCGATATCCATGTGGAACCGCTCGGCTAACAGTTCAGGGACGCTCTCGTAGCCAAGATAGTCCAGCGCAGCCTTCTCGGCGTAGTCGGTTGGAATGGGACCGCCTATAGCTGCGGCGTCCTCCGGAGTGATGGTGTAAACGCCGATGGCATCGCCGGGCTCATCCAGTCGAGCCGCAACAGCGAGCGTCAGTTTCCCATCGGCAGGCAGGCCGTTCATCATCTGAAACGCGAGAACCGCCTTGTGCAGGTTTCCGCCGTCGAAGCCGTCCACCACGCCGGGGGAAGCTCCAGCCCGATCCAGCAGAATTTGGAGGCGCGCTAGAGCGGGGTCGGCGAAAACCCTCTCAGGCTCCATGTCTTCGTTTGACGCTACCTGCACCACGGCAGGCGCGAAAGCTGCAGCAGCAATGTAATCGGTTAGACTCGCGGTGTTTATGGCGTCAGCTGTGATTGCCTGGGACTGCGCTAGAGCGTCATTGCTCCCGAAGATAGAAAGTACGGCAACAAAGGCGGCTCGGGCAGCACACGTGGTCAATGTTGGCATCTTGAACTCGGAATGGATCTAGTCAGCCGACCTCACCTGCGAGACGGAACTGCTCAGGCCCATAAGCCGTCAACATAGCTAACGATGTTCTAAGGCCGCTTCGCATCGCGCGGTCGTGAACTGGCGTCACGTTGTCACATCAGGGCTCAGGCACCTGTGGAGCAGTGCCACATCGGCCAATATCGACCGTGAGGTGACGTGCGTGGGCGCAAGGCTGTTACGTCATTTTTGGGGTACGCCCTGAAGTGATATCGCCACGGCCGGGCTTCACCGGTGGGCATGTACTGCCCCCTTGCTACGGCTTACGAATTGGCGGCAGTGCGACCTATAGGGTCATTCAAGCCGCAGCTATGGATCCAGAAGCGGTCGTTCACAGGAAGCGTCCGTAATTGCCGAAATGGGGTGGTAAGTCGACCGCCAGCTATCGGGCAAGGGATGGCGCGCATGCACAAACCGTTCCTCGATCCACTAGGCCTGACCTTTCCTCAATACCTGGTCATGCTTGAGCTTTATGCCGGAATCCCGCGCTACGTCGGCGACTTGGGGACGAGTCTGGGCATGGACACCGGCACGATCACTCCGCTTCTCAAGCGTCTCGAAGCCTGTGGCATGATCAGCCGCCTGCGAGATCCCAGCGATGAGCGCCGGGTCATAATCAATCTGACCCCAGCAGGCCAGGCCATCAGAGAGCAGGTCTGGAACATTGCAGGCCAGATCAGAAGCGCCTGCAAGATCGATGAGGCTGGTATGGCGTCGCTTCGGGACACCCTGAACGATTTCGCTCGTCCTGCCGCAGACTAGTCAACAAGGATATCACAGATGAATATCGGCATTGTTGGCGCCGGCAATATCGGCGCGCTTTTGGCACGCAAATTTGCTGCAGCTGGTCACTTGGCGAAGCTTTCTAATTCGCGAGGCCCGGAGAGCCTGGTCGACATCGTGCGAGGTACCAACGTCCAGGCGGTGTCAAACGAAGATGCGCCTAAGGATGTCGACGTGGTCATCTTGTCCCTGCCCTTCGCCAAAAACCCGGATGTTGCGGAGCTTCTGGCCAATGCACCGAGCGATCCTATCGTTGTCGATACGTCGAACTATTATCCCGCACGCGATGGCAATATCGCCGAGGTCGATGCTGGCAAGCCGGAAACGGTTTGGGTCAGCGAGCAGGTTGGACGCCCATTGGTGAAGGCGTGGAACGCCGTGCTGTCGCAGACCCTGGCTGAGGCCGGTGTCTCGTCGGGCGCAGCCAACCGGGTTGCCATACCAATTGCCGGCGACGGTGCCGCTGCCAAGAAGGTGGTTGCCGACCTAGTAGACATCTCTGGGTTTGACGCTGTGGACGCCGGCACCCTTGCCAAGTCTTGGAGCTTCCAACCCGGCACGCCTGCCTATTGTACAGACCTGACGACCGACGAACTCAGGCCCGCTCTGGCCGATGCCATCAAGGACAGAGCCCCCAAGAACCGTGACGCCATCATGCAGGCCATTGGGGACGGGAAAGTTGAGTTTACCCGGGAAGGCTTGGCTTCGAACAACCGGGCCATGTCAGCCTGACCCATTCCTGCTAGCCGCACAAACCGCGGCTGGCACCTCATTACAACCGAAGCACACCAATATAACTAGTGTACGAGAGACTAGGAAGCTACAATGTCTGATATCGCCATGCCCTCAGGGGCAGGAACTCAAACGAGGGTCGCAAGGGAAAAGCTTGCACCAGAAGCACTAATCGCCATCGCGGTGCTCATTGCCTCCACCTTCACCGTAATCCTGAACGAGATGATGATGGCTGTTGCCTTGCCACAGGTGATGGTCGATCTCGGGATCACTGCCTCCACCGGCCAATGGCTCACGACCGGCTACATGTTGACCATGGCCGTCGTTATCCCAGCCACAGGGTTCCTGACTGAACGCTTCCGGATGCGGACGGTCTATACCATCGCCTTGTCGCTCTTCACCGTAGGAACGCTCATCGCCATAGTGGCGCCGGGCTTTTCGGTGCTGCTGATTGGTCGCATCGTACAGGCAGTTGGCACTGCCATCGCGACGCCGCTGGCCTTCACTGCGGTTACGGCCTTGGTGCCGCAGTCCCGGCGCGGGCAGATGATGGCTTTGCTGACAGTTGCTACTTCGACTGCCCCCGCCTTCGGACCCGCAATCGCCGGATCTATCCTTTCGGGGGCTGGGTGGCGGATGCTGTTCATCACCATCCTGCCGGTCGCGGTTATCTGCCTTATCGTTGGCAACCGCATGATCAAGGTGCCGAGCACGCCCCGTCACTCAAAGATCGATGGGCTCTCGGTGCTGCTTTCCGCTGTAGGATTTTCCGGCCTTGTTTATGGCTTGGCCTCGCTTGGCGAAGGCTCGGCTGAGCACGTCATCGTGTCACCATGGCTTGCAATGGGTGTCGGCCTCGTCTTCGTTCCCCTGTTCGCTGGACGCCAGCTTCAGCTGCAAAAGTCTGATCGTGCTCTCCTGGATATGCGGCCATTCGCCAATCGGACTTTCGCAACGACCGCCATCATTGCCATGGGGTTCATGACCGCTGCGGGTGGCATGATGACGTTGATGCCTGTCATGCTGCAAACCTCGTATGGTTTGACTCCCCTGCAAACTGGTCTTTTCATGCTGCCGGGTGGCCTCACGATCGACCGCCTTTATCGATGCGGTCGGGTTGTATTTTCTGTCCACCCTTGCTCCAGGCACACCCATCCCGCTGCTGCTCGCAACGCTTCGCTCGGCGCTTTGAACAAGCATCTGCTGCCGCACGGGTCGGCGATCATGAACACTATCCAGCAACTGACGGGCGCAGCCCGCATTGCGATCGCGTTCTCGATCATGACGTCTGCCAGTGCGGCCTATGTGGCAGGCGGCGAAGCTCTCGCTCCGTCCATGGCTCACGGTGCCCAGCAGTATTATCTGGTCGCCTGCTTCATGGTCATCGGAATCCTCTTTATCGCCCTGTTGATGCCAAAGACCAAGGCAGGCGAAGGCAACAGCGTCCCTGTGGCGATCCACTAATCCACAAACTTGCGCGAATTTTGGTCACTTCACGCCTATGCCTCTAATTTGGCCATTGATCGTTGACAAGTGAGGACCATGGCTTAGGCTGAAATAAAGCCTTCACGCCCTTTCGATCCTAACAAGATTTCGGCGCTGCCAGGCTTTCAGGAAACGGAGAGGAACAATGACGCGCTTAGGTTCGCTTGCAGCCCTATTGCTGATAACGACCGCACCACTTGCATACGCCCAGGATATCGACGCCCTCAAGGCGCAGCTCGGTGAGTTGGTCGATGGCAAGGCAAAGCTCACGCAGGAGATCGTCGACTCGGTCTTCAGCTTTGCCGAAGTGGGGTTCCACGAAACCGAAACCATGCGTTACCTGACCGAGATGCTCGAGGCGGAAGGTTTTGAGATCGAGACTGGCATCGGCGGCATGCCGACGGCGTGGGTTGCGACCTGGAGCAACGGCGAGGGGCCGGCGATCTCCTTCAACTCCGACGTCGATGGCCTTCCGGGCCAATCCCAGAAGCCCGGTGTGCTTACTCGCCAGCCGCTCGTTGATGGTGGTGATGGACATGGCGAAGGCCACAATACGGGCATCGCCGTCAGCGTTGTCGGCGCTCTGGCGACCAAGGAGCTCATGGAGAGCGAGGGCATTACCGGAACGCTGCAGATCTGGCCCGGGATCGCCGAGGAAGCCTTGGCGGCCAAGCAGTGGTTCGTTAAGGCCGGCATTCTCGACGATATCGACGTCGTGATTTCCAACCACGTCGGCAATGGGCTCAGCACCTCCTGGGGCCAGTCCAATTCAATGTCGATGATTTCGGCTGAATTCAGCTTTACAGGCGTTTCCGCCCATGGCGCGGTCAGCCCCTGGTCGGGTCGGTCTGCGCTTGACGCCGTGGAACTAATGAATGCGGGCTGGAACTTCCGCCGCGAGCATCTCCATCCTGATCAGCGTTCGCATTATGTGATCAGCAATGGCGGCTTGCAGCCCAATATCGTGCCGGACAATGCCAGCGTCTGGTACTATTTCCGCAACACCTCCCCGGATGCTGCGGTGGAAATGCTCGAGATCGCCGACGGCATCGCCGAGGGCGCGACACTGATGACCGGCACTTCCTATGAGCGCCGCATTCTGGGCTCGGCCTGGCCCTCACATGGCAATGAAGCACTCGCCAAGGCCATGTACGAAAACATCAAGTCCGTCGGCATGCCGGAGTGGAGCGAGGACGACCAGGCCTATGCCAAGGCCGTCCAGGAAGCCATCGGCGCCGCAACCATTGGCCTTCGCACCGAGATCGGCGACCTCGCCGGCCCCGTCGAAAAGGTCGGCTCCGGCCCCTCGGACGACATTGGTGCAGTGATGTGGACCAAGCCGACGGTGCGTCTGAGCTACCCCGCCAACATTGCCGGCACCATTACCCACAACTGGCAGGCTGCGCTCGCCGTAGCAACCCCCATCGCCCACAAGGGCGCTTTGGCCGGCGCCAAGGTAACCGCCCTCACCGCGCTCGATATCCTGACCGATCCGGAACTGGTCGAGGCGGCCGAAACCTATTTCACCGACGTGCAGACCAAGGACCTCAAGTACTACCCCTTCGAAAGCGAAACCGACGTCCCCTCGACCCACCTCAATGCCGAGACGGACGCACGCAATCGGCCCCGTCAGGCCGAATTCTACTATGATCCGAGCCAGCACGAGACCTATCTCGACCAACTCGGCATTGACTATCCGCAGCTCGAAGTGCCTGCACCGGCCACCAATTGACCCTGCAGCCGGGGAGGAAGCTCCCCGGCGCTACTTCGATCTCTATTGGGTAGACTGATGGTTGACTTGAACTGCCGCCTGCTCCTGCCTCTTGCCTTGATGCTTGTCTCTGCATCGCCTCTATCGGCGCAACCACGCCATGCCGAAGCGCACGTGCACGGCACGGGGCTTCTCATGATGGTGGTCGACGGCAGCACGGTCTCGATCGAGTTGACCATTCCCGGATCGGACATTGTTGGTTTCGAGCGACAGGCCACGACGCCAGAGGAGCAATCGTCTGTCGTAAACGCCATCGCGACGCTGTCACAGCCAACCGGCCTGTTTGCGTTCACCCCTGACACCGCTTGCACTGTGAAAGCTGCCACCGCTGAGTTCGGGGCGCATGACGACGATCACCATGCTGAGTTCACAGCCAGCTACGCTCTCGATTGCCCCGGGCTTGCTGCTGGCGATGTTGAACTCCGTACCGGACTCTTCGATCAGTTCAACAGGGCTGAGGCGCTCGACGTGGATGGCCTGGTGGATGGGGTTGCACAATCCGGCACCCTCACTCGCCAGCAACCCGCCATGACCCTGCGTTAGGCGGCCATGGCGCAGTCCCCAGCCATATCGCTCAGCGGCATGCAATTTGCCTGGCAGGGACGCACGGGCTTCGCGCTTGCCGTCGATACATTCACCATGGTCCGTGGCGAGAGACTGCTGCTGGTCGCGCCGAGCGGCACCGGCAAATCCACGCTCATCGGCCTCATTGCAGGAATCACACGCCCGCAAAAAGGGAGTGTATGCGTTCTCGGAACCGATCTTACTCGCCTTTCGCAATGGCGGCGCGATCGCCTCCGGGCCGAGCATATTGGCCTCATCTTTCAAAGCCTCAATCTCGTTTCCTATCTGACGGCGCTGGAAAACATCCTGCTGCCGCTGTCCTTTGCCCCAGCGCGCCTCAAGCGGGCCGGAGGCGTTGAAGGGGCTCGGACGCAGGCGCTGCAGATGCTCGATGCCATTGGATTGCCATCGGCCGAGGTTGCAGGGTTGCGCGCGAGCCAGCTTAGCCTTGGCCAGCAGCAGCGCGTTGCCGCGCTGCGGGCGCTGATCGGCGCGCCCGATCTCATCGTGGCGGATGAGCCGACTTCTGCGCTCGATCGCGATCGACAGGCCGCGTTCCTCCAGATGCTTCAGGCTCAGCTCGAAGGCACTGGGTCATCGCTGCTGATGGTCAGCCACGATCCAAGCCTGCCAGGGTTTGATCGCGTGGTGGCGCTGGCCGATTTTGCTCGAGCCGGCAGGGCGTTGGCATGATCATTCTTCGCCTCGCCCTTAAAAGTCTCCTGAACCGACTCGCCCTCGTCACGCTGACGACGCTGTGCATTGCCCTGTCGGTTGGCCTCGTGGTCGGCGTCGAAAAGGTGCGCGACGGGGCGCGCGCCAGTTTTGCCGGCACAGTTTCTGGCGTCGACCTCATCATCGGGGCGCGCAGTGGCAATGTGCAGCTGATGCTCTACGCCGTCTTCCGCATCGGCGACGCGGCCAACAATCTCACTTGGGAAACCTACTCGGCGATCGCCGAACGGCCGGATGTGGACTGGATCATTCCTTTGTCGCTTGGCGACTCCCACCGCGGCTACCGCGTCGTCGGTACGGATCAAAGCTACTTCGAACATTTCCGCTATCGCGATGACCAGTCGCTCCGCTTCGGTGCTGGAGCCCCGTTCGACGATCTGTTTGATGTCGTCCTGGGGGCCACGGTCTCCGAAGATCTCGGCTACGAGATCGGCGACGTCCTGGTGCTCAATCATGGGCTGGGCAGCATCGGTCTAGCAGAGCATGGCGACCTGCCTTTCCGGGTCTCGGGCATTCTCGAACGAACCGGCACCCCCGTCGACAAGGCGCTGCATGTGAGCCTGTCGGCCATAGAGGCCATCCATGTCGATTGGCAGTCCGGCGGCGTTCCGTTCGGCGAGCGCACCGAAGCTGATGCCCTCAGGGCCATGGACCTGACCCCCCGATCGGTCACCGCGGCCCTCGTCAAATTGACCTCGCCGATTGCCACCTTCACGGCGCAGCGCGACCTCAACCAGTACCGCGAGGAGCCGATCAGCGCCGTTATCCCGGGATTGGCGCTTCTTGAACTCTGGTCGGTTGTAGAGATCGTCGAGGCCGCGTTGCGCCTCGTGGCAGCGTTGATGGTCGTCGCAGCGCTTGCTGGCATGATCGCCACGTTGTTGGCGCTGCTCAACGATCGAAGGCGAGAGATCGCCATTCTGCGCGCTGTCGGTGCTGGCCCATGGCACGTCGTGGGACTACTTGTCAGCGAGGCGACGTTGATCGGCACGACCGGCGCGCTTCTGGGTGTCGTCGCGGCCTATGCGAGCATGGCCCTCGCGGCGCCCTGGATCGAGGGCACATTCGGACTTGGTCTCGATATTGCCGCACCGGGTTCAGTCGATGGGCTGATCGTGTTGGCGGTGGCAGCGACCTCCGCCGCCGCTGGGCTCGTTCCAGCTTATTTTGCATACAGGAAATCACTTGCCGATGGCATAGCGGTCCAGAGTTGAGAGGCAATCATGCAGCGCAGGACTTTCCTTCTTTCCGGAGCAGCCATGATGGCGGCCCTGCCTGCAGCTGCGGCCCAGGATATCGTCGATCTGGGCTGGGTTGAACTCCTGCCAGTCGGTGGCGATGTCGCTCGCCCCGTGCCGCTTCAGGAGCATGACGAAGGCGGAAACGCCCTGCTGGTCAATGACGGCGACGTACCGATCCGCGAAGACCTGAGCGGGCTCCGGGTTCGCATGGTTGGCTATGTGACCCCGATGGGCTTTGCTCTTGGCTCACGCAGCATGCGCGTTGATACATTTCTCCTCGCACCCTTCACCGGCGCCTGTGTGCACGTGCCGCCGCCCCCAGCCAACCAGCTTGTGCTCGGGCACTTCCCCGAAGGGATCGAACTGGCGACAAGGCTCTCGCTCGATCCCGTGATGATTGTCGGCGTCCTGACCGCCCAGAAAGCAAATGTGGATGTGACCGTTGCCGGCTACCAGGTTGCGGTCGAAAGCATGGAGTACGTTTCTGACGAGCGGTCGAGCAACATGGACAAATACGTCTGGGGAGCGAACTGAACTGGAACGGCAGCTTACGGTTGCGGCCGAGCAGCATTGCGCCCCGTACCTGCCGTTCAGCCAGCGCGATCAAACTCCCGAAACCAGCCGTTCTGGTTTGCCGCCCCGGAACGCCCTCCTCGGGGTGGCTTGCGGACTGACCGCTTTTCAGACGCCCGATGCGAAAAGCGGATCTCCCCTTGCACCGCAGGAAGGCATCCCTCCCAGCACCGAGTGGCCCCCTCTCTGAAGCTATTGCCCGCGCTCGATCCGAATGGATTGAATGGCCGGGCCAACCGCGTTGGCGATATCCTTACGAGATTGGTTCGCGACCAAGGGAACACCGACGACGCTGCGAGCAAGAATCAGGCCCAATGGCATCCCCTTCCCCAGGATGCCCGGTTTTTGGTTCCAGGGGACATTGGCTAGCAACCGCAAGGGTAATAACCTCGCGAGAAGACGATCCCGATCTCGCTTTGCACCAATCCACCTAGCATGGCACTCTGGCGCCAGCTGCAGGAGAATAGTTTGCGCAATCTCGATTTCAGTTCTGGGGAGAGTGTCCTGACCACCCTGGTCGGCGTCGCCCTATTCGCTTTGGTGGGCATCGGGATTCGGCTGGTGATGATGACCACGATCCAGCAGCGCCAGCAGCGCCAAAACCGACAGATCAACGAGCG
>NZ_JABAOL010000003.1:0-172901 GCF_013185965.1 Devosia sp. 919 | reverse complement strand
ACAGTGGGAACACCCGGAGGTATTCAACGTCGTTGGTCCCCGGTATCTAGAGCAAACCCGAAAGCTTGTCAACACCGTTTTGCATTTTCTTGTTCTTCGGCAAACCCGAAACCAGAAAACCCGAACCAGCAAATAACCCTGCCCGCTCAGTCCCTTACCGCAGTGCGCCGCGCCGGTGGGCGCCTCGCTCTGCAGCGGTGATCGGGGATATAAGCGACCCCATCCCAACCGTCAACACGCTAAATGACAAAACTGTCGTGCCGGTTCCCCGCTGTGGAAAACTCTAGTGCAGGTAGCCGCCCAGTGGCTCGTCAGGCTGCTTGCCGGTGCCATTCCTTGCTAGGCCCACCCGCTCTCCTAGTTTCGCCGCAATTTTTGCCGACTGGAGGTGGTGCCTGCTATAGCTTCAGGAAAGGCCGATTTGGCATTGGCTGCTTTGCGTAGGGCTTTAGATGATCAAGCACCAAGGGATGGGGCGTTGAACGCCACACATAACAGCCGGCATGCGGCACTGCTCAAGGCAACCGGGTTTGAAGACAGCCCGGCCCTCACGGTGCAGTCAACCGAGGGCGAAATTCCGCATGGCCGTGAGCTGAGCTTTGCCTGGCTAACCGGCACGGTGATGACCGGGTTGACCAGCGTGCTGCTGATGGGCGCTGCACTATATGTCTCCTTTCAAGGGCAAGACACCTTTTCCACCGCCTATGAGGCACTACAGCTCGCCCCCTCCAAGCGCGACGATGTTACCCCCACCGACACCTCAGCCAAGTCAGCCCGTGTCCGGCCAGTGGCAGCCACCCGTTCCGATCTTGAAGTGATCGAAGCCTCGATCCGCCAAAGCGTGGATGGGCGCGACATCATCCGCAATCAGCCTTTCGTCCGGATTCGCGCGACGCTTGCCACCGCAGCCACCGCACTGTCTTCCGATGTTCCCGATTACGATCCAGTCGCGATCCTCGAGGCCACCCAGCCCATCACTGCCGATACCGACGCTCCCGAAATCAACACCGATGTTTATGGGGCCGAGGTCGAGGGGGAAGTGGCCGTCAGGCTGGCAGCCATGCCCGTTACCTTTGTACCGCCCCGCGCCATCAATGATCAGGCAGCAGCCGAGTTCGTGCGCGCCCTGGCCAGTTCCAACTTCTTTGACGAAGGCTCCCCCACCCTCGCCTATGCCAATCTAAGCGCTTCGGTGCGCGATCTCGGCGCCGCCAGTGATCCCGGCACGCTGAGCGGGGTGGCCGAGAACGTCACCCTCGTGCCCAAGACAGTCTTGTTATCGGAAGGCGGGCTCGGTCGCACGGAACGTTTCCTGACCATCCGGGAAAAAGGCCCACTCGGTGAAACCCTGGCCAAGAACGGCTTCACGGCGACGCAAATCGCCATGGTTGAAAACACGCTGCAGAACCTCGTGCCCGCTTCGGGCATGCCGGCGGGTATCCGCTTGCGTATTCTTTACGGTCCGCTGACGCGCGAGTCCAAAAGCCTTGTGCCGTATCGCATGAGCATATATCGCCCCGCCGGCGGCAAGGAAGGCATCAGCCCTCATATTGCTACCGTAGCGCTGACCGATACCGGCCAATATGTCGTGGGCCTCGAGCCCGATTTTGTCGAGTTTCCCGAGGAAGACGCTGAAGAGATCAACGTCGCCAACCTGCCCAGCGTCTACCGCTCGATCTGGGAAACCGGCCGCAAGCACGATCTGGACGACCCCACGATTGCCCGCATCATCGGCATGTTCGCCTATGACGTCGACATGAACAAGAAGATCAGTGCAGGAGACGGGATCGAGATCCTCAAGAGCGCGCCGGACGCCGAAGGGCGCACTGAACTGCTTTATGTCGGCCTCACTCTCGGAAGCACGACGCGCCAGCTCTACCGGTTCATGACGGGGGACGGTGTCGTGGATTTTTATGACCCCACCGGAGAAACCGGCAAGCGCTTCTTGTCCCGACGGCCGCTTGAAGGCGGCGGCACCTTGCGGTCGCGCTTTGGTTATCGCGTTCACCCGATCTTCAAGAGCCGCCGTCTGCACACCGGCGTCGATCTTGCCGCCCGCTCGGGCACCCCGATCTATGCGGCGGGTGATGGCGTTATCGAGTATGCCAAATGGCAATCGGGCTATGGCAACAAGGTTGAGATCAAGCATGTGAATGGCTATGAAACCGCCTATGGCCACATGTCGCGCTTTGCCGATGGCATGAAGCCGGGCGTGAGGGTGCGCCAGGGACAGGTCATCGGCTTTGTCGGATCGACCGGCAATTCCACTGGGCCGCATTTGCACTTCGAGATCCTGATCAACGGCAATCTGGTGGACCCTCTCAGCGTCAAGCTCCCCCGGGAAAATACGCTGCCAAGCCAGTTTGAAGCGGAGTTCCAGCAGACCATTGCCCAGATCAACGATCTAATGGCGCGTGAACCGGCACCGGTAACGGTCGCAGCGGTGAACTGATCCCGCCGACGCGGCGCCTCACTCCGGCCGTACGACCCAGACGGCCATTTCATTGCCTCCCGGTTCACGGAAGTGAAAGCGCCGTCCGCCAGGAAAGTCGAAAGGAGCGCGAGTGATGGTTCCGCCCGCAGCCCGCACTCGGGCTTCGGCCGCATCGAGATCATCGGTGCGAACAATCGCCATTGTTGAGGCAGAGCGCTCGGGAGCTTGATCCACTCCACCCTCGATCCCCGCATCCTGCAGGGCGGCATAGTCGGAACCAAAAGCCAGGCTGCCCCACCCAAATGCCGCCTGAAAAAAGGCGGTAGTGGCGGCGCGATTGGAAGTCGGAAACTCGATGTAGTCGATGTGGTCGGTCATCGTGCGGCCCCCGTTCAGTTTCCATTATGGTCGCAGCCGGGACAAACGCAAAGGCCGGTCTCTCGACCGGCCTTTACCGCTTTTAGGTTGCTCACGCGGCCGCTTCGGTTGCGGGTTCACCGCCCGGCAGCAAGTGAATACCCTCATCATCCGCATCCACCACTACCCGGTCGCCATCATTGATCCGGCCGGCGAGGATTTCGTCGGCTAGCGGATCTTGCACGGCACGCTGGATCACCCGCTTCAACGGGCGCGCCCCATAGGCGGGCTCGTACCCTTCCCAAGCAAGCCAATCACGAGCACGCGGCGTAAGCTCAAGATCGATGTCACGGTCCTTGACCAGCTTCTTAAGCCGCGCGAACTGGATATCGACAATGGCGCCCATATGCTCACGCCCCAGCCGGTGGAACAGCAGGATCTCGTCCAGCCGGTTCAGGAATTCGGGCTTGAACGTATCCTTGACCCGATCAAGGACGCGTCCGCGAACTAGGTCGACGGGATCGCCATCCTCCAGATCGTTGACCAGGATATCGGCTCCGATATTGGAGGTGAGAATGATTACCGTGTTGCGGAAATCCACGGTACGGCCCTGCCCGTCTGTCAGGCGCCCGTCATCGAGCACCTGCAGCAGCACGTTGAACACATCGCCATGAGCCTTTTCGATCTCATCGAACAGGATCACCTGATATGGCCGGCGCCGTACGGCTTCGGTTAGCACCCCGCCTTCATCATAGCCGACATAGCCCGGAGGAGCGCCAATCAACCGCGCCACCGAGTGCTTTTCCATGAACTCGCTCATGTCGAGACGAACCATTGCGGTTTCGTCATCGAACAGGAACTGGGCCAGGGATTTGGTCAGCTCGGTTTTGCCCACGCCGGTCGGCCCGAGGAACATGAACGAGCCGATCGGCCGGTTGGCATCCTGCAATCCAGCGCGAGCCCGCCGTACCGCCCGCGATACGGCTGCCACCGCTTCAGCCTGCCCGATCACTCGAGCACCCAGGGCTTCTTCCATATGCAGCAGCTTTTCGCGTTCACCTTCCAGCATCCTGTCCACCGGAATGCCGGTCCAGCGGGAGACGACCTGCGCGATATGGTTGGGGGTCACCACCTCCTGAGCCATCACGGCGTCGGGTTGGCCATCCCCATTGCTGTCCTCGGCAAGCTTGATGCGCTTTTCCAGGTCCGGAATAACGCCATAGGCCAGCTCGCCTGCCCGGGCGAGGTCACCCTGACGCTGGGCAATCTCGAGTTGGCTGCGGGCGCTATCGAGCTCCTCCTTGAGCTTTTGGGAGACCTGGAGCCGATCCTTTTCGCTCAGCCACTTGGCCGAAAGCGTTTGGGCCTGTTCCTCCAGCCCACTCAGCTCCTGCTCGAGGCGTTCAAGCCGCAGCTTAGAGGCATCATCCGTTTCCTTGCGCAGCGCTTCCCGCTCGATCTTGAGCTGCATGATGCGCCGATCCAGCTCGTCGAGGGCCTCAGGCTTGGAATCCACCGCCATGCGCAGGCGCGCGGCGGCCTCGTCCATCAGGTCGATGGCTTTATCAGGCAAGAACCGATCGGTTATATAGCGGTTCGACAAGGTTGCCGCGCTCACCAAGGCAGAGTCCGAAATGCGAATGCCGTGGTGCAGCTCGTATTTCTCCTTGAGCCCGCGCAGAATGGAGATCGTGTCCTCCACGGTGGGCTCGTCCACAAATACGGGCTGGAAGCGGCGAGCGAGGGCGGCGTCTTTTTCCACATGCTTGCGGTATTCATCGAGCGTCGTCGCGCCAATGCAGTGCAGTTCACCACGCGCCAAGGCGGGCTTGAGCAGGTTGGAGGCGTCCATCGCGCCATCGGCCTTGCCCGCGCCCACCAGGGTGTGCATTTCGTCGATGAACAGGACGATCTTGCCTTCCGCAGCGGTTACCTCACTGAGCACTCCCTTGAGGCGCTCCTCGAACTCGCCGCGATATTTGGCGCCGGCAATCAGCGCACCCATGTCGAGCGACATCAACGATTTGTTCTTTAGCGACTCCGGCACGTCCCCATTGACGATTCGAATGGCGAGGCCTTCCACGATCGCGGTCTTGCCCACGCCGGGTTCGCCAATCAGCACCGGGTTGTTCTTGGTCCGGCGGCTCAGGACCTGGATCGTGCGACGGATCTCCTCGTCACGGCCGATCACCGGATCGAGCCGGCCTTCGCGCACATCCGCTGTCACATCACGGGCATATTTCTTTAGCGCCTCATAGGCATTCTCCGCTGAGGCGGAGTCAGCGGTGCGGCCCTTGCGGATTTCCTCGATGGCGGCATTCAGGGTCTGCGGCGTGACGCCGGCCGAGGACAGGATCTTGCCCGCCTCATTGTCTTTTTCCACCACCAAGGCGAGCAGCAGGCGCTCGACGGTCACATAGGAGTCGCCAGCCTTTTGGGCAGCGCTTTCTGCGGTATCAAAAACGCGAGCAAGCTCGCGGCTGAGATATAGCTGTCCGGCATCACCGGAAACCTGTGGGATTTTGGCCAGGGCTGCTTCAACGCCTGCCCGTGCCGATTTTGGGTTGCCACCGGCGCGCTCAATGAGACCTGTGGCCATTCCCTCTTCGTCATCCAGCAAGACCTTGAGCAAGTGCAAGGGGGTAAACTGCTGGTGGCCTCTGCCTAGCGCGAGGGTCTGCGCGCTCTGGATAAAGCCACGTGTCCGCTCGGTATATTTCTCGATGTTCATGCAACTCTCCTCTTAAACGTCCGACATTCCTCTGGTGGAGCCTGGCCCAGAAGAAGCGTCGTACGTCAGTGTGCGCCGGCTCCCTGAGGGCAGCGCCATTTCACCAAGGGATATAGGAAGGCCCGCGGCGGGAAAAAGGGGCAGGCGCAAGCTTGGGAGCGGCTTTGGATCAGTGAGCCTTAATGCACTTCATCACGGTCAAATAAAAAGGCCGGGTAAAAACCCGGCCTTTTGATCTTAATGCGCCTTACTCAGCAGGCGTTGGCGTTCCGCCGGTCAGAAACGCGGGGAGTTCCCCGACGCTGCCTTCTTCGGCGCCGCCCGAGGCCTCAGCTCCCGCATCTCCACCGACTGGCCGGCGGCGGCGCGGCCGGCGTTCACGCGGCTTACGCGCCTCGCCTTCGTTTTCTTGAGCCACAACGGGCGCTGCCGGCTCTTCGGTAGGGGTCTCGCTCGCAACCGTCGCGGCTGGCTCAATTGCCGGCTCAGTCCGCTCCACATTCTCAGGCCGGCGCTGGCGCTGCTGACGATCAGGACGATCACCCCGTTCCTGGCGTTCCCCCCGCTCCTGTCGCTCGGGGCGCTCTGCCCGTTCCTGGCGTTCGGGCCGGTCTTGGCGTTCACCGGTTTCGGGTGCGTCTTCGTTCTCGACCTGCTGAGGCTGTGCCGGCTGGGGCGAGGAAAAGCGCGAGTTGATCTCGGGCATATCGTCGTCGTAATCGTCGCTTTCCTGGCCCTGCTGGTCCGGGCGGAAGCTGCTCTGCTGCTGTGCTGCCGCGACGATGCGGAAATAATGCTCGGCATGCTGGAGATAGTTTTCCGCCATGACAGAGTCGCCGGACGACTGCGCGTCACGAGCTAGCTGCATGTATTTTTCCGCGATATGGGCCGCGTTGCCGCGCACCTTTACGTCGGGTCCCGTGCTCTCGAAGTTACGAGAGAGGGGATTCACATGCTTGCGTCCACCGTTGCGGCCGCGCGGACGGTTCTTGTTGTTATTCTGATTGTTGTTGGGTCTCATTGGTCGCTGTTCTAACTCTAGAAGTTAAGCGTCACATTCATGGCGGACCGGCTGCGCCAGGTCAGGCCAAGTCCCCGTTGAAGCCCAAGCTTCGTCTTTGGGGGTTCATCTGGCTTCATGAAAACCGAAAGCCGTCAAGCGGCGGCGCCATCTTGCCCTGGATCACCATGCGTCGCTCCAGCAATCCGCTGGAACCGCGCTGCGCCCTGCAGCTACAATGATCAGGTGGCTATCGCCGCGGCGCCCATGATGCGCCACTGACAACACCAATAAGCTAGCCTGTTTGGCCCGTATTTGCCAGCGCTAATTTGCGCCGTCACAGAGCCGTGCAAGCCTTATCGCCTAGATGGTGCCCGCTTACCACACGATCAAGCCCCGCCAGATCCTTGTGAACTGCCACGTCAACATAGCCGGCGCTACGCAATATTTGAGCGACGGCTTCTCCCTGAGTGGAGCCGATTTCCAGCAGCAAATTACCGCCCGGCTTCAGCCAGTCCTGCGCCCCCGCCGCAAGGATCGGGTACGGTGTCAGGCCGTCATGCCCTCCGTCCAATGCCAGAACAGGGTCATGCTCACGTACTTCGCGCGAGAGCTTGGCTAATTCAGCTGTTTCGATATAGGGCGGGTTGGATACAACGAGGTCAAACTTGCCCCTGCCGTTTTGATTGGCTGCCGCCAGTGGCTCGAACCATGAGCCCTGCAGCAGATCAAGCCGCTCAGCCACTCCATGTCGTTCTGCATTGCCGCGGGCGGCCTCGAGCGCCTCGGGGCTAAGGTCAATCGCCGTGCCTCTCGCATCGGGCCGGGTATGCAGTACGGCAATGGGGATGCAGCCGGTTCCGGTGCCAAGGTCCAATATGGTGCCGTTCCCGGGCAACAGCCCAAGCGCCAGATCCACCAGCAACTCAGTGTCGGCCCGTGGCTCAAGGGTCGCGCGGTTGAGACGGAAAACGAGGCCATAGAACTCGCGTTCGCCCATGATCCGGCCAACAGGCTCTCCGGCAAGTCGCCGCTCCATCACAGCCCCAACGCGCGCAACATCCTCCGGCGCCACGGGCTCTCGCTCGCGTGTCGCGAGGTTGAGGGCGGAAAGGTTTAGTACCCATCCCACCAGCAGCTTGGCATCGATTTGCGCGTTGTCCATCCCTGCAGCAGCCAGGAGGTCACGCCACTGGCGCCAAAGCGTGCCGACTGTCGGGGAGGCGCTCAGCTGTTGTCCTCAAGCGCCGCCAGTTGTCCGGCCTGGTTCTCGGTGATCAAGGCTTCGATCAACTCGTCCAGCGCTTCACCGGCCAGGATCTTGTCTAGCTTATAAAGTGTCAGGTTGATCCGGTGATCGGTTACGCGACCCTGCGGGAAGTTATAAGTGCGGATGCGCTCGGAGCGGTCACCCGACCCCACCTGCCCTTTGCGCTCAGCGGAACGGGCGCTGTCGCGCTCTTCGCGCTGCATCTCGTAAAGGCGCGAGCGGAGCACGATCATGGCCTGTGCACGGTTCTGATGCTGACTCTTCATCGCGGAAGTAACCACCAAACCGGTGGGCAGATGGGTAATACGAACCGCCGAGTCCGTGGTGTTGACGTGCTGGCCGCCGGCGCCTGAAGCGCGCATCGTGTCGATGCGGATGTCCTCGGCCCGAATATCGATATCGATGTCCTCGACTTCCGGCAGAACTGCAACCGTAGCGGCCGACGTATGGATGCGTCCTGAGCCTTCCGTGGCCGGCACGCGCTGGACGCGGTGCACGCCGCTTTCGAATTTCATGCGCGCATAAACGCCCTTGCCACTGACATTGGCGATGATTTCCTTGAAGCCGCCCGCTTCCCCCGGGCTTTCTTCCATGATGGTCACCTTCCACCCGTGGCCGGCTGCATAGCGCTCATACATGCGGAACAGATCGCCAGCGAACAGCGCCGCTTCGTCGCCCCCGGTGCCACCGCGAATTTCGAGGATGACGGATTTTTCGTCGGCCTCGTCCTTGGGCAGCAGCAAAACTCGGATGGCTTGAAACAACTCTTCGATCCGCTCTTCGAGCGGGCCGATCTCGGCCTCGGCCATTTCGGCCATGTCCTTGTCGCTGGACTGGGCAAGCTCGCGCGCCTCCGCCAAGTCCTTGCGGGCTTTCTTGTAGGCGGTGATCTCGCCCACGATAGGCGCGAGTTCCGCATGCTCTTTGGAGAACTTGACGAACTCGTCCGGTCCCGCGCCGCCCGAAAGGGCCGCTTCCACATACTGGAACCGCGTTTCGAGCGCGTCGAGCTTGTCCTGAGGAAGAGAAGGCATGGTAATCCGCGGCTGGTGGCGAGAACCTGCCCGTTACACCGGCAGGTTCTGCTTGTCGATCCACTCCTTGATGAGGTCGCGGATCACAATCCCTTCTGCACCGTCACTTAGGGCTGCCGCAACCGACATGCGGATTGGCTTGAGATCGAGATTGAGTACCAGTTCCTTGATCGGTCCGATCGAGGCCGGGCCCATGGACAGCCGCGTCATGCCGATCGCCATAAGAGCCAGCGCTTCGACCGGTTTTCCGGCCAGCTCGCCACACATGGTCACCGGAATATTGTGCCGACGGGCCGCGTCCACCACCGTGCGGATCGCCCGCAGCCGCGGCAGCCCGACAGGATCATAGTTCTTGGCGACACGGGGATTCCCCCGGTCGGAAGCAGTCAGAAATTGTACCAGGTCATTGGAGCCGATCGAGACGAAGTCGGCCTCGGGGAGCAATTGGTCCAGTTCGAACAACAGGGAGGGCACCTCAACCATGGCCCCGAGCTCAAGGCGCGACGGCGTTGGCTTTCCCGCGCGACGCAGCCGATCAATCTCGCGATGCACGACGAGCCGCACCTGCCGAAACTCGAAGGTCTCGGTCACCATCGGCACCAAGATCTTGAGCGGCCGCCCCTCCGCAGCCAACAATAGCGCCCGAACCTGGGTGCGCAGCAAGCCGGGCCGGTCCAATCCCAATCGGATCGAGCGATAACCCATGGCCGGGTTTTCCTCGGCCATGGAGCGCATATAGGGGATGACCTTGTCGCCCCCGATATCGAGGAGCCGGAACACGACTGGACGCTCGCCGGCAATCGCCATGGCTTGGGAATAAAGCTCAACCTGCTCGTGCAAGCGCGGCAGCTTGGACGCGATCATGAACTGCAGTTCGGTCCGGAACAGCCCCACGCCCGCAGCGCCGGTCTCGTCCAGCATTGGCAGATCGGCGACGAGCCCCGAATTGTGCAAAAGGGTGATCTCAACGCCATCCCTCGTAATCGAGGGCTTGTCGCGTAGCGCGGCATAATGGGCGCGTCGGCGAGCCGACACCCGAACCTTGTCGATATAGGCCTGCTCGATATCGGGCGTGGGCCGGAGATACACAGCGCCAGCTGGGCCATCGATGATGATGTCATCGCCCGTTTCACACATGGACACGATCGATTGCGCCTGCCCAACCGCCACCATCCCTAGCGAGCGGGCGACAATTGCCACATGGGCGGTAGCGCCGCCCTCTTCGAGCACAAGGCCCCGCAACTTGGTGCGGTCATATTCCAGCAGCTCGGCCGGACCCATATTGCGCGCAACCAGGATGGCATTGTCGGGCAACTCCTTGCCCCCCATCGCGGGTCCATCCCCGGTCAGCACCCGCAGCAAGCGGTTGGCCAGATCGTCGAGGTCATGCAGCCGATCGCGGATGTAGGGATCGGTCTGGCGCATCATCCGCGCGCGGGTATCGTTCTGCACCCGCTCCACCGCCGCCTCCGCCGACAAGCCATTATCGATGGCTTCGGACAAACGATGCACCCACCCACGGTCATTGGCGAACATGCGGTAGGTTTCGAGAATTTCGCGATGATCCGAGCTCGGCTGCATGTCGCCATGATCGAGCATCGCATCGATCGAAACGCGCATCTGCTCGAGCGCATGCTCGAGGCGCCGCTGCTCCTGCTCGGTGTCTTCGGCGATGAAGTTGGTCACGACCACCCGTGGGTCGTGCAACACCACGGTTCCTAGGGCCACCCCTTCGGTCAGACTCACTCCGGTGAACATGCGCGGCCGCCTCAGATCGATATCCGATCCTGGCTTGATCAGATTGTCGAAATCGGAAGTAGCAATCATTTCGGCCAGGATCGTGGCCGTGGTGAGCATGGCTTCGGTTTCGTCTTCGCCGTAGTGGCGGCGCTCAGCATTCTGAACGACCAGCACCCCCAAGGTCTGGCCCGCCCGGAGCACGGGAACGCCCAAAAACGCATAATAGGGATCTTCCCCGGTCTCTGGGCGATAAGCAAAGCCGGGGTGACTGGGAGCGTCATCGAGGCTAAGGGGCTCGGCCTGGGCCGCAATCAGCCCTACGAGGCCTTCCCCGAGCCGAAGCGTGGTCATGTGGACCGATTCGGGTGCCAGTCCCTTGGTGGCAAACAGCTCGAGCGCGCCGTCGTCGCGCAGAACATAAAACGAGCAGACATCGGCCCGCATGTTTTCGGCGATCAGGGATACAATCTTGTCGAGGCGCTCCTGGCTGCCGAGCGGCTCGGCCATGCAGGCGCGCAATTGCCGCAGCAGCACGCGTGGCCCGCCAATCGAATTGCCCATATCAGCCCGACGGCCCAAGCCGCCCCTCTTGTACAGGAGCGGCCAAGGCCTCCTCCGTGGCCTCAGGCGTCCTTCTTATCCAATCCGTAATACGTATGGAGCGCCCGAACCGCAAGCTCGGCATATTGCTCGTCGATCAACACCGAGGTCTTGATTTCCGATGTGGTGATGAGCTGGATGTTGATGCCCTTGTCGGCCAGGGCCTTGAACATCGACGAAGCCACGCCCGCATGGGAGCGCATGCCAACTCCGATCACCGAGATCTTGGCGCTGCCCTTGGAGCCAGAAACCTTGGCATAGGCGATCCGCTCGCCGGCATTTTCGAGCGTCTTGAGCGCCTTGTCATATTCGCTGTCGGGAACGGTGAAGGTGATGTCGGTGGTCGCGCCATCGTCAGAAATGTTCTGGACGATCATGTCAACGACAATCCCCGCATCGGCCAGGGCGCCGAAAATGGCCGCAGCCACGCCCGGATGATCCTTGACATCGCGCAGGGTAATCTTGGCTTCGGCCTTGGCGAGCGTCACGCCCGAAACGATCTGCTTTTCCACTATCTCATCCTCATCGCAAACAAGCGTGCCTGGCACCCCCGGCGTGCCATCGGGCGCCAGCTGGGGCGCATCGGGGTCATCGAAAGTGGAGCGGACCAGGAGCGGCACCTTGTGCGCCATGGCCATCTCGACCGAGCGGATCATCAACACCTTGGCGCCGAGCGAGGCCATCTCCAGCATCTCTTCAAACGAGATCTTGGACAGGCGCTGCGCTTTGGGCACGATGCGTGGATCGGTTGTGTAAACACCGTCCACATCAGTATAGATATCACAGCGATCGGCCTTCACCGCAGCAGCTACGGCGACCGCACTGGTATCCGAGCCACCCCGCCCAAGTGTCGTAATCCGGCCGCGCGGGGAAATACCCTGGAAGCCGGTGATCACCGGCACGACCCCGTCGGCCAGATAGGACTCGAGGCGCGTTGGGTCGATCCCTATAATGCGGGCAGCGCCATGCGCGTCATCGGTCTGGATCGGCACCTGCCAGCCAGCAAAGGAGCGCGAGGGAATGCCCATTTCCGCGAGCACAATGGCCATCAACCCTGCGGTCACCTGCTCGCCCGAGGCCACGACGGCATCATATTCACGCGCATCGTGGAGTTTCGAGGCCTCGCTGACCCAGCCCACCAGTTCATTGGTCTTGCCCGACATGGCCGACACGACAACGCAGACCTGGTTGCCGGCTTCCACCTCACGCTTGACGTGGCGGGCGGCCTGGCGAATGCGCTCCACATTGGCAACTGATGTGCCACCGAACTTTACGACGATGCGGGCCAATGAGATCCCCGAGACTGTGCCGAACCCGGCGGTACGCTTCTGATCGGGGGCCGACATGCCACAAAGGGGCGAAGCAATCAACTACGCACATCCCGCCCTGCCGCCCCCGCCCCTGGAATGGGGGCAAGCTTGGATGGGTCTCTCACGCGCCAAGAACCGTCGGTCTTGCCTCCGCCATCTTCCCGAGGCCATATGGGCGACAAAGCGGAGCCAGCCATGACCGACACTACCATCAACAATGCCGAGGTCGCCAAGTTTACCGCGATGGCCGAGGAATGGTGGAACCCGGCTGGCAAGTTCAAGCCCATCCACAAGTTCAATCCGGTACGATTGGGCTTTATCCGCGAGCACGTGCTCTCCCATTTCGGCCGGGATGGCACCTCTGTTCGCCCCTTCGAGGGGCTGCGCATTCTTGATGTCGGCTGTGGCGGCGGCCTTCTCTGCGAGCCTCTGGCCCGGCTTGGCGCCGCGGTGACAGGTATTGATGCTGCCGAGCGCAACATTGCCATTGCCCGGCTGCATGCCGAGCAATCCGGCCTCGACATCGATTATCGCGCCACCACCAGCGAGGCGCTCGCCGCACAAGGTGAGAGCTTCGACATGGTGCTCAACATGGAAGTGGTCGAGCATGTCGACAATGTGCCGCTCTACATGAAGAGCTGCGCCGACCTGGTCCGGCCCGGCGGCATGATGCTGACGGCCACCATCAATCGCACCGCACGCGCCTATGCGCTTGCCGTATTCGGTGCTGAATATGTGCTGGGCTGGCTGCCGCGGGGCACCCATGACTGGAAAAAATTCCTGACGCCCGAGGAGATCCGCACCCTGCTGGTCCGCAACGGCCTTCGCGTCACCGCTGAAACCGGCGTGGTTTACCATCCGATCGGCGATGAATGGCGCCGCTCGCGGGACATGGGCATCAACTACATGATCCTTGCCGAACGCCCGGCCTAGCTTCGCAGGAAGTTCTCGATGATTGTTTGAATTTACCTAGAGGCTTCATATGCGCTCCGCTTCAGCCTTCTCTGCTTTGGCACTGACCTTGCTCTTGGCCGTACCGGCTTTCGCGCAAAGTGAGGAAGCCGTGTTCGAGAGGATCGAAACGATTCAGGGCGACGCAGAGGGTTTTGGCGAGGCATTCGCTACGCTACAGGAAGCATTTCTGATGGGGGATCCGGCGCAAACCCTTGCCGAATTGGCTAACTACCCGTTCGAGATCGCTGCCAATGGCGAACTCTACGACATCTTTGCGCCCGAGGACCTGGTGGACAACTTCGATACGCTGATCAGTGAAGATACCCGCGGCGCTCTCGCCAGTCAGGATTACGCCGATCTGATCGTCACCAGCGAGGGCGTCGGGTTCGGCGATGGCGTGCTGTGGATGGCCAACATCTGCACTGACGAGTCCTGCGACGAGACCTACTGGGCGATCACCCGCATCAACAACTAGCCCATGGCTGCGTCTCCACCGCCTCCAACAGCCACAGCAAGGGGCGTACCGTACGGTACGGTTCACCTTGATCCCGCCTTGGAATGGGTCTATGAAGCGGAAAACCGCCGGGATTAGACGCGCCGGCGCAGCTTTCCGAGGACCGTGATCATGCCCGCTTACCGCTCCCGCACGACTACCCATGGCCGCAACATGGCCGGCGCCCGCGGCCTTTGGCGCGCGACGGGCATGAAGGATGGCGATTTCGGCAAGCCCATCATTGCCGTCGTCAACAGCTTCACCCAGTTCGTGCCGGGTCACGTCCACCTCAAGGACCTCGGCCAATTGGTGGCTCGCGAGATCGAGGCAGCCGGCGGGGTCGCCAAGGAATTCAACACCATCGCGGTGGATGACGGCATCGCCATGGGCCATGACGGCATGCTGTATTCCCTGCCCAGCCGCGACATCATCGCCGATTCCGTCGAATACATGGTCAACGCCCACTGCGCCGACGCCATGGTGTGCATCTCCAACTGCGACAAGATCACGCCCGGCATGCTCAATGCCGCCATGCGCCTCAATATCCCGGTGGTCTTTGTGTCGGGCGGGCCGATGGAAGCGGGCAAGGCCATGCTCAAGGGCAAGCTGCAGGCGCTTGACCTGGTCGACGCCATGGTGATGGCTGCCGACGATCACTATAGCGACGAGGAAGTACAGGCCGTCGAAGAAGCCGCCTGCCCCACCTGCGGCTCATGCTCGGGCATGTTCACGGCCAATTCCATGAACTGCCTGACCGAAGCGCTGGGTCTGTCGCTCCCAGGCAACGGCTCGACGCTCGCCACCCATGCGGACCGCAAGCGCCTCTTCCAGGAAGCGGGCCATCTCATTGTCGATCTCGCCCGCCGCTATTACGAGCAAGACGACGAGACGGTCCTGCCCCGCTCGATCGCGACCAAGGAAGCCTTCGCTAACGCCATGTCACTCGATATTGCCATGGGCGGCTCCACCAATACCGTGCTCCACATCCTCGCCGCCGCTCATGAGGGAGGCGTGGATTTCACCATGGACGACATCGACAACTTGTCGCGCAAGGTGCCGGTGCTGTCCAAGGTGGCGCCGGCCAAGAGCGATGTTCACATGGAAGACGTGCACCGCGCCGGCGGGATCTTCGCCATTCTGGGCCAACTCGACCGCGCCGGCCTCATCAACCGCAGCGAACCCACCGTGCATGCTGCGACCATGGGCGATGCGCTCGACAAATGGGATATCTCGCGCACCAATTCCGATGCCGTGCGCAACTTCTTCCTGGCCGCACCTGGCGGCGTGCGCACCACCCAGGCTTTCTCGCAGGCCAATCGCTGGACTGAACTCGATCTTGATCGCCAGAACGGCGTGATCCGCTCGGCGGAAAACGCCTTCTCCAAGGATGGTGGCCTGGCCGTGCTCAAGGGCAATATCGCGCTTGATGGCTGCATCGTCAAAACCGCTGGCGTGGACGAGTCCATCCTCAAGTTCACCGGGCCAGCCCGGGTGTTTGAGTCCCAGGACATGACCGTCAAGGCGATCCTGTCCAACGAGATCCGCGAGGGCGACGTCATCGTCATCCGCTACGAAGGTCCCCGTGGCGGCCCGGGTATGCAGGAAATGCTCTACCCAACGAGCTATCTGAAGTCCAAGGGGCTCGGCAAAGCCTGTGCCCTCCTGACCGATGGGCGCTTCTCGGGTGGCACGTCGGGGCTCTCCATCGGCCACGCCTCCCCTGAAGCTGCCGAAGGCGGCGCGATCGGGCTGGTTCGCGAAGGCGACATAATCGAGATCGATATCCCCAACCGCACGGTCAATGTGCTGGTGAGCGATGCCGAACTGGCGGCCCGCCGCGTTGAGCAGGACCAGCTCGGCTGGAAACCAGCCCAGCCGCGCAACCGCAAAGTATCCACTGCCCTCAAGGCCTATGCGGCCTTTGTGACGTCCGCGTCCAAGGGCGCAGTTCGCGACGTTGACGCCATCAACAAATTGATGGACTAGGGCCGCATTGCTGACCCCACTCTGCGCCTTCGTTTAGCGCCGCGGTATTATGAATATGGGGTGACAAGGCTGCGCCCCCGGTGCTAACACCCCCTCAGCCATCCAGTCTTCTGCCAAGAGGGCTGTTTGGTCAGGTTCGATGGCGGGGATTCCACCCTCCCCATCGAACCGCTTAATTCCCCCACATCGACAGCAAAAAGCCCCCGCCCCTTGTGGGAGCGAAGGCTTGAATGCGACAGCGGCGCGAGCGCTACTTGCCTTGGCCCACCGCGTCGAGGGTGGCGTAATCCTCGTCGCTGAGCTGGATCGACGCGGCGGCTACATTATCCTCGAGATGCTTGACCTTGCCGGTGCCCGGAATGGGCAGCATCACCGGCGAGCGCTTCAACAGCCAGGCCAAAGCAATCTGGCTGGCGGAGGCGCCATGCTTTTCAATGATCGCGCGGGTCTGCGGATTGCCCTCAACAAGCTTGCCGCCCGCCAGGGGGTACCAAGGGATAAAGCCGATGCCGTTGGCTTCGCAATATTCCAGTACCTCCTCACTCTGCCGGTTGGCGAAGTTGTAGTGGTTCTGGACTGTCGCGACGTTGAAGTACTGCTGGGCTTCCTTGATCTGCGCCACGCTGACTTCGCTCAAGCCGGCATGCCGGATGATGCCTTCCTGTTGCAGCTTGGCGATCTCGCCGAATTGGTCGGCGCTGGGGACCTTGGCGTCAATGCGGTGCAACTGCCACAGATCGATGACCTCGATCTTCAGGCGGCGCAGGCTCAAAATCGCGCCCTGTCGCAAGAACTCAGGCCGGCCGAGTGGCGGCCAGACATCTGGGCCGGTGCGGGTCAAGCCGCTCTTGGTCGCTACGATCGTACCCTTGTCATAGGGCGCCAGCACCTCTCCGATCAGCTCTTCGCTGATATAGGGTCCGTAGCTTTCGGCCGTATCGATGAAGTTGACGCCGATCTCGGGCAGTCGCCGCAAGGTTGCCTTTGCCTCCTGCGGATCCTCGGGCGGGCCCCAGATCCCCTTGCCGGTGATGCGCATGGCGCCAAAGCCCAAGCGATTGACCTCGAGGTCTCCGCCAATGGCAAAGCTGCCCGATTGGGCTGCGTCGAGTGTAGTCATGTTGTGATCTCCGTTGTCGCTGCGCCGGAATGGCGCCGGAATTCTTGCGGCTGATCGACAACGCAGCGAGGCGTGACCTAGTTCTGTTTTTCGGGCAACTCGGGCAACGGCATGAACTCGATACCCTCTTCATGCAGGCTGATGACTTCCTCGCGCGTCGCCTCGCCATAGATCCCGCGCGGCTCGACTTCCTCGAAGTGAATCTTGCGCGCTTCCTCGGCAAAGTGATCACCCACATAGTCGGCTTCGCTCGTCACCTTTTGCCGGAACTGGCGCAGCATCTCCCTGAAGCGCACCATATCGGGGCGCATGCTCGACACCACGACTTTGTCGCTGCCCGCACGGGACACCGCGGGCGCCATCAGCGCTTTGGAGACTTGGGTGGATCCACAAACGGCGCAGCCGACAATGCCGCGCTCCTGCTGCTCGTCAAAGGCAGCCGCGCTCTTGAACCAGGCCTCAAACTGATGGCCCTGTTCACACTGAAGAGAATACTGGATCAATGCTGGTTCCTGGCCCGCAGAAATGCGGCCCTTTCGTTCAAGGATATAGGTTAGCACCGGCCGCGGGCAATCCGCTGCCGACAACAAAGTCTCGGGCGTTCTGCAGCGCCGGAACGCGCCGGCGCGCGTCCTTGACCTGCTCAAGCGCAATCTCGGCCACTGCAACGCCCGGCTGGTCATGCGCCAGTTCAACGAGGATCTTGCCCCATGGGTCGATAATCATCGAGTGCCCGTAAGTGGCGCGCCCATTCTCGTGCTGCCCGCCTTGCGCGGCGGCAATAACATAGGAGCCCGTTTCAATGGCGCGCGCCCGCAGCAGCACTTCCCAATGGGCTTGCCCTGTTGGCACCGTAAAGGCTGCCGGGACCGCAAGCAGATTGGCTCCGGCATTGGCCAGAGCATTGTAGAGCCGGGGAAAGCGCATATCGTAGCAGATCGAAAAACCGAGCGTAAACTCGCCCAGCGGCGCCGTCACCGCCTGCTCGCCCCCCTTGTAGGTAGCGCTTTCGCGATAAGCATTGAGCCCCACGATATCGGCGTCAAAAAGATGGATCTTGTCGTATTGCGCCACCACCTTGCCATCCGGGCTGAACAGCACTGAGCGATTGGCAAAGCGTCCGTCCTCAAGCGGAATAGGCAGCGAGCCGATATGAACATGAATGGCGTGCTTGCGCGCCAATTCGCCCACGCGCGCCAGTTGCGGGTGGCCCTCATAGGGCGCAGCCACTGAACGCAGTTGATCCCGGCTTTCGGGAAAGATCAGCGTGACTTCCGGTGTCAGTGCATATTGCGCACCGGCCTGAACCGCCTCGGACAGAAGCGGTTCGAGCGCAGCAAGATTGGCATCCGGGTCAAGCCCGGACTGCATCTGAATGGCGGCAATTTTCATGATCACTGGGCCAGCAGAGGATCGAGGCCGCCTTGACGATCGAGCGCGGCCATATCGTCATAGCCGCCCACATGGGTTTCCCCGATAAAGATCTGCGGCACGGTCCGGCGGCCATGCGCCCGCTCGGTCATCTTGGCGCGCAGGTCGGGATCGAGCACCGTGATCTCGGTGAACTCGGCGCCCTTTTCACGCAGCAGCGACTTGGCAGCGTGGCAATACGGGCAGGTCGGGGTGGTATAAATTTCAATCTTGGCCATGGGCTCTGGCTCCTAGAATAGTTTCTGTCACCCTTATATGGGCTCTTCCTCGCCAACAACAACGCGTGCGAAGGTGATCACATCCGCCTGCTCGACCCCGGCGCGCAGCAAGACCCGCGTAACCGCTTTGGTCGTGGCTCCGGTGGTATAAACATCGTCCACCAGCACCACACGGCGTCCCGCGAGCCGGACCGGCAGGTCTGGATGAACGGCAAATGCCCCCTGGACGTTGCGCAGCCGCCCAGTGCTGGATAGGCCCACCTGTTGGCGCGTCGGCTTGATGCGGCTGACAAGGCTGAGATCAGCTACAACGCCGGTGAGCCGCGACAAGTGCAGCGCCAGCTCTGCGGATTGATTATAGCGCCGCTCGCGCTGGCGCCGCCGATGCAGCGGCACCGGCACCAGCACTGCTGGCTTCCCCGCCCAGAGTTCGTGCCCGGCACTGGCCATCAGCCGCGCGCAGAATTTTGCCAACTCCGGCCGGTCACCATATTTAAGGCGCGATACCAGCGTGCGCGCCACCTCGTTATAGACTACCGCTGCACGGGCTCGCTCAAAGGGTGGGGGGTCGGCGAGCGCTTCGGCTGAAACTGCGTCGGCGCCGAGGGAAAACTCAAACGGAATTCCGAGCCGCGGGCAAAGCGGCGCGCTGATCGGGCGCAGTTGGGCAAAGCATCCTGCACAAAGGCCATCGCTGTGCGCCGTTGGCGCCTCGCATCGCAGGCAAACGGGCGGGTAGAGCTGATCCAGCACGGCAAGGCCGAGCCAACGCATGCCGGCAACGGCACCTCGCGCCAGCCATTGGCTTTTGACACTGGGCTCCTGGCTCTCCATATAGGCTAGTAGTGCCCCTTCCCGCTCCGGCTGCAAGACCCTCCATGCAAGCGCCTCCGCAGATTTTTGACCCAGGGCTGATCCGTCTGCATCTGGATCGCCGGAACAGCACCGAACCGGACTTCGTCACCACCTTGGTTCTGGGTGACCTGGAGGATCGCCTGGCGACACTGCTGCGCCCGTTCAGCCGGGCCCTCATCATCGGTCCAGATCCTGACAAGCTCCCGGCGTTCGGGCAAAGCGGGCAAGGCAGTTTTTCCTTCCAGCGCTTGCCTGCTTTCACATCAGCCGGAGAGTTGCCCGAAATAGAGGGGGACAACTACGACCTGATCGTTTCGCTGCTGCATCTGCAGTGCGTCAACGACGTGCCGGGATATCTGGCGCGCCTGCGGGCCAAGCTGGCGCCCGATGGCTTGCTGCTGGCTGCCGCGCTGGGCGGGGAAACCCTGACTGAGTTGCGCGAAGCCTTTTTGTCGGCTGACGCCAGCGTGCAGGGCGGCGCCTCTGCCCGAGTAGCGCCGTTCGTCCAGGTGCGTGATGCCGGAGCATTGTTGCAGCGGGCCGGGCTGGCCTTGCCCGTCGCCGATGTGGAAACCCACATTGTGCGCTACCCCCATGCCTTGGCCCTGATGGCCGAGCTCAAGGGCCTCGGTGCCAGCAACCCCCTTGCCGATCGCTCCCGCCTGCCCGCCACCCGAACCCTTTTGGCTGCAGCGGCCGAAGCTTATGCCAGCCGTGATGCCGACCCGGACGGCCGGATCCGGGCGACGCTTGAAATCATCTGGCTTTCCGGTTGGGCTCCGCACGCGTCCCAGCAACAGCCGCTCAAACCCGGCAGTGCGACCACCAAGCTCCGCGACGTCCTCGCCGGGGGAAAATAGCTGCCTAAACAAAAAAGGGCCAGCGCTGGCGCCGACCCTTTCAACTCCAACGCTGCGGCGGATTACGCGGCAGCTTCCTCGTCGCTCGCGTCGGCCGCGTCGCCTGCATCAGCAGCGTCGGCCTTGGTGCGCTTGGGCGACTTGGCAAGATTCTTTTCGATCAGCTGCACCGCTTCGGTCAGTGTCAGGCGGTTCACGGCACTGATTTCACGGCTCATGCGATCCATGGCCTGTTCAAACAGCTGGCGTTCCGAATAGCTCTGCTCGGGCTGTTCTTCGGAGCGATACAGGTCGCGCACCACTTCGGAAATGGCGATCAGATCACCCGAATTGATCTTCGCTTCATATTCCTGGGCGCGACGCGACCACATGGTGCGCTTGACACGGGCCCGGCCGGTTACGGTATGAAGGGCCTGATTGACCATGTCCTCTTCGGCCAGCTTGCGCATGCCAACGGACTTGATCTTGGCTACGGGAACGCGCAAGGTAAGCTTGTCCTGCTCGAAGCTGATGACGAACAACTCGAGAGTGAGACCAGCAACTTCTTGTTCTTCGATCGACACGATCATGCCGACGCCATGTGCGGGATAAACGACATACTCGCCGGTCTTGAACCCCAGCCGCTGCTGTGACTTCTTGGCTACCATATGGTGGAACTCCTTGTTGACGCCCCAGTGGACAGTTCCCGGCGGGAAGGACCGTCCACATTAACTCTGCTTGCCCGCGGCGCAGGCGCTGCAGCAGTCGAGCTCCACGATCGTTCCGGTCCGCTTTGCCGGAACGCCATGCCTCTAGCGATGTAGCCAGAAGTCGTGCCCGCGGGCACGGTTGAAGATGAGCTCAACTGCAGACAAGCAACACCCTAGCACAAAAATTCGGCAAAATCAAAAAGAACGAATCAGTGCGGCAACTAAGCCGCATTGCTTTGTCGATTACCATGTGGCCGAGGGTTGGGACCGTCAGTCGCCTTCGCCGGGCGCTTCAGAAAAGTACTTCTCGAACTTGCCAGCTTCACCGTCATGCTGCTTGGCATCCGCAGGCGGATCGCGGCGTTCCGAGAGGTTCGGCCAGATTGCAGAGAATTTGGTGTTGATCTCGAGCCAGGCGTCCAAGCCACTTTCAGTGTCCGGCTTGATGGCTTCGGCGGGACATTCCGGCTCGCACACGCCGCAATCAATGCACTCGTCGGGATGGATGACGAGCATGTTCTCGCCCTCGTAGAAGCAGTCAACCGGACACACTTCGACGCAGTCGGTATATTTGCACTTAATGCAGTTGTCAGTGACGATATAGGTCATGGAGGCGGGCTTTTCGGAGCGGACACAAGGGTCAACGGAGATCGCCGGCAGGCGTTGCGCCGGTGCTAAACGCTTTTTCCCTACATCGCAAGGTTGGAGGAGAGCAGCCAATTGCCGCTTCCTGGGTGAGCGCGCAAAGCTGTTCCTTTTATTCGTCGGGGTCCTCGATCAGCCGATGGGTATCGCGACGTTCTTTCTTGGTGGGTCGCCCCGAGCCGGCCACCCGCTCTCCCACCGCCCGCTCGAAGGGCGATAGTGCCTCCCGCGGCAACGGGGGAGGCGACAGGTCTTGGTAAAGCTCTGCAGCTTCGCTGGCCGGTCCCCGCCGCTCACCCACATCAAGAATCTTCCAGATCATGATGCGGCCATGCAGGGTCATGGTCAAAACGTCACCCACGCCCACCCGGTGATCACTGCTCAAGGTGCGCTCGGAATTGACCCGCACGGCGCCCGCCTCGATAGTTTTCTGCGCGAGGGTGCGCGACTTAAGGGCGCGCGCAAAAAACAGGAACTTATCGAGCCGCTCCTTGCGGACGGCTGGCTCGATCGGCCCCGCCAAGCGCTAGTCCTTCTTGTTGCGCAACGCCGCCAGCGCTGCGAACGGGCTGTCGGGGTCGAAGGCAACTTCGCGCTTTTCGCGCACGGGCTTGTCAACGCGTGGCGCATCGCTGCGCGGCTTGTCGAAGCGCCTGCCTTCGGGTTTTGGCTTGAGATGCTGGGCCTTGGACAAGTCCTGCACTTCGCCCGCTGGACGACGCTTGGACAAATCCTGGACTTCCCCTTCGGGGCGGCGTCGGGACGGTTGACGCTGACGATCCTGACGTGGCCGGCTCTCCGCTTCCCCACCTTCGGCACCACCGCGACGGCCACCTTGCTGGCGGCGGTTGTCGGGGCGCTTGCCGCCGGGGAACCAGACTTCATCCCATTCAGGCTCGGCAGGAGCGGCATTTTCGGTGTTTGCAGCTTCAGCGATGGGGGCGGCAATTTCGTCGCCCACCGGTGCCGTGGCCTCGATGATGGTGGTATCAGGAATGTCGAGCGCCAGGGGCTCGGGCACGAGCTCAACGGCAGGTTCGGACGACTCGCCGCTAGGTTCCACTTCGCTGGGATTGTCGGCGAGTGTCTGCTCGAGGGCCGGCGCTTCCGCGCTGGCCTCGGCTGGCGTTGCGCTTTCCGTAGGCGCTGCTTCTGGAGCCGCGACCGGCTTGAGCGTCCGGCGCAGGCGATAACCAAGCGACTGCAGGATCGAGGCAAAGTCCTCGCCCGAACAGCCCAGCAGCGAGGTCATTTCGACGGTCACGCGGAAGCCATTGCCTTCCGCCGCGCCGACAGGAACTTCACCCTGGTAATGGCCGGGGTCGATCGCGATCAGCGGGCGGATGATGTCGGCAAGCCGCTCGAGGATGTCGATACGAACGGCGCGCTTGCCCGCGACCTTGAAACCCGCCACCTCGTACAGGCGCGTATCGACTTCCGGGTCCACCAGAAAGGAGGTGCGACCCGACAGCACGATATGCGGGATGTCCGAAACGCCCGGCTGCCTGACGCCGCCATGCTTGAGCGCATAAAGGATCAGCGCCAGCTCCCGTGGAGCAGGCTTGAGCGAAAGCGGCAGGTAAAGGTGATAAGCACCAAACTTGATGCCCAGCTTGCGCAGCTTGCCGCGGACGTCCTGATCAAGCCCCTTGACCTCGTCGCTTACGGCGGAGCGGGGCAGGATGCCGAGATTTTCGAACAGCTGGAAGGCAATGCCGCGGGCGGCGCCTTCAAGATCAGGGGGCGCTTCAAGCGCCATTACGCCTTCAAGCACGGTATTGATGTGGTGACGCAGCCAAAGGTTGAGCCGATCCTGCACACGCTCAAGATCGGGGCCGGTCAGTGTTTCATCGGCCAGCAGCAGGATACGCGGCCGCAGCAGGCTGTCGCCTTCAAGTAATTCGGCGACTAGATCGCCCTTCCAGCGCAGCCGGCCATCCGTGGCCAGCACGATTTCCTCGTTTGGCGCGCCCGCAAGCCGATCGGCACGATTGCGAATTTCGGGCGCCACGGCGTGATCCGCCGCGGCGCGCAGGCCCTTGGCGTCAACATCCCCGTCATTGCGCGCCAGGGTAAAGCGGAAGCCTTCCAGGGTGCCGATCAGGTGGCCTTCAAGGCGCACTTCGCCTCGGTCATTGATCTCGGGAGATACCATGCGTTTGTCTTTCAGATGGCGGAGCAGCACGCTAGTGCGGCGGTCGACGAACCGCTGGGTCAGACGCTCATGGAGAGCGTCGCTCAGCCGATCCTCGATATCACGGGTCTTTTCGCGCCAATGAGCCGGGTCTGCAAGCCAGTTTTTGCGGTTCGCGACAAAGGTCCAGGTCCGGATCTGCTTGATGCGGTTGGAAAGCGTGTCGATATCGCCGCTGGCATTGTCGCAAAACCGGACCTGTTCGGCCAGCCAATCGGCGTTGACGGCGCCGCGGCGCATCAGGTCCGAATAGATCCGCGTGACGATTTCCCCATGCGCCGCCGGAGAAATCCCTTGGTAATCCGGGATTTGGCAGCACTCCCACAGCAGCCGGGCCCCATCGAGCCCTCGCGCCAGCTGCCCCGCCTCGTTGCGCGCGACGAACTCAAGCGCATGCTGGTCGGTGGCTACCGGTACCCGGGTAAGGCTGCGGTGCTCGGGCGCCATTTCGAGGCTATCCCGGAGCGCGGCGATCGATGAGAAATCCAGCCGATTGTTGCGCCATTGCAGCACTTTGATGGGGTCGAAGTCGTGCGTTTCGAGCGCAACGATCATTTCTTCCTCAAATGGCTCGGTGCCGCCGGTGACGCCGAAGGTGCCATTGCGGGCGTGGCGACCGGCCCGGCCGGCGATCTGACCGAGCTCGGCGGCGGTCAGCGGGCGGCTCTGGTGACCATCGAATTTGGTGTCGTCGGCAAAGGCAACATGGTGGATATCGAGATTGAGCCCCATGCCGATGGCGTCGGTGGCGACCAGGAAATCCACATCGCCATTCTGGTACATGTCGACCTGGGCGTTGCGGGTGCGCGGGGACAGCGCACCCATCACCACCGCGGCGCCACCGCGCTCGCGCCGGATCAATTCGGCGATGGCGTAAACCTGTCGGGCCGAGAAGGCGACAATGGCGGAGCGCGTCGGTTGGCGCGAGATCTTCTTGGAGCCGGCATAGGTCAGCTGGGAAAAGCGTGGGCGGTCGATGATCTCGGCATTGGGCAAGAGCTTGCGGATCACTGGCGCCATGGTGGCGGCACCCAGCAGCAGCGTTTCGTGGGTGCCCCGGGCATTGAGGATGCGATCGGTGAACACATGACCGCGGTCGAAGTCCATCGCTGTCTGGATTTCGTCGATGGCGACGCAATCCACGCGGATATCGGTGGGCATCGCCTCGACGGTGCAAACCCAGAAGCGTGGCTTGGCCGGAACGATGCGCTCCTCGCCGGTCACCAGCGCCACGGCCTGCACGCCGACGCGCTCAACGACACGCGTATACACCTCCCGCGCGAGCAAGCGCAGGGGCAGGCCGATCATCCCGGTGGGATGGGCCAGCATGCGTTCGATGGCGAAATAGGTCTTGCCCGTATTGGTGGGGCCGAGAATCGCTTTGAGCGAGGAGGAGGATGAAAAGCTCATTGCCCTGCTATGTAGGGTCTCGCATCGGCGGTTGCGAGGGGTGGGCGCGTGTCCCAATCGGGGACAGGATCGGGCGCGGTTCTAGCCTAGTTTTCGGCTTTCGAACAGTGCGGGAACGAACCGGGCCCGAATCGGCGCGAACGGGGGAATGCGGGTTTGTTCCACACCAGAGCTGGTGGGGATAACTTATCGGGACCCACAAGTGAGATCGGCGGCGGCGCCCAAGTTGCCACAAAGCGTACACAAAGATGAACGGATTATGAACGCGTCCTGAACCGGGGCGGAAGTGACCCGCTCGTTAAGCTCGGCGGGACTAAGAAACTTATCCCCGTAACCATTGGACAGGCGCATTCTGGGCCGTGTGAAAGCCGGCGTTAAGCCTTGGCGCCATTGACTGTCCCAGATTGGGACGGCGTGGGGCAAGGTGCCTGGGGAGATGGAATGTTGGAGAACAATGGCGGGTGGAAAATCGGCGCTGTCCCGATCTGGGACGTTTCGGCGGGGTTTGGACTGGCGGCGCAAGGTGTGAACCATAGCGTGAACGAACAGGGGGAGAATCGCAGCAAAGGCGCGAATCCCGGTTTGTTCACCCCAAGCTATAGACGCTCGGGGCTGGCGGGACACAAGAGTGCGTCGGCACCGGCGAAAAGGATGCTGAATGCCTCAAAAGCGGTTCACCAGTGCTGCTGAGGGGTTAACGGGCTGCAGGAATTGGGGAGTCTTGCGCGATCGTTGCTGCATTTTTTCGCGGAGCGGTGGTGATGTTTACCATTGCGCCCAGGTGGGACGGGCCGGCGGGGAGCAGCTGTTAAGGAAAAAACCGTTGACCGTGCCAGGGCGGGACTGGGCGGCAGGGTGACATGGGCAAGGCTTGGCGAGGGTTCCACCACCTCCCCCCGGTCTAGGATCTCGTGGATGAACCCGGGCTCAAGGCCGGGGTTTACAATCTGGGGTGTGGGAGTGCTGATGGCTTGCCAGGGGCAGCTATACGAGCGGGAGGGGACTAGGGACTGGACCGTACAGGGTGTGAGTGGTGGGGCTGCAGGGGTGAGAGGCGCGGCTTACGCGACTAGCCGGTGCACTTGCCCCCTAGTCCGCCTCCCCAGACGGTGTCGCTCCCGCTTTTGAGCCGGGATCCAGCTTGAGGTGGTGGTTTTGTGCACGGTTGCTGTGGCCGCAATCCACGATCTAGCGGCGCAGTGAGGCATTTCGGGATGGGCCCCGGCTCGAGGCCGGGGTGACAGTGGGGGGCGGAAGGGTTGGTGCACCCATGCCACCGCCAAATGCTGGCCCGCCCGCGTCAGTGGCAGCGGTGCCGTTGCCTTGGCTTAGAAGCGCATGCCGGTGAGGACCATGGAGAGATCGCCCATATTGGTGCCGAGCAGCACGCGATAAGGGATGAAATAGCCGGTGGCGCCGAGGGGAGCGTACCAGATGACGATGCGGCCGTTCTCGGCGAGGTAATTGGTGATCTCGGACGTAGTGAAATGGCCCGAGATGGGAATATAGCGCACGCTGCAGAGCACGACCGGCCCTTGATAGCCGGTACGCGGGGAGGTTGCTTCGTCGGTGCCAGCCGGGGTCATCGCAATATCGAAGCGCTCGACGCCCGTGAAGATGCCGGTACGTCGCTGGCACAGGCTTTTGTCGAGTGTGCCGCCCTTGATCACAAAGGCGGAGAGAAAATCGCCCACACCGCCGAGATGGCTGCGCTCGATCGGGATACGGTCATAGTTGTCGACAATGGCCGGGTTGACCTTGAACGCGGCGACAGCGCCCCGCGCAAAGGAGACATCGACATTGAACAGCTCGCCATTGGCCCGGGTTTCAAGGGCGAACTTGTCCGAGCTCAATTGCGGGCTTGTCGAGCGGCCGGCTGAACTGGCTGTGGCGGTGCCGCTGGCAACGAGCGAGCCCAGGCCGGCGACATTGGCCTTGAGATCAAGGCTGTAGCGGGCACCATCATCGAGCAGGTCGACATCCATCGCGGCGATATTGATGCCTCCCAGCGTCAGCACATAGCTGGCGCGGGCATCCACGGACTGCGACTGCGCCAGGGCGGGCATAGAAAGGACAGCAGACAGGCCAGCAACAACAAGGCCACGAGTGAAGCGAGACAGAAACACGCTGATTAACTCTCCAAGCAGGCATTGCGCCAGCAGCGCAGCGAATCAACACAGGAGTGCAAACTGCCGTGCCCGGGGATGAGGTGCAAGGCGCTCGCGCCGGGTTGAGCCGCGCTTGCCTTGACGCCGGGGGCCCTTTTCTCTAAAGAACCCGCAGATTTCCCGACAATCGAGGCCCGTTGCGGACTGTTCCGCCACGCAGGACCTTTACACAAACAGGATATATCAAATGGCACGTCGCTGTGAACTGACCGGCAAGGGCGTAATGACCGGAAACAATGTTTCCCACGCCCTTAACCGTACCCGCCGCCGCTTTCTCCCCAATCTGCTCAATGTGACGTTGCTGTCCGAAGCACTGGGTCGCCCGGTCAAGCTGCGCATCTGCGCTGCAGCCCTGCGCACCGTCGAGCACCGCGGTGGGCTGGATGCATTCCTGCTCAAGCAGGCCGATGCCGATCTGTCGCCGCTGGCGCTGGGCATCAAGAAGGAAATTCGCGCGAGCCTCGCGGCCGCCTGAGCTTTCGAGCCGAACTGAATTTTTGAACCGCGTCGGGTAAACCCCGGCGCGGTTTTTTGTTGTTTTTGACTTTTGTTCTGCCGGGTGCCTTGCAGCCGTGAGGTTGGGCCGGAGTGACCAAGTGCGCGATGCGCACCTCCCCCTTGACGGGGGAGGATGGGTGGAGGTGCGAGAGGCACCGTACCGGGGCCAACCGCCCCCCTCCCTTGATCCCTCCCCGCGAGGGGGAGGGTGTTGACTGCGAGATCGGTGTTCTCCGCAATTAGTGTTTGGCGCTAGATTTCGCCGCTGGGCCTCCCTCCCCCTTGAGGGGAGGGCTGGGGTGGGGGTCGGTCGGTGCTTGAACCGCATCACCCCCTCCCTTGGTCCCTCCCCTCAAGGGGGAGGGAAGGCCTGACTACGCACGCCAGTTTTAATCGTAGCGATCGAAACGGGCACAAACTGGCCAGGCGCGGGATGCAGCGCCTCCCGCTCGACGGGGGAGGATAGGTGGGGGTGTGGAAGCCGCCTTGCCCGGGCCAGCCGCCCCCCTCCCTTGATCCCTCCCCGCGAGGGGGGAGGGTGTCGACTGCGATGGCCGGTGCAAATCAAGCTCGACTGTTTTTCGGGGTGGCACCGCGGGCTCGGAGGAGGTAGACAGCGCCCTGCCCCGGTCTGTTGCCGGTCAGCGGTTTTTTGAGGTGCATTCCATGCGTGCTCGTTTCTTGGCGGCTGTGGCCGCCATGGTGGCGGTTGTCGCCGCGTCCAATATCCTTGTGCAATATCCCGTCGGGTTCGAGATCGGCTCGGTCAATCTGGGCGATATCCTGACCTGGGGTGCCTTCACCTATCCAGTGGCATTCCTGGTCACCGACCTCACCAACCGCGCCTTTGGCCCGGCGAGGGCGCGGGTTGCGGTGGTCGCCGGCTTTGCAGTGGCGGTGATCCTCTCGATCTATCTTGCCACGCCACGCATCGCCATTGCTTCGGGCACGGCGTTCCTGCTGGCACAGTTTCTCGACATTTCCATCTTCGATCGCCTGCGCAATGGCGCCTGGTGGCAGGCGCCCATCTTCTCCTCGTTGGTGAGCTCGGCACTCGACACGATGATCTTTTTCACCCTGGCGATGAGCCCGGCCTTTGCCGTGCTCGACACGATGTTTGGCCGCGAAGACGGCTCGCTGGGCTTCGGGGCACCGCTGCTCGGCGTCGGGACCGAAGTGCCGCTCTGGGTGTCGCTGGGCCTCGGGGACTTTTTGGTCAAGCTCATCCTCGCGCTGCTGCTGCTCGCGCCCTACAAGACGCTGCGCGGTTGGCTGGCCGGGCGGAGCACGGCGCTGGCTTAAGATACGCACCCGCCGACGAGCAGGGCACCAAGACATCCTCCCCACAGCTGTCATCCCGGCCTTGAGCCGGGATCCATCCTGAGGTGGCGGGCACGGGCAGCTGGCGGCGTGGGGAGAAATCTCGAGATGGGCCCCGGCTCAAGGCCGGGGTGACACCGGGGGTGGGGTGGCGTTGGTGCCCATTTGGGCGAATGGCCGGGCGAAGCTCCGCCTATTCGGGCACGCCGAATTCCAAGAGCAGGGTGCGCTGCCAGTCGTTGAAATTGTTGTCCGAGCCGATGAGGATGCGGGTTTCCCCGTCTGGGGCAGTGTGGACAGCAAGGGCTTCCATGTTGTCGATGGTGCCGCCGCTGGCTTCGAGGATCAGCTCACCCTGCATGACGCTGCCCGGGCGCACCAGTTCGGCCGGGATGCGGCGCAGGCCCATGGTGAAGGCGATAAAGGCAATCCCGCGCTCGAGCACCAGAAGGTCGCCATTAGGCAGAAAGGCACAATCGGTGGGCACGCGGCCGGGGGTGGGGACCAGCGAAAGCGAACCCTTGTCGGTTTGCCCCAAAAGCTCGGCGCGGTGATTGCCCGCCTCATCCATGATGGCTTCGGTGATGAGGAGCGTCGAGCCGGCCACGGGTGACGATGTGGGCGCGATGCACACCGATTCCAGCGTTTCATTGGACCGATTATCGCTGAGCCACTGGGGAATGGTGACTTCCCGCGCCGGCCCGTCGGGGACGCCATCGGTGAGGGCGAAATCGGCGACGCGGGTCAGGTGTTCAAAACTGACGCGCACCGCCACGGGCGCGCCGTCGCGATGCACGGTTTCGACCGATTCCGCATCCCGGGCATATTGGCGGGGCAGCGGCGCGCCGCTGGAATTTTGCATCGGCGCAACCTGCACACCGAGCAGGCCGAGCAGGCGATTGTGGTCGTCATAGGCGAGCTGGCCCGACACGAACTGGCCGCGATCAGACACAAACACCACATGCTGATCGGGGCTGGTGAAGGTGACGCCAGACAGGCCGCCGAAATCGTCGTGCTGGCTAACAAGGGCAATGCCGCCCCGCCAGATCAGCTTGCCGGCAGGCTGGTCGAGTGCGGAATTGCCGAACTGGGCGATCTGCACCGCCCCCACCGTGGTGGATTCCGCAGCCTGGCCCGGTGAGCAGGCCAGCAGCAGCAAGCCAAGCAGCAGTGCCAGGCCTACCCTCAACCCCGGCCCCGGCGGCGGGTTTGGGTGGGCAGTTCCTCGTCAAACAGCGCCGCAAGCTCATCGGTGAGCGCGCCGGCTAGTTCCTCGGCATCGAGCAGGGTGACGGCCCGGCGATAATAGCGCGTCACGTCATGGCCGATGCCCACGGCAACGAGCTGGATGGGCGAGCGCGTTTCGATGTCCTCGATCACCTGGCGCAAATGGGCTTCGAGGTAATTGCCGGCGTTGACCGACTGGGTCGAGTCATCAACCGGCGCGCCATCGGAAATGACCATGAGGATGCGGCGGGCTTCCGGGCGGGCCATCAGGCGCTTGCGGGCCCATTCGAGCGCCTCGCCATCGATATTTTCTTTGAGCAGCCCCTCGCGCATCATCAGCCCGAGATTGCGCCGGGCATGGCGCCAGGGCTCGTCGGCGGCCTTGTAGATGATGTGCCGGATATCGTTGACGCGGCCGGGATTGGCGGGGCGACCAGCTTCGAGCCAGGCTTCACGCGACTTGCCGCCCTTCCAGGCGCGGGTGGTGAACCCCAGGATCTCGACCTTGACGCCGCAGCGCTCGAGCGTGCGCGCGAGAATGTCGCCGCAGATAGCGGCGATGGTGATCGGCCGGCCGCGCATGGAGCCGGAATTATCGATGAGGAGGGTGACCACCGTGTCGCGGAAATCGGTGTCGTTCTCGACCTTGAAGCTCAGCGCCTGCATGGGATCGGTGACGACGCGGGTGAGGCGGGCGGTATCGAGCACGCCTTCCTCAAGGTCGAACTGCCAGGAGCGATTCTGCTTGGCCATGAGGCGGCGCTGCAGCTTGTTGGCGAGGCGCGCGACGGCACCGGCGAGGTTTTCGAGCTGCTTGTCCAGAAGGGCACGCAGTTGGTCGAGCTCGTCGGGCGGGCAGAGTTCGGCCGCCTTGACGATCTCGTCATATTTGGTGGTGAAGACCTTGTAGTTGAACTGATTGGTCAGCTGGGTGCCGGCGTCCTTGCCGGGGGGCGGCATGGGGGCGTCCTCGCCGGCCTGGGCGGCAGCGTCCTCGTCGACGTCGGCCATATCCGATTCAAGGCCCTCAACATCGCCGGTTTCTTCCGATTCCCCGGCAGCCTCTTCCTGCTGGCTGTCGGTCTGCTCGTTTTCGCCTTCGCCCTGTTCGGGCGATTCATCGGAACCCTGGGCCTGGTCGGGCTGGCCCTCGTCTTCGCCGCTCTCGTCGGCGTCGCTGGGGTCTTCCACTTCGCTTTCGGGCACGAGATTGAGGTCGCGCAGCAGCGCCTTGGCGGCCTTGCCGAACTCGTTCTGGTCCTCAAAGCGGGTGAGGAGCGTCGCGAGCGAGGTGCCCGCCTTGCTTTCGATCTCGCTGCGCCACAGATCGACCAGCGCATGGCCCGAGGGCGGCACGGGCACGCCGGCGAGCTTTTCGCGCAGCAAGAGGCCCAGGGCCTCGGCAATGGGGGCATCGTCGCGGGCGGTGACTTCGGCGAAATTGGCGCGGAACAGGCGATCCTCGAGCATTTCCCCGATATTGCCGACCATGCCGGGCATGCGCACGCAGCCCAGCGCCTCGACGCGCGCCTGCTCGAGCGCATCAAAGGCGGCGCGGGCCTGCGGGTCCATGGGGGAGCGCTTGCGGTGCGCTTCGGGATCGTGGCTCGCGAGCCGCATCGCCATGGCATCGCCCTGCCCGCGGGCAATGGCAATGTCGCGCCGGGTCGGCAGGCGGGGCAGATTGGCGAGACGCGCCTTGTCGGCCGTCAGCAGCGGGCGGTCGGCGGTGAAGGTGACCTCAAGATCGCTCTTCCCCCCGATGGCGCGCACGGTGGCGCCCATGGCCGTCTTGAACGCCAGGGTTTGATCGGGCTTGTTGGCTTTGCTGCGGGGCGATTGTGCCATGCTGGTTGCTCGTGGGTTACGGCTGGCGCGGTCGTGTTTGCCACCAAGGTCTGGATTCGGCGCCCTTCCCTAGCCGGCGGGAGGGTGGGGGTGGTTCGGCGATCACCGATGGACCCCCACCCCCGGCCCCTCCCCTCAAGGGGGAGGGGAGCAATCACGGACCCGACGGCAGCCGTCCGGCAGAAAAATCAGGCCGTGACGGCCAGGTTCGCGGAGCTTTCGGGCAGGTCTTCGCCAAACACGCGCTGGTAGAACTCGGCGACCACGGGGCGTTCGAGCTCGTCGCATTTATTGAGGAAGGTGAGGCGGAAGGCAAAGCCGACATCGCCGCCGAAGATCTGGGTGTTTTCGGCCCAGGTGATGACGGTACGCGGGCTCATCACCGTGGACAGATCGCCATTGATGAAGGCCTGGCGCGTGAGGTCAGCGAGGCGCACCATGTTGGACACGAGCTTTTTGCCGCGATCGTTTTCGGCATAGGTTTTGTTCTTGGCCAGAACAATGCCAACTTCCTTGTCATGGGGCAGATAGTTGAGCGTCGTCACAAGGCTCCAGCGGTCCATCTGGCCCTGATTGATCTGCTGGGTGCCGTGGTAAAGGCCCGAAGTGTCGCCCAGACCAATGGTGTTGGTGGTCGCAAACAGCCGGAATGCCGGATGGGGCACGATCACGCGGTTCTGATCGAGCAGGGTGAGGCGACCCGCGACTTCGAGCACGCGCTGGATCACGAACATCACGTCGGGGCGGCCCGCGTCATATTCGTCGAATACGAGAGCGACATTGTTCTGCACCGCCCAGGGGAGGATGCCGTCGCGGAACTCGGTGATCTGCTTGCCGTCCTTGAGCACGATCGCGTCCTTGCCGACGAGATCGATACGCGAAACGTGGCTATCGAGGTTGACGCGCACCAGCGGCCAGTTGAGGCGGGCCGCGACCTGCTCGATATGGGTGGATTTGCCGGTGCCGTGATAGCCCTGCACCATGACGCGGCGATTAAAGGCAAAGCCAGCCAGGATCGCGAGCGTGGTGTTGCGATCAAACAGGTAATCGGGATCAACCGGTGGCACATGCTCGGTGCGCTGGGCGTAACCGGGCACGGTCAGGTCGGTGTCGATGCCGAAAAGATCCCGGGCCTGGTATTGGGTGTCCGGCAGGTTGGTGAATTCACTCATGGCGGGCTCTTGGGCAGATGGAACGGCAAAGGAAGGATGCGGCGGCTCTATAGCAGCATTGTGCCCGAGGCGGTAGCCCGAGCCATGGCGAACTACTTGGCGACGAACCCCGATTTCTTGAGATGGGAATAGGCCGCGATAATGGTGCGCAGCCGCTCTTCGGAGGACTTGTCGCCACCATTGGCATCGGGATGGTGGATCTTGACCAGGGTCTTGTAGGCCCGCTTGATTTCTTCGGATTTGGGCGGACCGATGATCCCCAGGGTTTCAAGGGCGCGCTTGTCGAGCTCATTGGTGGGCTTGACGCGTTCGGCCGCCGGGGTCTGGGCCTGGCGGTGGCGATAACGGGCAAAAACCCCGAACGGGTCGCCATATTTGTCGCCGGGGCGGATACCGGCCGCGCTGGCAGCGCGCGATCCGCGCACACCGGGCTGGCCGGTGGCAAAGCTCGAGCGGCTTTCCGCCTTGGGCGGGGTATGGAGCGCTTCTTCCAGCGCGTCCTTTTCCATGCCGGCAAAAAAGTTGAAGGCCGTGTTGTAGTGACGGACATGCTGCAGGCAGAAATGGTGGTACTGCCCTTCAGCACCATGGCCCTTGGGGGCCTTGTGGGTGCCGGGTTCCTCGCAGCCTTCCCAATCGCAGAGCTGGGCCACGGGTTCGGGCTTGGCTTCGCGACGCGGCCGGATGCGGATGGGGTCGAAGAGCTTGGATTGCGATTTCATTGCGCCTAGTTACTTTGCTTCAAACCAATGGAAACCTCAGCCCGATGTCCTTTAAAGACACCATAACAGCCAAGCTTACCGACCGCTTTTCACCCGAATTCCTCGAAGTGATCGACGAATCCAACAAGCATCGCGGTCATGCCGGTTGGCTGGAGGGGGGTGAAACCCATTTTCGTGTCAGAATCGCGACCCGGCAGTTTGACGGGAAGCCTCGCGTGGCGCAACACCGCGCCGTTATGGAAGCGCTGGATGCCGAGCTCAAGAGCCGGGTCCATGCGCTGGCCATCGAAGTGCTGCCCAGTGATGGAAATCACAAGGGCTAGCATTGTAGCGGGAGGACCCTCCATATGGAAAGGGTTCTTGCGTTTTGAAAGAGCGCTTTGGGGCAAAAGCGCAGCTTTTAGCTTGGAAGTCCCCTCCCCGTCCCTCCCCACAAGGGGAGGGTGAGGGCCAGTGCGCTTGGCACCGGAACGCCCAGCGTTCCGCCGCAACCGGCCACAGCAAACGGGACGCCTCAGCCCCGCATATCGTCCAAAAACTGCGCCACGGCAGCTGGATCAACATTTCGTTCAATGAAGGCCTGGCCGATGCCGCGGGTCAGGATAAAGGTCAAAGCGCCGCGTGAGACCTTTTTGTCCTGCGCGATCGCGGCCATCAGTGTTTCGGTGGAGCCGACGCCCCCGGCGATATCGGCCAAGCGCGTCGGCAGGCCCGCGGACTGCAGATGCGCCTGTACCCGGCCGGTGTCCTGCGACGGCGCGAGGCCCAAACGGGCAGAAAAGGCGTGCGCCAACACCATGCCGATGGCGACCCCTTCGCCATGCAGCAGCCGATCCCCAAAGCCGGTGTCCTTTTCCAGCGCATGGCCGAACGTGTGCCCCAGATTGAGCAGCGCCCGAACGGCCTGCTCGCGCTCGTCCTCGATGACGACGCGGGCCTTGTGCCGGCAGCAGCGCGCGATAGCTTCACCCCGGGCCGCTCCGCCGGCGAAAATTTCGGCGCGGTTGGCTTCGAGCCAGAAAAAGAAGTCTTCGTCGTCGATCAGCCCGTATTTGACGACTTCCGCATAACCGGCGGCAAATTGCCGGGGCGCGAGGGTATCGAGGGTGGAGAGATCGGCGAGCACCAGGCGAGGCTGATGAAAGGCGCCGATCAGGTTCTTGCCGTGGGGCGAATTGATCCCGGTCTTGCCCCCGACCGAGCTATCGACCTGGGCGAGGAGCGAAGTGGGCATCTGGATCAAGTCCATGCCGCGTCGGGCGATGGAGGCGGCAAAGCCCGCGAGATCCCCGATCACCCCGCCGCCAAGGGCGATCACCGCATCGCCCCGCTCGAGCCGGGCGGCAAGAATGGCTTCGGTGACATATTGGAGCTGAGTCCAGGATTTGCTGCCCTCGCCCGCCGGCACGATGATGGGGGTGTGAAGGAGACCCGCTGCATCAAGGCTGCGCTGCAGGCGCGGCAGCTGCGCCTGGGCGACCGTGGCGTCGGTGACGATACCAAAGCGGCGCCCGGCAAAACGCTCGGCGAGAATGGCGCCGGCATCCTCGAGCAGGCGATCCCCGATCAGGATATCATAGGCACGCTCGCCCAGGGCGACATGAACGGTATGGGCGATGGCGGGCATGGCTATGGCTTTTCCTGCAGATAGGCGAGCACGGCTTCCACGAGGTCGCTGGCTACGGTTTCCTGGGGCACATCGCGCGATACCACGGTCACATCGGCCTCGGCATAGATGGGGTAGCGCTCCTCGACGAGCCGCTCCAATGTTTCACGTGGATTGGCGGTTTGCAGCAGCGGGCGGTTGGAGCGGCGCGACACGCGCTGGAACAACAGGTCCGTATCGGCCTTGATCCAGACCGAAACCGCTTCGCTTTTGAGCACGGCCCGGGTTTCGGGATGCACAAAAGCCCCACCGCCCGTGGCCAGCACCAGGTCGGGATGCTTGAGCACCCGGGAAATCACCCTGGTTTCCCCGGCGCGAAATTCGGCTTCCCCGCGTTGGGCAAAAATCTCGGGGATGCTCATTTGCGCGGCTTTTTCGATTTCCTCGTCGCTATCGAGGAACTGGCGGCCCATGCGATTGGCGAGGCGCCGGCCGACAGTGGTCTTGCCTGCGCCCATCATGCCTACGAGAGCCAGGGGCCTGCCATCCAGCAGCTCGACAAGAAGTTGGGCTTGGGCCTGCCGGTTGGCCGCAGTGGATCGGGACAAAAGGGGCTCCCCATGTGGTGGTCGCTATCAAGCGGGCGAGACGGCCGCTGTCAAGAAGCGAGCAACGCTCCCAACCAGATCGAAAGCATTTGCCGGTATTTTCATGTACTGTGCCCGCGCCCAGAACAGATTCCGGACAACCATGCCCACCCTGATCCGCCTCCTTGTTACCCTGCTCATCCTGGTTGGCCTTGCTTATGCAGGCATGTTCGCGCTGGTCCTCAGCGTCAAGCCGGCACCCAAGGAAACCACGATCCGCATTCCCACCAATGAGCTGCTGGGCGAAAGCGCGCCCGGCCTGCCGGGGCAAACCCGCGCACCAGCTCCCGCCCCAGCCGCCGAGCCCGCCCCTGCTGCACCGGCGGATGCTGCACCGGCCGAGGCTGCACCGGCCGAGGCCCCGGCCAGCCCATGAGCGGCACCCATCTGATCGGCGCGTTTCTCGAAATGATGAGCGCCGAGCGGGGCGCGGCACCAAACACGATCGATGCCTATCGGCGCGACCTGTCCGACTATGCCGGCTTTCTGGCCGGCAAGGGCAAGACGCTGCTGACGGGGGAGCGCGAAGAAGTCGCCGCTTATCTCGATCATCTCAAGCAAAGTGGGCTGTCGGCGTCCTCGAGCGCACGGCGCCTATCGGCCATTCGCCAGTTCCACCGCTTCTTGTGCGCCGACAATCTGCGGGCCGACGACCCCACCCGCATTATCGCCAGCCCCAAAAGCCGGCGCGCCCTGCCCAAAGTGCTGTCGATCGCCGAGATCGACAAGCTTCTGACCTTGGCTGAAGCGGAAGCCAACACCGAGGCGTCCGCGCCCAAGCAGGCCGCGGCCCTGCGGCTTTATGTGCTGCTGGAGCTGCTTTACGCCACCGGCATGCGCGTGAGCGAACTGGTGAGTTTGAAGCGCGCGGCGGTGATGCGCGACGCCAGCTTTTTGACCGTGCGCGGCAAGGGCAACAAGGAGCGCGTCGTGCCGCTCAATGATCGCGCACGCGATGCGATCAAGGCTTACCTCAAGACCATTGAGCCGGGCGTGTTCCTGTTTCCTGCGAGCGGCGCCGAGGGATATTTGTCGCGCCAGGTGTTCGCGCGCGATCTCAAGGGGCTGGCAGCGCGGGCCGGGATCAGCGCCAGCCGGGTAGCGCCCCATGTGCTGCGGCACGCCTTTGCCAGCCATCTGCTGGCGGGTGGCGCCGATCTGCGCGTGGTGCAGATGCTGCTGGGCCATGCCGATATTTCAACCACCCAGATCTATACCCATGTGCTGGACGAAAAACTGCGCCATCTGGTGGAAACCCACCACCCAATGGCAGACGGATCGTAAACCTTTCACGGCGTTCCGAGCGGCCCCCTGCTGCGAAGGCGCTTGACTCAGACAGACGCCCTCGCCACTTTCCGGCCACTTTGGGGCGCAACAGCAGCGGCCCATTGGCATGGGTCAAAGATTGACCCCTAACGGGCAGGTTGGATGCAGACTTATCTCGATTTTGAAAAGCCGGTCGCCGACCTCGAGGCAAAGATTGCCGAACTCAAGAATTTGGCAGCGGGCGATCAGGCCGTTTCCATCGACGAGGAAGTGTCGCGCCTGTCGGCTCGCGCCGAAGAAGCGCTGCTCGACATCTACAAGCGCCTGACGCCCTGGCAAAAAACGCAGATCGCGCGCCACCCGCAGCGTCCGCATTTTTCCGATTATACCCGCAGCCTCATCACCGAATGGACCCCGCTGGCGGGCGACCGCAAGTTCGCCGAGGATCCCGCGATCCAGGCCGGGTTCGGGCGCTTCAACGGCCAGCCCGTTGCGGTCATGGGCCAGGAAAAGGGCAACTCCACCGATAGCCGCATCAAGCACAATTTCGGCATGGCGCGCCCTGAAGGCTATCGCAAGGCCGTGCGCATCATGGAAATGGCTGACCGGTTCAACATTCCGCTGATTTCGTTCGTGGATACGGCCGGCGCTTATCCCGGCATCGGCGCCGAGGAACGCGGGCAAGCCGAGGCCATTGCCCGCTCCACCGAAAAATCGCTCGAACTGGGCGTGCCCAACCTCGCCATCATCATCGGTGAAGGCGGCTCGGGCGGGGCCATCGCCATCGCCACGGCCAACCGGGTGCTGATGCTCGAGCATTCGATTTATTCGGTGATCTCGCCGGAAGGGGGCGCTTCGATCCTGTGGCGCGATGCCGCCAAGGCGCAGGACGCGGCCACCAATATGAAGATCACCGCGACGGATCTGTTGGGCTTTGGCGTGATCGACGCCATCGTTCCTGAACCGGCGGGCGGCGCGCACCGCAACCCGGCGGCAGTGATGGATGCGACCCGCACCGCCATCAGCACTTTCCTCAATGATTTCAGCGGTCGCAGCCGTTTGGAAGTGCGCGAACACCGGCGCGAAAAGTTCCTCGCCATCGGCACCGCCCTGTAAGGGGACGATCACGCCGACTTGACCGCAGAGGGCCCCTGTTCGGGCCCTTTGCGGGCGTGGTAAGAACGGGTTAACCATGATTTCTTACCGCGCGGTAACCAAGCAGGCCTAAGGCTAGCCCCGTGTTCCGCTGTATGGGCTGCCTGCTGTGACCGCCAATTTTCTGCGCAAATTCTGCTCCGTCGTGGTGCTGCTCTGGGTGGGTCTCGCGCTCGCCGGCTGCGGCTTCATCAAGGGCGACAACCGCCACAACCAGCCCCTCGCTGCTGCCACCGTCACCGCGCTACGCGCCATAGGCTCCTCGCCCGGCGAAGCCATGGTGGTGCGCATCTTCAAGCAGGAACGTACGCTCGAGGTGTGGAAGCGCACCAATACCGGCCAGTTCGCCTTGTTCAAAAGCTACGAGATCTGCACCTATTCGGGCGATCTGGGGCCCAAGTTCAAGGAAGGCGACCGCCAAAGCCCCGAAGGCTTCTATACGGTCACGCCCGGCCAGATGAACCCGAAATCGGCCTACTACCTTGCGTTCAATACCGGCTTTCCCAACAAGTTCGACCGCGCGCTTGGGCGTAGCGGCTCCAATCTGATGGTGCATGGCGATTGCAAGTCGGTGGGCTGCTACGCCATGACCGATGGCAACATGGCCGAGATCTATGCCCTGGCGCGCGAAAGCTTCAAGGGCGGCAATCCCGCCTTCCAGGTGCAGATCTTCCCGTTCAAGATGACGGCGGCCAACCTGGCCAAGCAGGCCACCAACCAGCACCTGCCCTTCTGGAAGAACATCAAGGAAGGCTATGACTTCTTTGAGTTCAACAAGACGCCCCCATCCTGGGATGTGTGCGAACAGCGCTATGTGTTCAATGCCATGACCAGCGGCCCGCTCGATCCGCTCGGCCCCTGCCCGGTGCTCACCACCCACCCCACCCTGGTGGCCGAACAGCAGGCGGCCGACGCCAAGATCAATGATGCGCTGGCGCTGATCGACAAGCAAGCCGCCGAAAAAGCCGCCATTGCGGCGCGCGGCGAGGCCATTGGCGGCGCCGTGACCGGCTTTTTCGGCGGGGTCGGCAGTGTGCTGGGCGGCGGGGCGGCACCGGCCCAGCCGGCGATTTCGGGCGCTGCGGCACCAGCTCCGCTGACCAAGCCCGCCGGCGTCTAGGCCCCGGCGGGAGCGTGACGCTCCCGTCATGTTTTGGGCACGCTCTTGGCGCATGCCCCGAAGCGATGGGCCACGAAGGATAAGTTACTTGCACGACGATGTTGCCACCCCCGAGCCCGCCGAGCGGCCCCTGCCGCCGGTCCCCGCGCGCCAACGCTTTGGCGGGGAGCGCCTGCTGAGCTTTGTGGCAGGCCTTGTGGCCGTGGGCGCCATCGCCGCCTCCGCCTGGGTTTACACCGATACCCAGCGCGACATCAGGCGCATGTCGAGCGACATCGCCCAGATCCGGGTGAGCCTGGAGCTCTTCAACCAGCAACTGGCCAGCCCGCCGGCGGCTGCAGCAGCCTCGGGGGAAGACCCCTTGGTTGAACTGTCCAACCGGCTGGCGATCCTGGAAGAAGACTGGCGCAACCAAAGCGCGAACACGCCTCCGGCTGGCGCCCTGCCGCCGCTGCCCGACGCCGCGCCCGCCGCCGCCACTGCTGCCTCAGGGGGCGATTGCATGCCCGCGGGCACGCGCTTTTTGGTCACGGGCGGGGACAACTACCCCATTTGCGGCAATGGCGCCGAGGTCAATGTTGCCGCCGTGGAAGCGGGCTATGTGGCGCTGGCGGACGGCACCACCATTCCCAATGGCGGCAATGCCCTGTTGCGCGGCACCACCTGCACCGTCGCGGTGGTGTCCTCGGGCGCCGGTGGCATGACCGGCTACGCCGAATTGCGCGTCAACTGCTGAACTCAGGCTCGGCACGGGTAAAGTCGACGCCGCGAAAGCAGGCTTCGATATTGTTGCCATCGGGATCGAGCACAAAGGCGCCGTAATATTCCCCTGCGCCCTGGCGTGGACCGGGCGGGCCGTGGTCGGTACCGCCGGCGGCAAGGGCCGCGCGATAAAACGCATCCACCATTGCGGGGCTGCGCGCGCGGAAGGCAAAATGCATCTGGTTGAGCCCGGGGCGCGAGCCCTCGGCCCAGTATGACGGCCGGCTGGTGCCGATCCAGAGATAGGGAATGGGCTCCTGCGCGCTCTTGCCGAGCAGGAACGCATTGGGGCCGTTGTCGATGGTGCCCAGCTCAAGCGCCCGGGCGATCGCATCATAAAAGCGCCTGCTGCGGGCAAGGTCGGCAACAACAAAGCCGGAATGGTCGAGCATGGCAAACACTCCTGAGGCTGACAGGCGCGCAAACGCGGTTTTTCGACCGAAGTTCCGGGGATGTGGTGGATGTCTCGGCCCGAGGGCCCCGGCTTCGCATGTGCGGAGAAGCCTGAACCCCCACCCTTGATCCCTCCCCTCAAGGGGGAGGGTGTCGACTGCGGGGGCGGTGCGAGGGTTGAGCGGCCTTTCTGGTGCATGACCCGACGACCCCCTCCCCGGCCCTCCCCTCAAGGGGGAGGGAGGGCGAGAGCCGAGGGGGTGAACTCCGATGGCCCTCTCCACAGATGCATCAGTGTCTTGCCAGTGTAACAACATTACGTTACGTGCGTTATGTTGTAACAGAACAGGAGATAGCGCATGCGTCCATTTTCATTTCTGCTGGCGGGACTGCTGGCTACCGTTTCGTTGCCGGTGCTGGCACAGACCGAGAGCCATTGGCGCTTGTTTGTGGCCGACCATGCCGAACCGAAAATCGCGGTGATCGATATGGCCGATGGCGAAGTGCTGGCAAACTTCGCGGTTGAGGGACCGGCAAGCCTTTATGCCACCGGCAGCAAGGCCGGCGTGTTTGCGGTGCAGGGCAGCGCCGACAGAGTTGCCGCGATCCGCAGCGGCATTGCCCTTGAGGACCATGGTGACCATGGCGACATCGCGGTGGAAGCCCCGGCGCTGGTGCAAGCGCGGGTGACCGGCGACAAGCCGTCCCACTTCGTGGAGCATCACGGCCAGATCGCCCTCTTTTTTGACGAAGAGGGTATGGTGCGCGTGCTCGATGAAGGCGCCTGGCTGGACGGAAAGCCGCAGGCCCGGGAATACAAGGTTGCGGCGCCCCATCACGGGTTGGCCGTGCAGATGGGGGATTATCTGCTGGTCTCTGCCTCCAACCCCGACGATCCCGACAAGCGGCGGACGGGCCTGCTGGTCGTCGATGGGCAAGGCAGCCAAGTGGGTGAGCTACACGACTGCCCCGACCTGCACGGCGAAGCAACATCAGGGAATCTGCTGGCTGTTGGCTGTGCAACGGGCCTGTTGATCGCCAAGGACGCCGCAACGGGGCCAGTGGTCGAGTTCCTGCCCTATAGCGATGCTCTGCCCGAAGGCAAAGCCACTACGCTGCTTGGGGGTGTCGGCCTGCAGTATTTCCTCGGCAATTATGGTGCCGACCAGGTGGTGCTGATCGATCCCAGTGCCGGTGAGGATGCTTTCCGCCTCGTGGACCTGCCGACCCGCCGCGTGCATTTTGCCGTCAATCCAGGCACGCCCAAATTCGCCTATATCTTCACCGAAGACGGGCAGCTGCGCGAACTGGACGTGGTATCGGGCGAGCTGACGCGGTCGCTGCAGCTGACTGAGCCATATTCCATGGATGGGGAATGGGATCTGCCGCGCCCGCGCATTGCCGTGGCAGGCGGTGAAATCGCGGTGACCGATCCGCTGGCCGGCAGCATCCATGTCGTGGATGCCGAGAGCTTCACGCTTGAGCTCGATATCGAGCTCGAAGGGGCACCGTTCAACATCGTGGCGGTGGGCGGTTCAGGCCACACCCACTAGGGCCGACGCAGACGCCGTGAACGAAAAAGGCCCGGACTTGCGTCCGGGCCTTTGGCTTAGAAAGCGCCGTGGCAGTGTTTGAATTTCTTGCCCGAACCGCAGGGGCAAGGGGCATTGCGGGAGACGCCGACCATGAGGGCGGGGTCGAGGGGCTTGAGCGAGGGATCCTCGCCGGTGGCCCCGAGGGAATCATCAAAGGTGTCGTCGCCATCGGCGTCGTTTTCGCCGGTCAGCGGATCGATATGGGTTTCGCGCAAGCCACTCAGATCAGGCGCCGAGACGGGCGGGCGGATCTGCAGCTCGACATGGGAAAGCTGGGTGGTCACCAGTTCGCGCAGATTGGTCAGGAGCGCCTGGAACAGCTCATAGGCTTCCTGCTTGTATTCGTTGAGCGGATCGCGCTGGGCCATGCCGCGCCAGCCCACGACCTTGGAGAGGTGATCGAGGGTGACGAGGTGCTCGCGCCAGAGCCCATCGATGGACTGCAGCAGAATGGACTTTTCGACCTGCCGCATCACGGTCGGATTGGGGGTGCCGGCCGCTTCCATGGCTTCGAGCGTGCGCTGCTCCTTGGCGTCAAAGAAGTCGTCGGCAGCCTTGATCAGGCGCTCGGTGACCGTTTCGGCGTCGATGCCTTCTTCCTCGGCCCATTGGGCGATCGGTGCATCGATGTTGAGATAGGTCTTGGCCGCGGCGGTCAGCTGCTCGACATTCCACTGCTCGGGATAGGAGCGCGGGGGAATGGCCTTGGCGACAATGGCTTCCACCACATCGTGGCGCATGTCGCGCACGGTATCGCTGACATCCTCGGCATCCATCATCTCGAGACGCTGCTCGAAGATCACCTTGCGCTGATCATTCATCACGTCGTCATATTTGAGAATGTTCTTGCGGATGTCGAAGTTGCGCGCTTCGACCTTGCCCTGGGCACGCTCGATGGCCTTGGTGACCCAGGGATGGGTGATGCTTTCGCCCTGTTCGAGCCCGAGCTTGCCCAGCATGGAATCCATGGAATCCACCGGGAAGATGCGCATCAGATCGTCCTGCAGCGACAGGAAGAAGGCGGAATGGCCAGGGTCGCCCTGACGGCCCGAACGGCCGCGCAGCTGGTTGTCGATGCGGCGCGACTCGTGGCGCTCGGTGCCGATCACCATGAGCCCGCCCGCGGCAATGGCTTTGGCCTTGTCTTCGGCGATCTTGGCCTTGATCTCGGCGATCTTGGCTTCGCGCTCGGCCCCTTCGAGACCCTCGGCTTCCTTTTCGATGCGCATTTCCAGGTTGCCGCCGAGCTGGATGTCGGTGCCGCGGCCCGCCATATTGGTGGCAATGGTGATGGCGCCGGGCATGCCGGCATCGGCCACGATCTGAGCTTCCTGCTCGTGGTGGCGCGCGTTCAGCACGTTCATGGCGCCGACATTTTTCTGGCGCAGCAGTTCGGCCAGCATTTCCGATTTTTCGATCGAGGTCGTGCCCACGAGGACGGGCTGGCCGCGCTCCTGGCACTGCTTGATCATATCGGCAATGGCGTCGAACTTTTCGGCCGCGGTGCGATAAATGGCGTCTTCGTCGTCCTGGCGCTGCACCGGCAGATTGGTGGGGACGGTCACCACATCGAGCTTGTAGATATCAGCGAATTCTTCCGCTTCGGTGGCGGCCGTACCGGTCATGCCGGCGAGCTTTTCGTACAGGCGGAAATAGTTCTGGAAGGTGATCGAGGCCAGGGTCTGGTTTTCCGGCTGGATCTTGACGTGTTCCTTGGCTTCGAGCGCCTGGTGCAGGCCTTCCGAATACCGCCGGCCAGGCATCATGCGGCCCGAGAACTCGTCGATGATGACGACTTCATCATTGCGAACGATGTAGTCCTTGTCCTTGCGGAAGAGCTTGTGCGCGCGCAGGGCCGAGTTGGCGTGGTGCACCAGGGCGACGTTTTCCACGTCGTAAAGAGATTCAGATTTCAGCAGTCCGACTTCAGCCAACCGGGCTTCGAGCTTTTCGATGCCGGCATCGGTGAAGGTGGCGGAGCGCTGCTTTTCGTCGAGCTCGAAATCGTCCTCCCCGATCAGCTCCATCATCTCGTCGATCTGGACGTAGAGATTGGAGCGGTCTTCGGAGGGACCCGAGATGATGAGCGGGGTGCGCGCCTCATCGATCAGGATGGAGTCCACTTCGTCGACGATCCCATAGGCATGGCCGCGCTGCACCATCTGGGCGCGCGTATATTTCATGTTGTCGCGCAGGTAATCGAAGCCAAATTCGTTGTTGGTGCCGTAGGTGATGTCGGCGGCATAAGCGGCCTTGCGCTCGGCATCGGTCAGGCCATGCACGATAATGCCGTAGGAGAGACCAAGGAAATTGTAGATCTGGCCCATCCAGGCGGCGTCGCGGCGGGCAAGGTAGTCGTTGACCGTGACCACATGCACGCCCCGGCCGGTCAGCGCATTGAGGTAGACGGGAAGCGTTGCCACCAGCGTCTTGCCTTCACCGGTGCGCATTTCGGCGATGGAGCGGTCATTGAGCACCATGCCGCCGATCAGCTGCACATCGAAGTGGCGCATGCCGAGCACGCGCTTGGAGGCTTCGCGCACGGTAGCAAAGGCGGGCACGATCAGGTCATCGAGATCGGCGCCATTCTGGAGCTGGGTCTTGAACTGCTCGGTGCGCGCGCGCAGCGCCTCATCGGAAAGTCCCGCCAGTTCGGATTCCAGTGCATTGATGGCAGCGACATTGGGATGAAACCGCTTCACATGCCGATCGGACGCGGTACCGAAAAGCCGCCGGGCAAGTGCAGCAAGAGCCATCTAGATCGTCCTTTGTTTGATCATCGTGGCGCGAAGGGCCGTTTGCGGTCCGCGCAGGGGCAAGAAGATCATCTTTTGCCTCTATAGCACGATGTGGAGCCAGCTGGCCCCGAGGGTTTCGCGCATGCGTCATCAGCCATTCTGGCCACCGAAAGCATGCCGTAAAATGCGGCTGAGATGTAAGAGCGCCCCCTTGCCTTGTCAACTTCGGCGAAATCGGCCACATCTGCGCGCGGCTCAGTAAAAACGGGTCCGTCATGGAGCCTTAACCATCCCCGACGCTTCCCCCTTGGGCGGCACATTTTGGCCGCTAAGCCATGACAGGCAGGCGCGCGCCTGATCGGGGCGCCCCCATTGCCGACCACCAGCGGCCATGCCCATGGCATGCGCCCGTCAAGGAGAACCACGCTATGCTGTTTTCATCCAAGCGCCTCGGGCGCACCGTAAGTGCCTTGGCGCTGGTTCTGGCCGCGGGGCTGCCCGCCCTGGCCCAGGACGCGGCTCCCGCGGCTCCAACGACCGAGACTGCCCCCGCTGCCGAGCCGGCTACCCCGGCCCCTGACGCGGTTGTCGCAACAGTGGGTGGCGAGCCCATCACCGAGGCTGACCTCAGCTTTGCGGCCGAGGACCTGACCCAGGAACTGAGCCAGATGCCTCCCGAACAGCGCAAGGCCTTCCTGCTGCGCGTGCTGATTGACATGAAAGTGATGGCCGGCGCCGCCAAGGAAGCGGGCATGGACGCCACGCCCCTGTTCCAGCAGCGGCTGGATTACCTGGAAGAGCGCGCCCTGCGCCGCGCTTATTTTGCCGATGTGATCGCGGCGGCCGTGACCGAAGAAGCTGTGCGGGCCGAATACGACAAATATGTCGCGGAGTTCGAGCCGGCCGACGAGATCCATGCCAGCCACATCCTGGTGCAGACCGAAGACGAGGCCAAGGCGGTCAAGGCCGAGCTCGATGGCGGCGCCGATTTTGCTGAAGTGGCCAAGGAAAAGTCGATCGACCCCGGTGCAGCCAATGGCGGCGATCTCGGCTTTTTCAGCGCCGGCATGATGGTGCCGCAGTTCGAAGAGGCGGCCTTTGCCCTGACCGAGCCCGGCCAGATCAGCGATCCCGTGCAGTCCCAGTTCGGCTGGCACGTCATCCGGCTGGAGGAAAAGCGCAAGTCGAGCCCCGCGCCCATCGAGCAGGTCGCCGGCCAGTTGCAGCAGCAGCTGCTGATGAACGCGTTTGATGCCGAAGTCGCCAAGCTGATGGAAGGCGTCGAGATCGAGATTCCCGATCCCGCGCTGGCCGCAGCTGTCGAAGCCCAGACCGAGCCGGCGGAAGCTGCAGAAGCTGCCGAAGCGGGCGAAGAGGAAGCTGCTCCGGAAGCCGCACCAGAAGCTGCCCCCGCGCAGTAAGCAACCAATCAGGCGCCGGGGGCGAGCAGCCCCCGGACCATCTGCCGGGCCAGTTTGGCGAATTGCTCGGGGTCGCATTCGACCCGGCCCGTCAGCAGCCGGTGCCACACAAAGCCGGCCAGCGCATCGGCGGCAAGGCCCACATCGGTATCGGCCGCGAGCTCGCCCCGCGCCACGCCCCGCTCGAAAATCGCCCCAGTCTGGATCCGCCGCTGCGCCGCATAAGCGCGTAGCGACTGCGCGGCCTGTTCGTCGCGCTGGGCTTCCGCGATCACGAAGCGAAACACATTGCCCGCGCCGGTTTCCCCCCAATGGGTGAAGATACCGGTGAGGAATGCCAGCACATCTCCTTCGGTGCTGCCGGTATCGGTATGCACCGCCGCCGGCTTGTGGCGGTGATAAACATCAAGCAGCAGCGCGGTTTTGCCGGGCCACCACTTGTAGATGGTGGGCTTGCCGGCCCGGGCGCGCTTGGCCACCGCTTCGATGGAAAAGCCGGCGATCCCCTCTTCGGCCATGATGGCTTCGGCCGCCTCAAGGATCGCTTGTTCGGTTTCCGGATTGCGCCGGGCACCGATGGAGCGGCGTCGATCATCGGCCTCGTCTGCTGGGGAAATGCTCATGACGCTAATATGAGCCAGCTCAACCATAAAGAAAAGACTTGATCGAAACGGCGCGTTTCATTATAGAACGAAACGTACCGTTCTGTTGGAGCAGACAAATGCCTTCTTCCCTCGCTTCGCGCCTGCGCATGGCGCTGGTCATGACGCCGGCGGTTTATCCCATCGTCACGCTTTATCTTTACCTGCTGACGCCCCTCACCGTTGGCTGGGACATCTGGCAGCGCAGCCTCGTGCTCGTGCCATTCATGGCCAGCACGATCGTGCTAGTGGTCGTGCCTTTGATCGGCCGGCATTTCGGCGGTTTTATTGCCGGCAGGAAGCGGGCCGCCAGCTAAGGCGGGAAAACCGGCGGGGACGGCGGGCTACCGCGGCCCGGCCGTCTTGCGAATGGGCCATGTTTGAGGCACACCCGGAGCCAGCTTTCCTTGTTCAAAGGCGTTTAGGCATGGCCCATCCGGTTTCCCCGCTTGCCCCTCAATCCTATCCGGAACTGCCGGCCGTCGCCGGAGTGCGCTTTGCCACCGCCGAAGCGGGCATCAAGTACAAGAACCGCACCGATGTGCTGCTGGTGAGCCTTGCCGAGGGGACGACCGTTGCCGGCGTGGTCACGCGTTCGCTGTGCTCGTCAGCGGCGGTGGATTGGTGCAAGGCCAATCTGCCGGCGGGTGTGGCGCGCGGGCTTGTGGTCAATTCAGGCAATGCCAATGCCTTCACCGGCGCCAAGGGGCGCGACAGCGTGGCAGCGACTGCTGATTTTGCCGCCAAGGCATTGGGCTGCGCCCCAAGCGAAGTCTTCCTGGCGTCCACGGGCGTTATCGGCGAGCCGCTCGATCCCAGCAAGTTTGCTGGGGTGCTCGAGGATGCAGCCACCCGGCTGGGCGAGACGCCCTGGATGGAGCCGGCCAAGGCCATCATGACCACCGACACCTTCCCCAAGCTTGCGGGTGCAACGCTCGACCTTGACGGCAGCGCGATCACCATCAACGGCATTGCCAAGGGCTCGGGCATGATCGCGCCTGACATGGCGACGATGCTGAGCTTTGTGTTCACCGACGCGCCGATCGCCGCCGATGTGCTGCAGGCGCTGCTGAGCCAGCATGTGCGCACCACCTTCAATGCCGTAACGGTCGACAGCGATACCTCCACTTCCGACACGCTGCTGGTATTCGCAACGGGACAGGTACCCGGCGTCGAGCCGATCACCAGCCTCGAGGACCCGCGCGCCGAGATCTTCGGCACCGCCCTGCATGACGTGCTGTTCGACCTGGCCATCCAGGTGGTCCGCGACGGCGAAGGGGCTACCAAGCAGGTGAGCGTGCATGTGCAAGGCGCCACCAGCGACGAGAGCGCATTTCGGATCGCCAAGTCCATTGCCGATAGCCCGCTGGTCAAGACGGCGATTGCCGGCGAGGACGCCAATTGGGGTCGCGTCGTGATGGCGGTGGGCAAGGCCGGCGAGCCGGCTGACCGCGACAAGCTGTCGATCCGCTTTGGCGACTTGGTGGTCGCCCAGGCCGGGGAACGCGCGGCGGTCTACGACGAAGCCGCGACCTCCGCTTACATGAAGGGGACCGAGCTGGAAGTGACCGTCGATATCGGGCTCGGCCAGGGACGCGCCACGGTTTACACCTGCGACCTGACCCATGGCTATATCGACATCAATGGCAGCTATCGGAGCTGAAATGGTGCTGCCCGGCGTCCTCGAACTGGAAGAGGCCGGGCTGCAGGCCTGGCCGGGTGTGGAAACCGAATATGACGGCGGCTGGATCCGGCGCGCCGCAAATGGCTTCACCAAGCGCGCCAATTCGGTGCAATGCCTTGACCCCGCAGATGGGACAAACGCCGTGGGGCGGGTTGCAGCGAGCCGCGCCTGGCTCGAACAACGGGGCTTGCCCCCCGTGTTCCGGCTGACGCCGCTGGCGAGCCCTGAGCTTATTGCCGCGCTCGATGCCGGTGGGTGGCGCAGCATCGAGCTGTCCCATGTTTATGCGGCAAGGCTCGGCGCGGTGACGCCTGACAAGCGGGCGCAAGCGACCGACCCGCTCGACCCGGCCTTTCTCGCAGCCCAGGCCCGGCTCCAACCCTATGATGGGCCAACAACCGACAAGTTCATCGCCCTCCTCAAGGCGATGCGCGTGCCCGCCCGGGGCGTCGTGGTTTATGCCGGCAATGGCGAGCCTGCAGCTTCGGCCTTGTTCGCGCTGGCCGGCGATATTGTTGTTGCGGGCAATGTCGTCACCGACCCCGGGCAGCGGCGGCAGGGCTTTGGCCAGGCGGCGATGCAAAGCGGGCTTTATTGGGCCCAACATGCCGGCGCCACGATCGCGGCGCTCAATGTTGCGGGCGACAACCTGGCCGCCAAGGCACTCTACCAGCGCCTCGGCTTTGCGCACCAATATGATTACACCTACCGGATTGTTCCCAGCCCATGAGCGCATACCCCACACTGCTTGTTGTTGCCTGTGCGCTGGTGGATGCGGACCGGCGGGTGCTGATCGCCCAGCGGCCCGAGGGCAAGTCGCTGGCGGGGCTGTGGGAGTTTCCGGGCGGCAAGGTCGAGCCGGGCGAATCACCCGAAGCCGCCCTGATCCGCGAGCTGGAAGAGGAGCTTGGCGTATCCACCAAAACCGCCTGTCTCGCGCCGCTGAGCTTTGCCAGCCACCCTTACGAAACTTTTCACCTGTTGATGCCACTTTATGTGTGCCGGAAATGGCAGGGCCAGCCGCAGGCCAAGGAACATGCCGCTCTTAAATGGGTGCGCCCGCAGGCCCTGCGCGATTATCCCATGCCCCCGGCCGACGAGCCATTGATCGCCGCCCTGTGCGATCTGCTCTAGGGAGCAAGGAGGCGCAGCGCCGATGCCGACCCGGATAGTTCATCGGTTTTTCGCCGAGGAGCGCGGCGCCACCGCCATCGAATATGGCCTGATTGCCGCCCTGATTGCAGTGGCCCTGATCACGAGCCTCGTGGCGCTGGGCGACAATGTCACTGTCTTGTTCGGCGACGGGGTCGGCGGGGCGTCCCGCGCGATCGAGGACGCCATGGAGAGGACGCGCTGACGCCAACGGCGCGGCATCAGCCCCGACGGGGGCGCGCTAGTGCAGCGCGACCACCTTGTATTTTTCCCCGACCCGGATCGGATCGCCGGGGAACAGATCATTGATGATGTAAAACAGCTCGGTGCCGCGATTGAGCCCGGCCATCTGGCGCGCCAGCGATTCACTGGTGTCGCCCGGCTTGGCCGTGACGATCCGCACCGCGACGCGTCGGATATCGGCAAGGTCGGCGGTCGTCGTGCGCCGGAAGCTCTTGAGCGTGGCTTCAGCGCCAGCCGCAAAGCGGGCACTGTCGGACTTGGCCGCAAAGATGAAGCGGTAAACCTGGCCATCAAGCCGCATCACCGACACGCGGAAGAACCACTGATCGGTTTGCGCCAGGCCCGAGGCCATTTCGATGCCGTTGAAGCTCTGCGTGCTAACGGTTTCGCCCTTGAGCCCGGCGATCCAGCCGGACTTGAGATAATCGGCCAAGGGCATGCTGGCATTGACCTCGGCACTGTCGAAGCGCACCGCCTCGCCATCGCCGGCAACGCCCACCACCGCGCTTTGCGAGTTCTGCAGCGTATAGCCCTGCGGCACGGTGAAGGTGAACTTGCTGGCCGGATGCACGAAGCGCCGGCCGATGATCGAGCCTTGCGCCGGGCTGTCGCCGAAGGTCAGGCCCGTGATGCTGGCCAGATATTCCTCGCGCCCGACCTCGCCAATGCCGGCCTGGCCGAACATGGTGGTTGCCGTATCCATCGCCTTCTGGATGCGGGCGGGGGTCGATGGGTGGGAGGACAGGAACCCCTCGCCGGCATTTTCGCCGGCCGAGAAGCTGGCGAACCGGCTCATCACGCCCAGGAACCGCGCAGCGGCGGAGGGGTCATAGCCGGCCTTGCCGGCAAATTTGATGCCTTCGCGATCCGCTTCCAGCTCCTGGCTTTGGCCGAAAGCGGCCATGGATTCGCGCGAACGGTTGGACAATTGATCGGTCGAGCTGTCGCCGCCGAATACGCCCGTGATCACCCGGTCGACAATGGCCGTGGTGCGGGTGCGATCGGTCCGGGCGCGCGCATGGCGCAGCGTCACGTGAGCGATTTCGTGTGCGAGGACCGCAGCGAGTTCGCTGGTGTCGGACGCCAGCGCGAGAATGCCTCTGGTGACATAGATATAGCCACCCGGCAGGGCAAAGGCATTGACCTCGGCACTATCGAGAATGGTGACCTGGAACTGGGCATTGGGCTGGTTGGCCGCAGCCAGCAGCCGGCCGACAATGCGCGCCACCATGATTTCGGCGGGGCGATCGGAATACACCCCACCATAGGCGGCGATGATGCGCGGATGTTCGCGCCGGCCGATCACCACATCCTCTGGATCGGTGCCTTCGGGCACGACCAGGGGAGCGGGATTATCGCCCGTCTGGGTCACCGCAATATGGGTGCCGCTCATTGTGGTGCAGGCCGAAACCACCAGCAACGCGCTCGCGAGCAATGCGAGCCGGACCGGCCGAGCCTTACGCAGATACCCCGTCATTGTGTGGCTAAAACCTCGATCTGCTCGGGATGGGTTACTTCGATGCGTGGACCATCCCGATCATCCACCCATCCTCTGATCCGGACCAGGGCGCCTTCCAGCGCCATTGGATCAAAGCCATCTTCGGCAAACAGCCGCAATGCGGATGCCTCGATAACGGCGGTGAAGTCTTGCTTCCAAAACCGGCCGAAATTGAGATAGACCCGCCCGCCGCTGCGATCGGCCAGCAACACCCGCCCTTCCACCAGTTCATAGTGGCCGGCGCGCGCGAGCAATTCTTCAGGCCGATCTGCCGCCCGCACGCTGTAATAGGGATCGGACCAGATGCCAAGCCCGGCCGCCCGGGCCCGCCCTTCCGCGGCGAGCAATAAATCAAGGCACGCCCGGTTGTCGGGAAAGGAATATACCCGCGCCAGCCCTTGGGCGATCATCGCCTGCTGGGCCCATTGTTCTCCCTCTGGCCCCTCGACAAAGAGGTGGGCCAGGGCGCGCTCATAGCGATCCACTTCCTCCCCGCCGTAGCCCAGCCGCACGGGGCGGTTGAGCGCGAGGGTTTCGAGCGCCGCCTTGGCTTGCGGCGCCAGCGGCCAGGTGGGAAAACCCTCGCGCCCCAAGGGCAGCTTGGGCGCCTGGGTGCCGATCAGGCGCACGACGAGCCCCGAATCAAGCACCACCGTGTCGCCATCGGTGACCTGGACAACCGTGCCGCCGGGCACCATGCGCAGAGCTTCGCACGCCATCGCCGCGGCCGAAACGCTGGACAGCGCTGCAAGCGTGGCGAGCCGAACAAAGCTGGTCTTGAACACGGGGCCGACCTCGGTAAGATTCGGTTCACCATAACGGCAAAGCCTGCAACAAAACCTTACCGAGCCAGTTCACGGCCCCACGAAGCGCACCAGTGAGGCTTTAGCGCAACACCGCACGCTGCGGGTTTTCCCCTAGCTGCTCCTGAAGCGAAAAAGCACGGTCGTTTCGCGCGTTTGCACCCGCCCGCCAGGTTCTGTATAACCCCAAACCGTGTGGTCTCGTAGCTCAGCAGGATAGAGCACAGGATTCCTAATCCTGGGGTCGTGGGTTCGAATCCCGCCGGGATCACCATTTCGCCGCCCGCGCCGCTGTGCAATTTACCCGCGGCATTCACTGGCTTGATTTCGGTCAAGGCCGGCGCGGCGACAGCACCCTAGTTTCGTTCTGACTCAACGCAGTGAGGAACGCATGGACCAGGATTTCAAAGGCAAGGCCGCATTGGTGACCGGGGCAGCGTCGGGGATCGGGGCAGCCATTGCCCATGAACTTGCGGCCCGTGGCGCTTCGGTGATGGTTGCCGATCTCAATCAGGAGGGTGCCGACGATGTCGTCCTGGCCATCCGCGCTGCGGGTGGAACCGCCCAGGCTTACGCGCTGGATGTGGGCTCGGCTCTTGAAGTGGAGGCGCTGGTCGACAATGTCAAACGCAGCTTTGGCGCGCTGCATTACGCCGTCAACAATGCCGGGATCAGCGGCCCGGCGGCCCGCACCGGGGAATACCCGCTGAACGGCTGGGCGAGGGTCATCGACGTCAACCTCAACAGCGTGTTTTACGGCCTGCGCTACCAATTGCCGGCGATCCAGGCTTCGGGCGGCGGGGCGATCGTCAACATGGCATCCATTCTGGGCACGGTCGGCTTTGCCAATTCACCGGCCTATGTGGCGGCCAAGCATGGCGTGGTAGGGCTGACCAAGGCGGCCGCAGCCGAATATGCCGAGCACAATATCCGCATCAATGCGGTTGGCCCTGGGTTCATCGACACCCCGCTGATTTCGGACACGCTTGACGCGCAAACCCTGGCCGGCTTGCGCAATCTGCATCCGATCGGCCGGTTGGGCACCCCGCAGGAAGTTGCGGCGCTCACCGTGTTCCTGTTGTCCCCCGCTGCCAGCTTCATCACTGGCAGCTACCACCTCGTGGATGGCGGCTACACCGCCGTTTGATCGAGAGCGCCGGGCCGTCACTTGCCCGCCAGCTGTCCAGCTGGCGCGGATGGTCGCAACTTGACGGCCATCAAGTCGGGCCGCCGCCAGCGGGATACAACAGCCACCAAGATCCACGGGGGCCAAGCCAAGATGAAGCAGCGGACCACCTATCTGCTGTTGGCGCTGGCCCTGGTCGGGCTCCTCGCGGGCCTTTTGGTCATGTGGCAAGGGCCGGTAAACTGGGCCCACGTCATCTGGACCGCGGCAACCCTGCCCGTGCTGGGTGCCCTGCTGGTCCAGATCTGGACCTCACTGCGGCGTGGGGATGTGGGGCTCGACGTGGTGGCGGCGCTGTCCATGTCGGCAGCCCTCGTTTTCGGGGAACCGCTGGCCGGCAATGTGGTCGCCCTGATGTATGCCGGCGGGCAACTGCTGGAAAGCTACGCCCAGGGCCGTGCGCAACAGGAGATGACCGCCCTGCTGGGCCGAGTTGCCCGCACCGCCATGCGGTTCGAGGGCGAGCACCTCGTGGAAGTGCCGATCGATGAGGTCGCTCCGGGCGACCACCTGCTGATCCGGCAGGGCGAGGTGGTGCCGGTGGACGGCAGCCCGCTTGATGGCGATGCGGTGCTCGATGTCTCGGCGCTGACGGGAGAAGCCAATCCCGCCCGCGTGGCCGCCGGCGGCGAGGTGATGAGCGGCTCGACCTCGCTGGGCCCAGCCTTCACCCTTCTTGCCACTAACCTCGCACGAGACAGCACCTATGCCGGCATTGTCCGGATGGTGGAAGCGGCCCAGCGCAGCAAGCCGCCCATGGTGCGCATGGCCGATCGATATGCGATCTGGTTTCTGGTGCTGACGCTCGCAATGGCCGGCCTCGCCTGGGGCCTGAGCCACGAACCGGTGCGCGCCCTGGCCGTGCTGGTGGCGGCAACCCCCTGCCCGCTGATTCTGGCCGTGCCGGTGGCCCTGATTTCGGGCATGTCGCGCGCCGCCAGGATTGGCGTGATGATCAAGAATGGCGGCGTGTTCGAAACCATGGCACGGATCAAGGTGGTGATCCTCGACAAGACGGGCACGCTCACCTATGGCCGCGCCGCCGTGACGCAGATCACCACCATGGCAGGCCACACCGAAACCGATGTGCTCGGGCCCGCCGCCAGCCTCGAACAAGCTTCCAACCATGTTGTGGCCGAAGCGCTGATTGATGCCGCCGCCGAGCGCAAGCTGCAACTTTCCGCCCCCAGCCACGTCACGGAAACGCCGGGCACCGGCCTTGTCGGCACGGTGGAAGGGCAGCGCGTCGTGGTCGGCGCACCCGATTGGGTGCTGGCGCAAATACCGCCACCGACAGTGCCGCCAGCCCAGCTTGCCACCCCCGAAGAGGCCATGGCCGTGGCCGTCGCCATCAACGACGAGCTTGCGGGGCTCATCATCCTTGCCGATCGGCTGCGCGAGGATGCCGGCCAGGTCCTGCAGGCACTCCGTGCCGCCGGAGTGGACCGGATCGTACTGGCTTCAGGCGACCGGACTGCGGTGGCCCAGGCAGTGGGCGACCGCCTCGGGGTTGACGCTGTGCGGGGGGATCTGAAGCCGGGCGACAAGGTGGCAGCCGTGCGCTCCGAACATGGGTCAGGCTATACGATGATGGTGGGGGACGGGGTCAATGATGCCCCAGCGCTCGCCGCCGCCGATGTGGGCGTTGCCATGGGCGCGCGGGGTGCGGCCGCGTCCTCGGAAGCGGCGGGGGTCGTGGTGCTGGTGGACCAGCTTGCCCCGCTGGCCGAAGCCATCGGCATTGCCCAGCGCTCGCGGGTCATTGCCCTGCAAAGCGTTACGGTCGGGCTTAGCCTTTCGGTGCTGGCGATGACTGCCGCTGCCTTCGGCTTCTTGCCTCCTGTCCAGGGCGCGCTGATACAGGAAGCGATCGATGTTGCCGTGATCCTCAACGCCATGCGGGCGCTGCGCTGATCCGACGCATGCGCCGGACCCCACCATACCCATCAGCGTTGACGGTGATCAAGAAGGGCCAGTGAGCCGATCCTATAGTGGCAGCCAGCCCAGGAGATTCCCGATATGCCGACGCCAGGTGGCTATCCCCTTGAACCGCGGCCTCGACCCACGAAACGCCCTGGGTCCGCGAACCGTGAAACGGCACTTCCCGACCGCCCGTTCTTGCAGGAAACCAGCAAGCTCAGGCGCGCTCTCGATGCGGCCGGGGTGGCGCTTTGGTCATGGTCGCCCGAAACCGACGCTTTCATCATGGACGAACTCGGCTTCGATCTATGGGGCTTGCCGCGCCGCAGCAGGGTGACGCTGGAGGACCTTTCCTCGCGCGTCTACCCGGCCGACCTTGAAATGGTACGGGCCAATCTGCGGGCCACGCGCGCCATCAAGGGCACCTATGAGATCGATTTCCGCATCCTCGTGAACAAGCAGGTGCGCTGGGTGTCGGTCCGGGGCCTCGGGGAAGACGAGCGGCTGCATGACGGGCAGATGGTGGGGGTGTTCCTGGATGTGACCCGACGCCGGCAGGCCGAGGAAAACAACGCATTGCTGGCGGGCGAAATGAGCCATCGGGTCAAGAACCTGCTGGCCATTGCCGAGGGGCTGGTCGACCTGTCGTCGCGCTCGAGCACCAGCGTTGCCGAGATGACCGCCGAGCTCAAGGGGCGGCTGCAGGCCTTGCGCCGTGCCCATGATTTTGTCCGCTCCCTCCCCGGTCATGCGGCGGGCAGCGCTGCGCTCGAGGACCTGATCAGCGTGATCCTGGCGCCCTATGATGCTTCGGGGGATTTCAACCGGATTTATGTCGATGTGCCCCCGATGGAGATCGGCGAGCAATCGGCCACCACCCTGGCCCTGGTGATCCATGAACTGGCGACCAATTCGGTCAAATATGGCGCGCTGTCCGTGGGATCGGGCCTGCTGGTTATTTCGGGGAGCCTTACCCCCGACGAGCTATGCCTGATATGGACGGAACGCGGGGGACCCCGGGTCAAGCCGCCGACCGACCAAGGCTATGGGGGCAAGCTGCTCAACCGCAGCGTCACGGGCCAGCTGGGCGGCTCGATCCAGACCGACTGGTCCGACGAGGGGATCGTCGTCACCCTTTGGGCCAACACCCACCAACTGGCAGTTTGACGCCAGCTGTCCCTTCGGACCCTGGCCGGGCAGGCGACTGCAGGAGTGGGGTTTGGCTGCTTGCCCGATTGGGGCAGCGATGGGGCCTGTCAGCCCCATCTGCTTGCCGGGCGCTCAAAGCCCGGGGCGGAGCGCGCGGGCGGTGACAGCCACATTGCCTTCGGGGCGGGAGGTATGGCCGGGGACGATCACGCCCATTTCGTCGAGCTCGCGCAGCACGAACTCGGGGAGCGAGCTGCAGGAGCAGGCGGCCTCGTGCCTCAGGTGCCAGCCCAGCAATGCCGAGCGCGGAAACAGCGGGCGCGGGTTGTCACGGTGCCATCTTGTGTTGAGCATGGTGCCCTCCAAACCAGGGCCAGGCATTCAACCTGGAGAGTTGTGTCGGTGGTGGTCCCTGATGGCGACGGGCCGACCGGGAACGAACAAAGCGTTTCCCCATCCAAGTCGCATCAGCGGGTCAGGGCGCGGGATCGCTTGCCCCAGCGCTATTGCGGCTATTGGCTTCCAGCTCACCGTCGCGCCGGGAGGCTCCTTCGGGGTGCAAGGGCAGATCAGCCGCGTCCGAGCCTGAGCCCGGATCGAGCGGGGCCGCATTGGCTTTGCCCGCGCCTGTCAAGGGTGCCGCAGAGCGCAAGGCGCTTTGCCGGAACCGAACCCTCGCCGGCACCGCCCGGAAGGAGCGCGTGCGCCGGAAGGGGAGCGTTGTCGCCTGGTGCCGGCAGCTGCCGGGCGCGGGATTGTTCATCAAACCCGCCGATTTCAACCGCAGTCCATCGAGGAACGCTCTGACCTTGCCCGCGAACTGGGCAATGATCGGCGTGGGAGCCGGATCGGGCACACCGCCCCATGATCGTGCGGCCTCGTGCAGCGCCACGCTGGTCTGGGCGGTGTCACCACGCAGTTCGAACTCGAAATCATCGATGATGGGCTGGGTACCAATGCTGTCTTTCACTTGTTTCTCCTTTCCGATCGGGCGCCTTGCGCGTCACCTTGGAGACTAAGAGCTCCGAACTCAGAGGCCTTGACGGGGGTCAAATCTGCTTCATGCCCGCAGATGGCCTCGAGCGTGGCCCGGTCCAAAATCTCGATGGAATGAATGTCGGGGACGCGGATCAGGCCCTGGTCGCGGAACCGGCGCAGGATGCGCGACACGGTTTCAAAACTGACCCCGAGATAGTCGGCAATATCGTTGCGGGCCATGGGCAACTCGATGCGCGAGCCTGCGCCCTGGCGGGCGGCGAGATCGCACAGAAAGGCCGCCAACCGCTCATCGACAATGGTTTTGCCCAGCACCAGCAGATGCTCCTGGAAGCGTGTCAGGCTTTGCACCACCAGCGGAAAAAGCTTGGCTGCCGCCTCGGCATCACGGTTGGGCCGCAACACGCGGATGCCGGTGACCCCGACCGCTTCGGCAAAGAAGCGATGCTCGCGCCCGCACTCCCAGCCAAACACATCGCCGCCAAAGGAAAAGCCGCAAACCTGCCGCTTGCCTTCGGGCGTGAGGCGGCCGATGCGCACACATCCGAACTCAACTGCATAGATCGGGCCGGCAAGTTCTCCCTGGCCATAAATCTCGGATCCAGCCCCATAGGTGGACAGCGCATCCTGGGCCGTTTCCGCCAAGTACATTGCCGGGCCTGACATGGCAGGGGCCGGCTGTAGCAGCATGGTCTGGAAGGTCATGCAGTTCTCCCCGTATCCTGGTTGATCCCTGTCGATGCACCTGATTTCCAACAGTGCCGATGCGAGGTCGCTGGTCGGACATTCCCGCCAGCTATGGGCCTCGCCCGCTTCAAGGAGGGTAGGGAATTGGGCGACGGGCTCGTTGATGGAAATCAAGCACCGGGTTTTATCGGAGATCAAAAAAGCCGGCGGCATCCCCCGGCACCAACAGCGCCGCAACCAAAGGGACCGCCTGTTGCACCCGAAAAAGGCGAGGCCATAGGCGATGGGGGGAAGGAGGAAACACCGGCGTTTTTCGCTCGCCGGTGCTCAGGCACGGGCGTTATCGCGACATCAGCACCGGCACATCACATTTGCTGAGCAGCGCCCGGGTGACGCCGCCGAGCACGCGTTCGCGCAGGCGCGAGCGGCCATAAGCGCCCGCCACCACGAGATCGGCGCCGGATAGCCGCGCTTCGCTCAGCAAGGCCTCGGCGGCGGAACGCCATCCGGCCAGTTCCTTGATTTCGGCATGGATATCGTGGCGGCTGAGATAGCGCGCGATATCGGCGCCCGACGAGGTCTGGGCCTGCTCTTCGGGCTCATCGGTGACCACGGCCAGCACAACTTGCTGGGCCTTTTTCAGGATCGGCAAGGCGTCCTTGATCGCCCGCGCCGCTTCGCGCTGGTTCTTCCAGGCTACCAGCACGTTTTCGAGCTGGAACGATGCCGGTTTCTGGGGCGGCAGGAACAATGCAGGCCCGCCCGAGCCGAACAGCACCCCCTCCTCGTCGCGATAGTTCTTGTCGGGATCACCATATGGACGGGTGCCAATAAAGAGATCCGAGGCCCGCGCTTCGGCCGCGAGCCCCTCCCCCACGGTGTCGGTGACCCCCGAAACGATGCGCAAATCGTTGGGCACAACCATCAGTGCAAAGCGGGCGGCGAGCACCTCCCGGCGCTGTCGCGTCAACGCAGCCGCTTCGTCCATCAAGGTCGGGAGCACATCGGCATAAATGAGGCCAGGCGAGGCGACCAGTTCGGGCTCAAGATGCACCAGCAGCCCCGTCAGATGGGCATCAAACACCCCAGCCAGGGTTTCGGCATAATCGAGGCGCACCCGATCTTCATCTGAGCCGGTGAGGTGAACGACAATATCCTTGATCATGGCGGGCGCTCACTTGCCTTGGGGGTTGGGTTTGTGCTGCGGGGCGGGCTGCAGGGTACCGAGCGCCAGAAAGAAAAAAGAATAGCGCGACGGCCAGCGGAGCGGGCCAGGGGCTTGGTTGGGGTTTAACATGGCGGCTCCTTTTGTTCCCGCGAGCTTCCCACCTCCAGCCCGCCGCGCTTTGACGGAGGTCAAAACCGGCAACAAGCGCACGCCCACCGCTCGGCCCACGGAATGCCCGTCTCTTGATTCCCGTCAACGCAGCTCGGGCAAGGGGGCGTATCCTCCTTGCACGAGGTAAGCAGGACAGGGCGGATGAAGCCGATCTGGATCGCCGTTGCCATCATTTTGCTGGTCTTCGCCGCGATGGGCGCCGCGATCTACCAGACCAGCCCCTGCCAGCGCATGCTGGGCTTTTCGGCGGCAGCATGGCGCGGCCAGATCGTGGTTTGCTCGAGCGTGTCCGAAACCCGGATCGCCGCCCTTCGCGGGAGCGGTTTGGAGCCTGCCGGAGGCTCACTTCCCTACCGGCAGGCGGCCGGCTGATCCTGCGCGTTAGGAGTCGGGAATGTGCTCGAAAAGCCCGGTTGACGGGCGCTCCGGACGCCCAATCGCACCGTTCCTTGACTTTGGTCACCGCGCCATTTGGTCCGCGATTGTAGCCTTGCTGGCATCCTGAGGGATGCAATCGGAAAGGACCAGACCATGACCATGACTGATAAAACGCCTGCGACCACCAACGGCAATGGCCGGATGCCAGCTTCCACGGGCGAGCATCGGCAGATTGACGCGCTTCGCGACCGCATCGAGGAGTTTTTTTATGCCCTGACCCCAGGTTTTCCAACCTCGCTCAGCAGCAGGATGCGCGGCTTCCTCCCCGATGCCGAGTTGCGGCAAACCGATTCCGGTCTGATGCTGTCGCTCGAACTACCCGGGATGAGCGACGAGGACGTCAAGATCACGGTTCAGGATCGCACCGTGACGGTCAGCGGGGAAAAGCGGGAAACCACCGAGTCCCAGGAGGGCTCGGTTTATCGCAGCGAGCGCAGCTATGGCTCGTTCAACCGCACCTTTACAGCACCCTTCGCTGTTGATCCCGAGAGCGTCAACGCCAAGTTCGAGAACGGCGTGCTGACGCTGACCATTCCCAAGCCGGCGGGATATTCCGATACCCCCAAGGAAATTCCCATCCACCATTGACCATGAGATAAGGCCCACCGTGGGGGCGGGCACCTGCGCAGTTTATCGGGTTGGCGGCGTCCCCCGCCAACCCCCGAGCGGCCGAGGTTATCGGCAGTCTCAGCCCTTTCGGCCCTCGCCGGCCCCAGCAGGCACCGGGTCGCCTTGCTCGGGCCATTGCCCAGCATCATTGCTCGCGAGGAGCTCGAAATGAGTGATCAATCCACAGAGCACAAACGCTATGGCGCCTATGTCCTGCTTGCCCGCAGTGCAATCATGCTGGCAGCCGGGATTTATGGCCTCAATGACCCCGAAGCGGCCCTTCGGCTTCTCGTGGTGATTTCCGCGATGCTGCTGGTGGCGGACGGCATGCTTGGGCTGCTGGCCGACATTTTCCGCACCCCCACCATCAACCTGCAATTCAACGATGTCGTGCGCAACGTCCTCGAGATCCTGGCCGGCATCCTGATCTTCAGCAGCCAATATGTCAGCCCGGAAGTGACGCCCAAATTCATCATCACCGTGGTGGGTCTTCTCGGCATTTGCGCTGGGCTGGTGGAACTCTACATCGTTTACAAATATCGCAGCACAGTGGATCGGTTCTGGCCATCGGTGTTCACGGCGCTGGCTCATCTTGGCGTCGGGATCGTGCTGCTGGCGATGCCATCGCAAAGCGCTCTTCAACTGATCAACATCGTTTCCATCCTGCTGATCGTTTATGCCTGCGCCCTGCTGGCGGTCGCCTGGTATATGCTGCGCTCACGCCAGCCCGCAGCGCCGCGCCAGGCTCCGGCCCCCCGACAATAAGCGGCGGGCTAGAAACGCTTTTGGGGGGCGAAGCCCCCCTTTTTTTCGGATACTGATCGGGATGGTGGTCCTGGCCCCTGTGGCCTGAACCCTCGCGCCAGGGGCGAGCTGAGCCTTAGCTGGTCGCCCCAATGGTCCGGTGCGCCATCGCGGGGGCAGTGCCGATCCGCCTTTCATTGGCGAGCCGCGCCCGCTCGCGCGCTGGCGACAGCACCCCCGCGCGCGCGGTGTAGCGCTCGAAGGTCATCGAAAGCACCGCTTCCAGGGTGAAATAATAGCGCAGCATGCGGAAGGCGATATAGGCGGGCAGCTGCAGCAAGTCGCCAGGGCGAAGATTGACGAGAATGGCGATAACTGCGTTGAGCAATGGGGCGCCCATCAGAATGGCCAGCAGCGAGGTGGCGCTGGCCGTGCTTCTGGGATCGGCATGAAGCAGCAGGAAGTTGATCGCGAAAAACAGCAGCGGCCAGCCCATGGCGCGCCGCCCCGTATTCATCAGCATGAAGGGCAGCACGATCTTGCCACGCACCGAGGGGGTAAAACCTGCCAGCAATTGGCGGTTCCGGGCCGCCACATGATAAAGCGAGCGATACCAGCGCTGCCGCTGTTCGCGCAGATGCGCAAAGCTGCGTGGCACCTCGGAGATGAACCGCAGCTGTGGATCAACGATCAGCCGATACCCGGCTTCCCCGATCCGCAGCGCGGCGTCGGTATCCTCGCCGTTCAAGCCATTGGCGAACCCGCCAACCTCCCGCACAACCGCGGTGCGGTAGCAGGCGAACATACCGGGAATGCCGATGATCACGTCCGCAGCGCCGAAGGCGACCTGATCATAGCCCGACTTGAGCAACACCTCGATCTGGCGCGGCCCATCAAAGGCTCCGCCACCTGGCGGCATGGGCATGCCACCGACACAGCCGACATAGGGATGGGCGAAGTGCGCGAGACAATCCGCCAGCAGCTGCGGATGGAGCAGCGTATCGGCATCGAGGCGGGCAAAGAACTCGGTTTGCACCGCCGCAAGGCCCCGGTTCAAGGCACGCGACTTGCCCGGCGTGGGCTCACGCAGCAACTGCCCCGTCACATGCTCGCAGCGCGCAAAGGCTGCCTCGGCCGCCGCCGGCGTATCGTCGCTGGAGTTGTTGTCCACAACGATCAGCGTCACGGCGCCGGCATAATTGCCTGCCGCAATATCGGCCGCCGCGATGGCGGCGGCGATGTTGTGGCTTTCGTTATGGGCCGGAATGAGCAGGGTTATGTCGGGGGCAAAATTCTTGCGGCCCCGGAACAGGTTCTGAAACGCAGCCAGGATGTTGAGAAGAAAGAAAATCAGCGGCACGAACATGAACAGGCCGACGGCGACGCCCCCCAGCAGCGACATCTCGCGCAGCCGGTAAACAATGGGCAGATCAAGCCGCATCACCCAGACGGACACCGCCGCCGAAATCACGATGGTGCTGGCAAGGGTCAGCAGAGAGCCCAGCTTGAACCGCAAGTTGAGCGGAGCATCGTCGCGCTCGGGCATATCGGCGCAGGACAGCATGGTGAGCGAAAAGATGTAAAAGCCCGCGAGACCGGTGATGATGCTGATCGCCTGCAGGGGCAGGCTCGCGCCGGTCAGCGCCAACAACACGCCATTGCAAAGATCGAGCGTGGCACAGAACAGGGCAAAAGGCAGCACCAGCTCCAAGCCAAACAGCAGCCGCGCCCAGCCTGGCGCCTGGATCGTGGTGGCGAAGGCCAGATAGAAGCTCAACACGAAGATGCGCAGCGGCACGGCATAATTGCCGTCATATTGCGAGAAATAAAGGTCGCCGTCCGGGAATATCGCCCGGAGTGCCGGTTGCCGTTCGACCAGGATCAGCAGCACGAACGAGATCAGCGTAGCCAGCGCCAGCACCTGTGGGGCACTGGTGCTGGCTACGGGGCGGGAAAGCAGCGGCGGCGCCGAATCATGGGATCTGTATTGATCCGGCTGCAGCCGATGCTGGAGTGCCTGGCGTTGGGGTGTTTCTACCATGATACAAACAGCGCACCGGGTTGAACAGGATCGGCAGTCCCGCGGTCGCGCCACTCGTCCAAGGGCCAGACGGCAACGCCATCAGGGTCCTGGCCTTCATGGGCAACAACAAGAAAGCCCTGGGAAGCATCGTTGTCGCGCAGCGCCTGGAGCGCGGGCTCGTCCAGCATCTGGATGCTGACCGGCTTTTCCTCGAGGAACGAGGCCGGCACATCGAGGGGCAGGATCAGGTCAAGCAGGCGCTGGGTCTGCAATGTCGCGCCCTGGTCGGCGCTGGCGGGACCGGCAACAAAGACTCCGCCCGAGCCGGCCAGCGCGGACACGAGGACCTGCTTGGCCCCTTCGGGGGTCTGGACGGGATCGAGATAGCTTTCGGGCAGCAATTGCGCGGCAGCTTCGGGCCCGGCCCGGCAGATGCCCTGGTTGGGGGAATTGTCTACCAGGACGATCGCCAGCTGGTTGGACAGGAACTGGGACTGGGCGGGCAATGGCACATCGAGGGTGATGGCGCCATCGGTGCCGGGATGATTGGCGGCATGAACGAGATTGCCATTGAGCAGCACCCGCAGCGACCACTGGTTTGGCTCGACGAGTTGACTCGTCTTGAGCGCTAGATGGAGGCGTGCTGGCGCGAGCCCATCGGGCAGGTCGGCGAGCTTGTAATCGAGCAGCCAGCGGCTCGAGCCGCGGAAGGTATGCGCCGCCAGATCGGGGGTAAGCGCATTGATGGGCAGCGGCCATTGGGCCTCGTAACTGGCGGGCAATGTAGCCCCCTTGATCCGTGCGACCATGTCGAGGGCCTCCGTTCCGGCAAGCGTGATTTGACCGGCGTCGTTCATGCTCAGGGGCTCGGCGGCCTCGGCCACGAGCGAAAAAGATCCGTTCTGGTCCAGGGGGCGCGCTTGGGCCGGAACACCCTGGCGCGACAACCACTGCGTGGCCCAGGCCTGCATCGCCGGCTGGTCGGGCGCCCACAATCCGATCGGCTCGGAGGCGAGCGCGATCCTGGTTTCCACATCGCTGCGGGGCGCATCGAGCTGCAGGGCCAGCCCACTGCTTTCGAGCACCGCGATGGCAGCACCCAGATTGGCGGCATTGGTGGGACAGATCTGGCCCCAATTGGTGGTGCCATTGGCATCGAGGGTGACGAGGATTTCTCCCGCCGCCAAATCTGCCGGCAGCAAGGGATAAGTCAGCTGCAGCGTGGTCGTGCCGCGCATGAGCACAATGGCATCGCGTTCGGTGCCGTTGACGAGGACGGTCAATAATCCATCGCCCTGCTCGACCAGCTCGCTTTGCAGATCCAGCTGCACCTGGCCCTCAACAATGTTGACGCCTTCGGGCAAGGGGAAACGCAGGGTAGTCTGGGCGGGGAAACCCGCCAGACCCATCCAGACGCCGGGCTGTGCCCGAGGAATGCGCACGACTGCCTCGCCCGCGGTCAAGCGGGCCGGAGCTGCCTGTTGTCGACCGGTAGCGGCTGGAGCCGCTTCGGCTTGCGCCGCCGCCGCAGGGGCCGCCGCTTGGCCCTGGGCTGGGGGAGCCCCGGCCGGCGGGCTGTCAGCCTGCGCAAGTTGGATGGGTGCTGCCTCGCCTCCTTCCGAGAAGCCGAGGCGCTCGGTGAGATTGGCGGCAAAGCCGGGGTCGCTGAACAACACGGACAGTGTCGTTACCCCAAAGATGATCACGGCGAACATGACGAGGCGGAGGGCATCACGCATGGCTCAAACTCACTCTTTCACAAGGCCGGGGCGATGGTTTCGGGTCCACAAGGAGCGGGCCGCCACCATTTTGGGGTTGTAGCGCGACTTGAAGCGCTCCACGATTTCCATGGTTTCGCCGAACAGCTGTTCACGCAGCAGGATCGGATCGAGCCCTAAAGATCGGAAAGCCGCATTGGACATGAGCAGATCGTTTTCGGCGTCTTCATTGCGGGGATTGTCGACATAGGCGATGCGCGCGCCGGTCATGGCGGCGATCATCTCGGCCAGGTCCCGCACCCGTTTGGTTTCGGCGACCTGGTTGAAGATCTTGACCCGATCGCCGGGCTGGGGCGGATTGTCGATGGCGAGCTGGACGCAGCGCACCGTGTCCTGGATGTTGATAAAGGCGCGCGTCTGCCCTCCGGTGCCATGCACGGTCAGGGCATGGCCCACCACGGCCTGCATCAGGAAGCGATTGAGCACCGTGCCGTAATCGCCATCATAATCGAAGCGGTTCACGAGCCCGTCGTGCTGGCGGGTTTCCTCGGTCTGCGTGCCCCAAACAATGCCCTGGTGCAGATCGGTGATCGGCAGGCGATCATTGTGGGCGTAGTATTGGAAGATCAGCTGATCCATCGACTTGGTCAGGTGGTAGACCGAGCCGGGACTGGTGGGGAACAGGATCGAGCGCTTCACAAAATCATTGTCGTGGGCCTTGATCAGGACATCGAGATAGCCTTCGGGGATTTCGACCCCGGCGCTGGCATAACCATAAACGCCGGTCGTCCCCAGATGGACGACGTGAATAGACTTGGCAAGATCAACAATGGCCGCCAGCAAGTTGTGCGTGCCACCAATATTGTTCTCCATCGTATAGCGCTTGTGACTTGAATTGGTCATCGAGTAAGGGGCGGAGCGTTGTTCAGCAAAGTGGACGACGGTATCGGGCGCAAATATCTCGATGGCGTCGCGCAGGCTGTGGAAGTCGCGGGCGACGTCGATAAAGAAGTAGTCGATCTGCTGGCCCGATATATCCCGCCAGATGTCGAGCCGCTCCCGAATGGAGGTGATCGGGCTAAGGCTGCCCGCGCCCATTTCGTCATCGATGTGGCGGCGCGACAGATTGTCGATGATGCCAACCCGGTAGCCGCGGGCCGAAAGGTGCAAGGCTGTGGGCCAGCCGCAAAAGCCGTCCCCGCCAAGAACGAGTACCGATCGCATTTTCAACTCCGCACTGGGACATGCATCCGGGAGGACGCTCCTGATAGCGGGGGATCATAGGGGGCACATCGAACAGCTTATTGACATTGGTCAAGATTGCGGAATTGTTCCGGTACAAAGAAGACAATCCGGAACAATAAAGTTAGAGACTTATTCCACTATTTGCTCGCGTGTATTTCAGACTGTCACACAATCTAAATTGCCACGATCGCAGTTCTTCTATGAATCAAAATCCAAGTACTATGGCAACGGAACTAAATATTGCCTCGACGTATTTTGATTTTTGTCAGGACGGCGGTGAAGCTTCTTCAGTTCACGTACCGGCGGACACACTTGATTTTCAAGGAGATGGCAAGGTGAGTGACCTAATAGCGATATCGTTTGACGACGTGAATGAAGCCGACCGCGTGCTCCACGAACTCAATCAACTCCAAAAGGAGTACCTGATTGATCTCGACGATGCCGTGGTGGTGATCCGCCGCCACGACGGCAAGATCAATCTCAAGCAGAGTTACAATGTGGCCGGCGCGGGCGCCGCCTATGGTGGGCTTTCGGGCATCGCCTGGGGCACCCTTGTCGGCCTGTTGTTTCTCAATCCGCTCGCCGGCCTGGCCATAGGCGGACTGCTTGGCGCTGCCACTGGCGCCATTTCGGGGTCGCTCGTCGATTATGGGCTGGATGACACCTTTGTCCGCTCCGTGGCGGAAAAGCTCACGCCCGGCACCTCGGCCTTGTTCATCCTCGTGCGCAAGGCGCAACCGGAAAAGGTTATCGCCGAGCTGTCCAAGTTCAATGGCACGATCCTGAAAAGCTCGCTTTCGCCCGACCAGGAGAAAAAGCTGCACGAGGCAATCATGCGCGCTCGCCAGCAAGACAATCCGGTCGCAGCCTAAGGAGCCATGCCATGCATCTTGCTGCCCCAGACTGACGACCCTCCCGATCAGCAGCGCAATGAACCCTTAGGAGCCAGGCATGAGCCAACATGTTAAGACCTCCAGTGCCGAGGCACCTATCTCCATCTACAGCAATGGCATGAAGATCTACCGGCAAGGGGACCCTTCGGGGTCCCTGTACTCGGTACAGTTCGGGTGCGTCCTCCTGGCCCGCGTGACCTATGGCGGCAATCGCCAGGTCGGCGGGTTCTTTTTTCCCAACGAAGTGTTTGGCTGGGAAAGCGAAAGCGAACACTGTTTCTCCGCTGAATCGGCAGGAACCACCGGTATTCGGGTGTTCGGGCCCACCAAGGACCCCAATGCCGCCGAATGGCGCCACAAGCAACTCCTGCCCAGCCTCACCCGCCTGCGCGAACAATTGTTGATCGTTTCGCTGGGAACGGCCGATGCGCGGCTCGCGGCGTTCTTTTGCGACCTCGTCGAGCGCAACGGCAACAATCTCCTGGCGCTTCCCATGCACCGGCTCGACATCGCCGCTTATCTTGGCATCAGCCCCGAAACGGTTTCGCGGGTCCTGCGGCGGTTCAAGGATGCCGGGATCGTCAGCGTGCCCAGCACCCACTACATCAAAGTGCTGAACCTGCCCGCACTCCAGCAGATTCAGTGATCGGATAGCTCCCGCCCCCTCCCCGCTGGGGGAGGGCGGGCCAGAGCGCCTCAGTGCACCACCAGGCCCTTGGGACACAACCGTCTAAGCAGGCACGGCGCTAGCGGGCCATCAGCACCGGAATATCGGCATGGGTCAGCACATAGCGGGTGGCCCCGCCCAGCACCCAGTCCATGAATTTGGAATGGCCATAGCCGCCCATCACCAGCAGATTGGCCCCGGTGCGCCCGACCTCGTCCAGCAAGGCTTCCCCAGAACCTTCGGTATCGGTGTCGAGCGTCCTGACCTCGGCCGAGATGCCGTGGCGCCGCAGATGGCGGGCAAGATCACCAGCGGACAGGGCGTCCTCATCCTGGCGCAGTGACACGATGATGACCTGGCTGGCTTGCTCAAGAAAGGGCATGGCTTCGGTAATGGCGCGCACCGCCTCGCGGCTGCCATCCCAGGCGACCGTCACCCTATTGAAGCCATTGGTGTGCCGGCCATTCTGGGGCACGAACAAGCACGCCCGTCCCGAGCCGAACAACACGGACACTTCCATGTTCACGTCCTCAGCCGGATCCTCTTCGGGCCGGGCTGCCACAAAAAGGTCGGCGACGCGGGCGCGCGCAGCCATGGCCTGCCCCGCAGCGCCCGACGACACATCGAGCCGGCGCACATCATGGGGGATGCCCAAATCGTCGAACCGGGTTTTGAGCTTTTTGAAGCTTTCATCGGCGCGCGCAGCGGACTGCTCGAACCAGGGTTCCATCCCGGCCATCACGATGGGGTCGAGATCGGAGGTTTCGGGCAGGATATGCACGTAAAGCCCCGTCAGATGGGCATCGAAGCGGTTGCCAATGGATTCGGCTACCCCCAGGCGCGCTTGGTCCTGGTCTGAACCGGTGAGATGAACCACGATGTTCTTGATCATTTTGCAGCCCTTTTCGCCTTAGGATTGATGCGCATCGAGCGCCCCGGCCAGGGGGCGCAATTGCTTTTCCAGCACAACCACTGTGGGATCGCCCGGGCAGGCCCGGGAGGTGAAACCCATCTCCTTTTCGAGACTGATGGCCGACAGATTGGAGCGGTCCTCGATCGACTCGAGCCGCCCAACGCCCCTGGCCTGGGCAAAGCGGCTCACATAGCCCAGCAGCTCCCAGCTCACGCCGCGGCTCTTGAAGTCCTGCCGGATGGAGATGGCGACTTCCCCCACCGCCATGGCGGGATCGCAGGCCAGCATGGCCGTCGCGATCACTGCGTCCGTCTCGGGGTCGATGGCCACGAAATTTTCAGTGCGCTGATGGTCGACCTCGGTCATGGCCCGGAGGCGATCCTGACCCACCTTCTTGACCGTGCTGAGGAACCGGAAGCGCAGATCCTCGGGCGAGACATGCCCGAAGAATTCCTGCAGCGCCGCCGCGTCATCCCCCCGAACAGGCCGGACATGAAAGGTAAAGCCGGTGCGGGTGGTGAGGTCGGTCTCCCATTGAGCCATGGCGGTGGCGCTCCTGCTCGCGCCGACCGGCTTTGCGCCGGGCGGTGGCCCGCACCATGCCCCATTCCCGCAGCAAGGTTTTGACGCTTATCAATTCCCGCGCGTCCTGGCGGGCCGGTTTGCCGAGCGAATGCGCGTGGGGTTTACGACCTCGTTAAGCCCATGCGGGCAAAACCGGGAACATCGCGCCCAACCGCTTCGTTTGCCTGCAAATCGCCCGCCCGCGGGGACCCAGGAAAATCAATCATGTCCGACATCATTTACATTCCCCAGCGCACGCTGGTGGTGGTCGCTGATGGGCACCAGGCCGTGCTACTGCGCACCCATGGGATCAGGGCAAATCTGAGCCTGACCGAAGAACAGCGCCTCACCCCACAGAACCTTGACCGCGAAGGCCCGTCCGGGGTCCGCCCCGAAGAGCAAACGCCCCGCCAGACCGACGAGGCGACCTTCGCCAAGCAACTGGCCGAAGCCCTTTACACAATGAAGCAGGCCAACAAGTTCGAGCATCTCGTGCTCGCGGCCGATCCGCAGACCCTGGGTCAGCTGCGCCAAACCATGCACAAGACCGTTTCGGCCAGCATCATGCTGGAGCTGCCCAAGGAACTCACCAATCGCACAACCACGGAAATCGCCGCCGCCGTCCGCGACGCGGCCGGCTGACGCCGACCGCCTTGTTTTAAGCGCCGCTAGTGCGTCGAGCGCTGGACGGCGACATTGCGGACCGCCTGCAGCAATGCGGCCCGGGTAAAGGGCTTGGCCAGCAGCGGAACATCGGCTGGCCGGCGAGCGACGTCTTCCAGATCGGCGTAGCCGCTGATGATGACGGCCGGCCATAGCGGCCGCTGCGCCCGCGCGGCTGTGATCAGGTCAAGTCCGGACATGTTGGGCATGGCATAATCGGTGACAATGACGTCGAAGCGGTCCGCCCCGCCCCGGATCAACTCCAGCGCCTCGGTGCCGCTCGCCGCGCAAGTGACCGCATAACCGGCATCGCTCAGATGCATCTGGGTAAGATCGCGCAAACCCACCGCGTCATCGACCAGCAAAATCGTTTGCCCGGCGGTGACAGCCAGTTCCGGCTCGCTGATCGCGTCCGAGATCAGGCTGGGGGCGATCTCGGCGCAGCGCGGCAACCAGACCTCCATAACCGTGCCCGCCCCCACAACGCTTGAAGTGAGCAGCGTTCCCCCCGACTGCTGGGCAAAGCCCAGCACGGAGCTTAAGCCCAGGCCTGTGCCCTTGCCGGCATCCTTGGTGGTAAAAAAGGGCTCAAGCACCCGCTCCAGCAGTTCGGGCGGAATGCCGGTGCCGGTATCGGCGACCGACAGCACAACGTAATCGCCGGCCTTGAGGTCCCCTCTGGCAACCGGCAGGTGCCGGTTAACGCCAGTGATGGTCACCGTGCCGCCCGTCGGCATGGCATCGCGCGCATTGATCACGAGATTCATCAGCGCCAGCTCAAGCTCGCCCCCGTCCACAAAGGCGGGCCAAAGCGCCGCCTCGAGTTCCCAGCTCAGCGTCACGAGCCCGCCCAGCACCGGCGCCAGCAGGCCATCAAGCGCCTGCGCCACCGCCTCGATCCGGATCACCTCGGGCTGCAGGTTCTGCCGGCGCGAAAAGGTCAGCATGCGATTAACCAGATGCGCGCCTTGCTGGGCGGCATGGCGCATCATGCCCAAAACCTTGCGACCGCGTTCATCAAGTTCGCTGCGCCGCTCAAGGAGGCCAATCCCGCTCAGCACGGAAGCGAGGAGATTGTTGAAGTCGTGCGCGATCCCGCCGGTCAGCTTGCCGATCGCATCGAGCTTTTGCGATTGCAGCAATTGGTCCTGGAGCCGGCGCTGTTCGGTGATGTCGCGCAGCGTGCCGACATGAATGCCATCCCGCCCGGAAACCGGCACCCTTTGATCCACGAACACGCGATAAGAGCCGTCGCGATGCTGCCAGCGATACTCGCCCGGCTTGAAGGCCTCGCCTGCCGCGTCAGTGCCCCCGTCGCGATCGTCGGGGTGGATGCGCCCGAGCCAAAGCCTTGCGTCCTCGGCAAAGGCCTCGGGGGAAAACCCGGTCAGGCTCTCGATATCGCCGGCAATGAAGCTGGGCGCCCCGGCCCCGGCCTCGACCTGATAAACCGCAAGCGGCAGGGAGCGCAGCAGCAGGGCCTGGCGCTCTTCGGCTTCACGCAGCGCCTGGTCCGTGCGCAGCTTTTCGGCCTGGGCGCGCAGCGCCTGGTGCAGCAGCACCTGCTCGCGCTCGGCATTACGCTCGATCTCGCGGGTTTTTTCAAACAGGCTGACAAAAATCTGCACCTTGGAGCGCAGGATGGTGGGATCGAACGGCTTGAACACGAAGTCCACCGCGCCGCTGTCATAGCCGCGCATCAGATGGGCATCTTCCTTGTTGATCGCGGTCAGGAAGATGATCGGGATGTCGCGCGACTGCTCGCGCATGCGCACGAGCTTGGCCGTTTCATAGCCATCGATCCCGGGCATCAGCACATCGAGCAGGATCACCGCGAACTGCTCCTTGAGCAGGAATCGCAGCGCTTCGGTGCCCGAGGACGCGGTGACGATTTCGGCTACATCCTGGAGCACTTCGCTCAGCGCCAGGAGATTGCGCGGATCATCATCCACCACCAGCACGCGCGGACGCGGCGCCGCCCCGGCCAGGCCGTCGCCAGGGCGGCCCAGTTCCATTCCGCTCAGCTCGGTCAAACCCGCGGTCATGCGCGCGTCGCAGTCATGCCCAATGCCGCGCTCCGTTCCCGCGAACGCGCGACCCAGACCCGCAGCAGGGCCAGCAACAAATCAAGATCCACCGGCTTGGCAATGTAATCGGACGCTCCTGCATCGAGGCATTTCTGCCGGTCCCCCTTCATCGCCTTGGCGGTGACCGAGATCAGCGGAATATGCGCCAGGGCCAGGCGGCCCCGGATCGTGCGCATGGTTTCGTAGCCATCCATTTCGGGCATCATGATGTCGACCAGGGCAATATGGGTGTCGGGATTTTGCTCGAGGATGGCGATGCCCTCGCGCCCGCTTTCAGCATGCAGCACCTCGATGCCGCAGGTTTCGAGCATGCTGGTGAGCGAATAAATGTTGCGGATGTCATCGTCGATGATCAGCACCTTGGTGCCCACCAGATCCTGGGTGGCAGCGCGATCGCTTTCGCCCGGGCCGGACGCTGGCTGGCGCGCGACGAGCTCGGTCAGCTGGGACAGGCTTTCGGCGCGCGGCAGGCCGGCAAGGGCGCTGTTTGCCGCCGAGCCCAGCAGCGCTTCGGCATTGGCGCCAAAGATCACCGTCTTGCCCAGAACTGCGCTCCCGTGGCTGCCAAGCCGCCCAAGAGCGGCCTGGTCGTCCTTGGCGGAGCGGCCAATCGCGACCACGACGTGATCATAGCCATCCAGCGCCGCCTCATCGCTATTGGCCGGCAGCAGCGCCACGGCGGTGACGGCGGTCAGCCCGTCCCGAATCGCCTCGGTGGTGGCCAGGCGCCGCTCGGCGTCGGCGTCTACCACGAGCACACGGCGATGATTGCGCTCCGGATTGCTGCTGATCGCCTCGAACACGGCCGTCAGCTGCTGCGGATCAACCGGCTTGAGCATCACGCTGGCCGCGCCCTTGGCGGTCAGCTCCGCCGCATGCTCGGCGCCCGAAATCACGTGGATCGGGATCGATGCGGTCTTGGGATCGTGCTGCAACAGGTCAAACAGCACCCAGCCATCGATGTCGCTGAGCCCAAGATCAAGCGTGATCGCGTCGGGCATGGTCTTGCGTGCCAATGACAACGTGCCCGAGCCGGCATTGGACAGTACGCCCTTGAGCCCGGCGGAACGGGCGACATCCAGCAGCACCCGGCCAAAGGTCGGGTCGTCCTCGACGATCAGGATCACCTTGTCGCCGGGCTGGATCGTGTTGCGATCGTCGCCATCGGGCGCCTCCCCCGGGCTGGCTGGGCTCGCGGGACTGGGCTCGACCGCAGCGGGGCTATGCTGCAGGCCCAGCGTTTCGGGGCCATCAAGGGGCACGACAAGGGTGAAAGTCGAGCCCTGGCCGGGCGTGCTCTGCACCTTGAGTTCGCCCCCCAGGAGATTGGCGATCTCGCGGCTAATCGAGAGCCCAAGCCCAGTGCCGCCGTATTTGCGGCTGGTCGTGCCATCGGCCTGCTGGAAGGCTTCAAAGATCAGCTTCTGCTTTTCCTCGGGAATGCCGATGCCGGTATCGCTGACGGCGACAGCGAGCATGCGACTCCCGCCTTGGCCGTGCGCATCCACCGCTTCGAGGCCGAAGCGGAGTTTGACCTGCCCTTGTGCGGTGAACTTGAAGGCGTTCGATAGGAGGTTCAGCACCACCTGCTGCAGCCGCTTTTCGTCGGTGCGCATGGTTTCGGGCAGCGCCGGATCGATGTCGATGGCAAAGTTCAGCCCCTTGTCGGTGGCGAGCTGGCGGAAGGTGCGCTCCATATGCTGGCGCAGCTGGGTCAGCTTCACATGACCGATATCGATGGAAACTGTGCCGGACTCGATCTTGGAGAGATCGAGAATGTCGTTGATGAGGTTGAGCAGGTCCGTGCCCGCCGCATTGATGGTGCGGGCGAATTCCACCTGCTTGTCGTTCAGGTTCCCCTGCTGGTTGGAGGCGAGGAGCTTGGACAGGATCAGCAGCGAATTGAGCGGCGTGCGCAGCTCGTGGGACATATTGGCCAGGAACTCGGACTTGTATTTGGAGGTCAGCGCCAGCTGTTCGGCCTTTTCCTCGAGCGCCCGGCGGGCCATTTCGATTTCGAGATTCTTGTTCTCGACCTGCTTTTTCTCGTTTTCGAGCAGTTGTGCCTTTTCCTGCAGCTCCTCGTTGGTGGCGTGCAGCTCTTCCTGCTTTTTCGTGAGTTCGGACTGGCGCGACTGCAGCTCGGCGGTCAGCAACTGGGACTGTTTGAGCAGCCCCTCGGTGCGCATGGTGGCCGCAATGGTGTTGAGCACGATGCCCACCGATTCCATCAACTGGTTGAGGAAGCTCTGATGGGTGTCGTTGAACTCGCTGAACGAGGCGAGCTCGATCACGGCCTTGACCTCTTCTTCAAAGAGAGCCGGCAGGATGATGACATTGGCCGGATCGGCCGAGCCAAGGCCCGAGCTGATCTTGAGGAAATCGGGCGGCACATTGTCGAGCATGATGACGCGCCGGTCAGCGGCGCTTTGCCCGATCAGCCCTTCGCGCAGCGCCACCTGGCTGCGGATCTGGGCGTGGCTTTCCGCCCCATAGCTGGCGGCGAGTTCCAGCCGGGTTTCGCTGTCTTCGCGCGTCGTCACATAGAAGACGCCATATTGCGCGTTCACGAGCGGCGCGAGCTCGCTCATGATCAGGCGCGACACGGTCGAGAGGTCGCGCTCGCCCTGCAGCATTCGCGAAAAGCGGGCGAGATTGGTCTTGAGCCAATCCTGCTCGGCATTCTTAAGGGTCTGATCCTTCAAATTCCGGATCATCTCGTTGATGTTGTCCTTGAGCGCGGCGACTTCACCCGAGGCTTCCACCGAGATCGAGCGGGTCAGATCGCCCTTGGTCACGGCAGTGGACACTTCGGCAATGGCGCGCACCTGGGTGGTGAGATTGGCCGCGAGCTGGTTCACATTGTCGGTGAGGTCGCGCCATAGGCCCGCCGCGCCTGGCACGCGCGCCTGGCCACCGAGCTTGCCCTCGATACCCACTTCGCGCGCCACATTGGTCACCTGGTCGGCAAAGGTCGCGAGGGTTTCGATCATGCCGTTGATGGTTTCGGCAAGGGCGGCGATTTCGCCCTTGGCATCCACCGCGAGCTTGCGCTTGAGGTTACCCTGGGCCACCGCGGTCACCACCTCGGCAATGCCGCGCACCTGATTGGTGAGGTTGGTCGCCATCAGGTTCACATTGTCGGTGAGGTCCTTCCAGGTGCCGGCCACGCCTTCCACTCGCGCCTGACCCCCGAGCTTGCCCTCGGTACCCACTTCGCGCGCCACGCGCGTCACTTCGCCGGCAAAGGAGTTGAGCTGGTCCACCATGGTGTTGATGGTGGATTTAAGCTCGAGGATCTCGCCCTTCACGTCCACGGTGATCTTCTTGGACAAGTCACCCGAGGCCACGGCGGTGGTCACTTCGGCGATATTGCGCACCTGACCGGTGAGGTTCGCCGCCATCAGGTTCACATTGTCCGTGAGATCCTTCCAGGTGCCACCGACGCCGCGCACCTGGGCCTGACCGCCGAGCTTACCTTCGGTACCCACTTCGCGCGCCACGCGCGTCACTTCCGAGGCAAAGGAGTTGAGCTGGTCCACCATGGTGTTGATGGTGTCCTTGAGCTCGAGGATTTCCCCGCGCACCGCCACGGTGATTTTTTTGGACAAATCACCCGAGGCCACGGCGGTGGTCACTTCGGCGATGTTACGCACCTGGCCCGTCAGGTTGGCGGCCATGGCGTTCACATTGTCGGTCAGGTCCTTCCAGGTCCCGGCAACGCCGCGCACCTGCGCCTGACCGCCGAGCTTGCCGTCCGTGCCCACTTCGCGCGCCACGCGCGTCACTTCCGAGGCAAAGGAGTTGAGCTGGTCCACCATGGTGTTGATGGTGTTCTTGAGCTCGAGGATTTCCCCCTTCACGTCGACGGTGATCTTTTTGCTGAGGTCACCCGAGGCCACGGCGGTGGTCACCTCGGCGATGTTGCGCACCTGACCGGTCAGGTTCTGCGCCATCGAGTTCACATTGTCAGTCAGATCCTTCCAGGTGCCGGCCACGCCCTCCACATGGGCCTGGCCACCGAGCTTACCTTCGGTACCCACTTCGCGCGCCACGCGCGTCACTTCACCGGCGAAGGAATTGAGCTGGTCCACCATGGTATTGATGGTGTCCTTGAGCTCGAGGATTTCACCCTTCACATCCACGGTGATTTTTTTGGACAGATCGCCACGCGCCACGGCGGTGGTCACTTCGGCGATATTGCGCACCTGACCGGTCAGATTCGCGGCCATCAGGTTCACATTGTCGGTCAGATCCTTCCAGGTGCCGCCGACGCCCTTCACATCGGCCTGGCCGCCCAGCTTGCCTTCGGTGCCCACTTCGCGCGCCACGCGCGTCACTTCCCCGGCAAAGGAATTGAGCTGGTCCACCATGGTATTGATGGTGGATTTGAGCTCGAGGATTTCCCCCTTCACATCAACGGTGATCTTCTTGGACAAATCGCCCGACGCGACGGCGGTGGTCACTTCGGCGATATTGCGAACCTGACCGGTCAGGTTCGCCGCCATCAAGTTCACATTGTCGGTGAGATCCTTCCAGGTGCCGCCAACGCCGCGCACCTGCGCCTGACCGCCGAGCTTGCCTTCGGTACCCACTTCACGCGCCACGCGGGTCACTTCCGAAGCAAAGGAATTGAGCTGGTCCACCATGGTGTTGATGGTGGATTTGAGCTCGAGGATTTCGCCCTTCACGTCCACGGTAATCTTTTTGGACAAATCGCCCGAGGCCACGGCGGTGGTCACTTCGGCAATGTTGCGCACCTGACCGGTGAGATTCTCGGCCATCAGGTTCACATTGTCGGTGAGGTCCTTCCAGGTGCCGCCGACGCCTTCAACGCGCGCCTGGCCGCCCAGCTTGCCTTCGGTGCCCACTTCGCGAGCCACGCGCGTCACTTCCGAAGCAAAGGCGTTGAGCTGGTCCACCATGGTATTGATGGTGTTCTTGAGCTCGAGCACCTCGCCCTTCACCTCCACGGTGATCTTGCGGCTCAAATCGCCATTGGCGACGGCCGTGGTCACTTCGGCAATGTTGCGCACCTGGCTGGTGAGGTTGGCCGCCATGGAGTTCACATTGTCGGTGAGATCCTTCCAGGTGCCGGCCACGCCCTTGACCTGCGCCTGACCCCCGAGCTTGCCCTCGGTGCCCACTTCGCGCGCCACGCGCGTCACTTCCGAGGCAAAGCTGTTGAGCTGATCGACCATGGTGTTGACCACCTTGCCGATGCGCAGGAACTCGCCGCGCAGCGGACGGCCATCGATCTCTTCCATCATCGATTGGCTGAGATCGCCCTTGGCCACCGCCCCGATCACGCGCGCCACTTCCGCCGTGGGCTGCACCATGTCTTCGATCAGTTCGTTCACCGAGCGCACGCTGGCTTCCCAGCTGCCGCTGGCATTGCGCACATGCGCGCGCTCGCCGATGCGCCCATCCTTGCCCACCACGCGCCCCAGACGGGCAAATTCATCGGTCAGCGCCTCGTTGAGCTCAACGATTTCGTTGAAGCTCTGGGCGATCTCGAAGTCGATGCCGTCGAAATCCCCGTCCAGCCGTACCGAAAAATCGCCGCGCCGGAAGGCGCGCAGGGCGTTGAGGATATGACGGCGATCGAGCTGTTGGGTGGGGGCGGTCATGGTCAAGGTAGTGTGCTCCTCATCGCGGCCAGTCAGCCTCTTGCGGGCGGCCAAAACCCTTCTAGCGCAAGCGCAAACAGATGGCATGGATTTGTTAAAAGCGAAACGAAACTCGCTGTGAGGGTTGATCCATGCGTTGACCGCTCCTACACCGCTGTGCAATGAGCCCGCCCGCGCCATCTGAGTCTGACTTTGTCGAGATGATCGAGAGCTGTCTGGACTCCGTCTGGTCGCTCGAGCTCTTGCTGCTGCTGTATTCCCAGCCCGAGCGTAGCTGGACCACGACAAGCCTCGTGACCGAGCTGCGCAGCAGCGAACTTGTCGTGGCCCAATCGGTGCGGGGCCTGGTTGAGGCGGGGCTGGTGGTGCAACTCGAGCCGGGCAAGCTGCGCTTTTCAGCAGCCTCGCCCGACATTGCCGGCTTTGTGGCAAGGCTCGAGCGCGACTATCGCGCCCGCCCCAACTATATTCGCCGAATAATCGTTGGTCGGTCCAACGCCAAACTGCAATCCTTTTCCGACGCGTTCCTGCTCAGAAAGCCATCCAAGTGAACGAGGCTATTCCGGTTGCCATTTACGTGCTGTGCATGCTGGCCAGTACCGCCTGCACCTGGCTGCTGTTGCGCGGGTTCTGGCGCAGCCGCACGCCCCTGCTGTTCTGGGCCGGAATCTGCTTTCTGTTTCTGAGCCTCAACAGCGTGATCGTCCTGTTTGACCTCTTGATCTTCCCGCTATACGACCTGCGGGCTTGGCGGCATGCCGCTTCCCTGGCCGCGGTCAGCGTGTTGATCTTCGGTCTGGTCTGGGAATCGGAGTAGGCGATGTTCGACTTCGTTTCCGGCCTGATCACGATGGGCTTTGTGGTTTCCGGACTGTTTTTCCTGCGCTTCTGGGTGCGCACCCGCCAATTGCTGTTTGCAGCCTTTGCAGCGGCGTTCTGGCTGCTGGCGGCCAATCAGGCGCTGCTGGCGCTGTCCGGCTTGCCGGCCGAAGAACGCAGCTGGCTTTACCTGCTGCGCCTTTCAGCCTTTGTGCTCATCATCATCGCCATCGTCCTCAAGAACCGACGCTAGGGCCGACATCACCTCGTGCCAAGGCGCGCGGTGGAGCGATCGACTGGCGCAACGCCAGCGGGCAATCCATTTTCATGCGCACCGGCCGCTCCGCCTTGATGACGGCCCCATCAAACAGCGCCCCAACCGCCCAGCGCGCCATCTCGTCATGGGGCAGCACCACGCTCGAAAGCGGCGGCTGCAGATAGCGCACCAGATCCTCGTCGTCGTAACCCATCACCGAAAGATCATCGGGCACGCGCAGGCCCCTATTGCGGATAGCGTCGCAGGCACCCACCGCCATCCGGTCATTAAAGCAAAACAAGGCAGTGGGCGGCTCGGGCAGCGCCAGTAACTGGGCGGTGAGATCGCGCCCGCCCGTCACGGTAAACCCGCCCGCAAGGATGAGGTCTGGGTCCACCGGCACATCCCAGCTCGCGAGGGCCCGGCGATAGCCGAGCTCCCGGTCCCGCGCCGCTTCCATCCAGCTTTCCCCCGCCAGATGCGCAATGCGGCGATGCCCGGCCTTGAGCAGGGCTTCGGTGGCCGCAAAGGCGCCCGCCACATCGCCCGGCAACACTGCAGGAAACCTTCGCTCGCCATCGTGGCAGTTCAACAAAATGGTCGGGATAGCTTTCAGCCGCTCGGGCGGGGTCACCCCCTGGGTCACCAGGGCTGCATAAACCACCCCCTGCAATTGCGTCGCTGCCAAGAGATCAAGTGCCGCTTCTTCCAGCGCCTCGTCGCGCCGGGTACAAAACACCGCGACGATGCAATCATGCAGCGCCGCCTCGTCGCGCGCCCCTTCGATGAACTGGGCGGCAAAGGGGGTCGTCGTCACATCGTCGATCAGCAGCCCGATCACCCGGGCCCCGGTTGGTGAGCGGTGCAGGCGCTGCGTCTTGCGGTACCCGAGCGCATCGGCGGCTTCCAGCACCCGCTGCCGGGTGGCCGCCCCGACCCGGGCATTCTCCACCTCATTGAGCACGAGCGACACGGTGGCTTGCGAAACCCCGGCGTGATTGGCGATGTCGGTCATTGTCGCGCGCTTGCCCATCGCCTTCTCCTTGCCTCAAGCTCCCCCGCACCCAATCTAGGGGTGGGATGGTGCGGCTTGCTTAGCCTCTTGCCGGCGAACTCCGCCAGCGCTAGAGCTGATAATAATATTATCAAACCCCGAGCTGATATTAGCGCAGCCCGGCCGGAGTGCACAACATGACGCAAGCAGCGGTTGAAGCGGGCGAAGGACTGCGGGCAGTTCTGTCGCTTGATGGTGAGTGGAGCTTCACGCACGAGAGCGACGGGCGAACGCGCACCGCTGATGTGCCCAACCCATGGCAGGCCGAGTTCGCCGATCTGCGCTATGCCTCGGGGCGAGCCATTTATGGCCGCAGCTTTTCCGTCCCCGCTGATTGGGACGGCGGCACGCTGGTGCTCTGCTTTGGGGCCGTGAGCTATTTCGCCGAAGTCAGCCTCAATGGCACGCCGCTGGGCAGCCATGAAGGCGGCTACCTGCCCTTTGAGATCGTGCTCCCGCCGGGCACAAGGGGCGAGAACCAGCTCGAGGTCGCGGTCACCCTGCCCTCGGGCGACCGGCGCAACTACCCGGACTTTCCGTTTTCCGAAATCCCTCACGGCAAGCAAAGCTGGTACGGCCCCTTGGGCGGCATCTGGCAGTCAGTCACGCTGGAGCGGCGCGGGGTCGCCCATCTCACCGGCTGCGCCATCACCCCTGATCCAGATACCGGCGCGGTGCTCGCCCGCCTAACACTGTCCGCCCCGGCACAAGTCGCCCTTTCCGTGCTGGCGAACGATGGCACCGTAGTCGCAACCGCAACGGGCGACGCCACGGCCGGGCAAAGCGAGTTCAGCCTTGCCATCACGGACCCGCTGCTTTGGTCGCCGGAGCACCCCCATCTCTACCGCCTGCAAGTCGAGCTCAGCATCCCGGTGGGCGTCAGCGACCGCACCGAGCACAGCTTTGGCTTTCGCAAGATCGAGTCGCGCGATGGCAAGCTGTTCCTTAATGGGGAGCCGCTTTATATGCGCGGCGCGCTCGACCAGGATTATTATCCCGACGGCATCTGCACCCCGCCTTCGCTCGAGTTCATCGAGGACCATTTCCGCAAATCCAAGGAGTTGGGCCTCAATCTCCTGCGCTGCCACATCAAGGTGCCCGACCCGCGCTACTATGAAGTGGCGGACCGGATGGGCATGCTGATCTGGACCGAAATCCCCAATGTTGCGACCCTGACCCTGGCTTCGGCCGAGCGGCTGCGCCAGACGATGAAGGGCATTCTCGAGCGCGACGGCAACCACCCCTCCATCATCTGCTGGACCATCATCAACGAAGACTGGGGCACGCGGCTGGTGGAAAACGCCGACCACCGCGCCTGGCTCAAGGAAACCTTTGATTGGCTCAAGGCGCTCGACCCCACCCGCCTTGTGGTCGACAACTCGCCTTGCATTCCCAATTTCCACATCAAGACCGACCTCAATGACTACCATTATTATCGCTCCGTGCCCGAGCGTCGCACCGAATGGGAGCGCCTGACCGAAGAGTTCGCAGCCGGGGCCGACTGGACCTTTTCGCCCCATGGCGATGCCGAACGCACGGGCAAGGAACCGCTGATCGTTTCGGAATTCGGCGTCTGGGGACTGCCCCGGCCTGCCGAGGTCGCCAACCCCGATGGGTCGGAGCCCTGGTGGATGGAAACCGGCTTTGGCTGGGGCGACAACTCCGCCTATCCCCATGGCCTGCAGAACCGTTTCGCCGCCTACCATCTCGATGAAGTGTTCGGCAGCTTCGATGCCTTTATCGAAAAGGTGCAGTGGTACCAGTTCGACAATCTCAAATACCAGATCGAGGCGATGCGGGCCCGCCAGCCCATCCAGGGCTATGTGATCACCGAGATCACCGATGTGCATTGGGAAGCCAATGGGCTCCTCGACATCCGGCGCAATCCGCGCGTGTTCCACGAGCGCTTCCCCCAGATCAACGCCGATCTCGTGATCGTGCCCAATATCCTGCATTATTCCGGCTGGGCCGGCGAAAAGTTCAGCTTTGGCCTGTCCATCGCCACCGGGGGCACCCGCCTGCCGGCCGGCGCGATCCTCCACTGGTCGCTCGCCGATGGCCCCTCGGGCACCATCCCCGTCCCCCAGGCGGACGCACTGGAAGTGATCGATCTCACCCCAACCGAGCTGCAACTGCCGGGCTATGACAGCAACCGGATCGCGACGCTGTCTTTCGCCTTGCGCATTGGCGAGCAGGAACTGGCGCGCAACAGCGTCGACCTTTCGGTCTTCACCCCGCGCCAATCCCAGCGCGAGCTGCGCCTTCATACTCGGGACGGCAGTCTTGCTGCTTTCCTGCAGGGCCTTGGCTACAGCATCGTATCGGCCGCCCATGCCGATGTGACCGTTGTTTCCATGCTCGACGCCCAGGACATCGAGGCAATGCGCTTTGGCGCGCGTTATCTGGTGCTAGCCCATCCCAAGCTGCAGGAAAAAAAGAACCTGCGCGCCGATGCGCCCCGGCGCGAACCGCCCAACATGCCGGTTGAGGACGAACAGCCGGGCCTGCATATGGGCTTTGAAACCCAGCTGCCCAATATCGCGCTCCACCCGCGCCAGGGCACGATCTGGCGCGGCGACTGGATCGCCAATTTCAGCTGGATCAAGCGCAATGTTGCCTTTGCGGCCTTGCCCGGCGGCCCCATGCTGGACATCGCCTATGACCGGGTCGTCCCCCGCCATGTGCTCGGGGGCATGCGCGACTGGGAATATGACGGCCTCGTGCATGCCGGGCTGGTCGTGGGCTGGGTGCATAAGCCAGCGGCCACCATCATCGAGCGCCGGATCGGGCGCGGCGCGCTGGTTGCCACCACCTTCCGGGTGATGCAGGACCCGCCCGGCGTTGATCCGGTGGCCGCAACCCTGCTCGATGGCATGCTCGCCACCATCGCCCAGCTGGAGCTAAACTAAGCACAAACAAGGGGCCGCTATCGCCGCGGCCCCAGCCCTCAGCCCGCGAGCATGCTGCCCGTGCTCATGCGGCGCTGATGCCAGGACAGTGCTTCTTCCAGCAGATGGGGCGTATGCCCGCCCCGGGCGCTGGCGCGCGTGAAATAATCCTCGAGCTGCGCCCGGTAGTCGGGGTGCACGCAATTGTCGATGATGGCGCGGGCCCGCTCGCGCGGCGCCAGGTCTCGCAGATCGGCGAGGCCACATTCGGTGATGACGACATCGACGTCATGCTCGCTGTGATCCACATGGCTCACCATCGGCACCACCGAAGAGATCGTGCCGCCCTTGGCCATGGATCGCGTCACAAAGATCGACAGATAAGCGTTGCGCGCAAAATCCCCCGAGCCGCCGATGCCATTCATCATCTGGGTGCCGTTCACATGGGTGGAGTTCACATTGCCATAAAGGTCGAACTCGAGCGCGGTGTTGATCGCGATGATCCCGAGCCGCCGCACCACTTCGGGGTGGTTGCTCATTTCCTGGGGCCGCAGCACCAGCCGATCGCGATAACGGTCAAGATTGGTGAAGACGCGCCCCGCACATTCCGCCGTCAGGGTGATCGACGAGGCCGAGGCAAACACCAGCTTGCCGGTATCAAACAGATCAAAGGTGGAATCCTGCAGCACCTCGGAATACATCTTGAGGTGATGGAACGGCCCATCGCCCAACCCCGCCAGCACTGCATTGGCGATGGTGCCGATCCCCGCCTGCAGCGGCTGCAATGACAGATCAAGCCGTCCGGCGGCCACTTCGCTTTCCAGCAAGCCGATAAGCTTATCCGCGATGGCGTTGGTATCGGCATCGGGCCGTTCATTGTTGGACGCGCTGTCGGCAGTATGGGTCAAGACAATCGCCACGATCTTGTCGGGATCGATCGGCACATAAGGCAGGCCCACCCGGCTATCGACGGCAACGATCGGGATCGGCAGGCGCGTGGGGCGCTTGGAGGGGAAATAGATGTCGTGCAGCCCTTCGAGGGCCAGGGGCTGGGCGAGGTTGATCTCGACGATGAGCTTTTTGGCCAGAACGGCAAAGCTGGCCGAATTGCCCACCGAGGTACTAGGCACGATGCCCCCGGTCTCGGTGATCGCTGCCGCCTCCACAATGGCGTAGTCCATCACCCCAAGTTGCCCCGAGCGCAGATGCTCCACCGTTTCGCTCAAGTGCTGGTCGATAAACATCACCTCGCCCCGGTTGATGGCGGCGCGCAGCGTTGTATCCACCTGGAACGGCATGCGGCGCGCCAAAACGCCCGCTTCGGTCAACACCCGGTCGACGTCATGGCCCAGCGAGGCCCCGGTAATGAGGGTGATCGTGAACGGGTCAAGCGCTGCCCGTTCCGCCATGGCCAGCGGCACCGCCTTGGCGTCCCCGGCGCGCGTGAACCCGCTCATGCCCACCAGCATGCCATTACCCAGCCGGTCGGCCGCTTCGCGCGCCGTGCAAATGCGCTCGAGCAGTTCGGGGCGGCGGATCCGGGCGGCGAGTTCGGCTTGGTTCAACACATCAGCACCAGGGTAGTTGGGGGGGAAAAGCGGGCGCGCGGCCCGGGCGTGATTTGCTGCCAGTTGCCCTAGCGGGACATGAACACCGGGATCACCGCTTCACTCAGCAACACCCGGGTGACGCCGCCTAGCAGGCGCTCGCGCATGCGCGAATGGCTATAAGCACCGGCAACAATCAGTTGGGCGCGCAGCTTTTCCGCCTCGTTCTGGATCGCTTCGGCGGCATTGCGCCAGCCGGCGATCTCCCGGAGCTCCACCGCCACCCCATGCCGGCTGAGATAGAGGGCAATATCGCCGCCCTCGACCACGCCGCTGGCTTCACCCGCCTCATCGGTGACCATGGCGACGACGACCCGCCCCGCCAGTTTGAGCAGCGGCAGCGCATCCTTGACCGCTCGCGATGATTCACGTGTGTCTTTCCACGCCACCAGCACCATATCGAGCGCGCTCGCGGCAGCTTTCATCGGCGGCAGCCACAAGCAGCCGGTGCCCGATTCAAACAACACGGCCTCCTCGATCTGGGAATCCTGCGCTCCTTCCCCATAGGGCCTGGTGCCAACGAAAAGGTCGGCGGTCCGCGCCTCGGCCGCCATTTGACTGCCCACCGTCCCGGCAAAACCCGAAACCACGCGCAGCTCGGTGGGCAATCCCATCTTGTCGAGACGATCCTCGAGTGCTGCCTGCCGCTCGCGCGTGAGCCGCTCGGCCTCGTTGATCATTTCCTGCAACATCAAGCCCAGTGACGCTTCGGGCCCGGCAAAAATCTCGGGCCGCATATGCACCAGAAGCCCCGTCAGGTGCGCCTCGAAGCTGCGGGCAATTGTTTCGGCGGTGGTCAGGCGAAACTCGTCCTCGGGGGACCCGGTGAGTTGAACCACAATATCCTTCATCTGCCACTCCCGTTGCGGGCCAGCTCACAGGGCCACCACACCAGACTAGCAAGGCCAAGGCGGGGCGACCTTGACCTCGGTCAAGTCGGCGGGCCACCTCCGTTGCCACGCGGAGCCTTGCTCAAACCATCAAGGCCCGCTAGCGGGTATGCCGATGCAATTGATTCCCGACTTCGACCTGCGACCCTGCAACACCTTTGGCCTGTCAGCCAAGGCGCGCTTTGGCACGACGATCAACACGCCCGCCGATATTCCCGCCCTGCTCGACGCGGCCAAGGATTTGGGCCTGCCGCTGCGCATTCTCGGTCAGGGCAGCAATGTCGTGCTGCGCCCGCGCTTCGAGGGCATTGTCGCGCAGATGGCGATCACGGGCCGCCAGATCATCGACGAAACCGCCGAGCACACCATCATCGAGGCCGGGGGCGGCGAGAACTGGCACGAGTTCGTCGCTCATACGGTCGCGAGCGGCCTGCCCGGGCTCGAGAACCTGGCGCTGATCCCGGGCACGGTCGGGGCATCCCCGGTGCAAAATATCGGCGCCTATGGGCTTGAACTGGCGGACCGCTTCGCGTCGCTCACCGCCTATGACACGCATGAGCAGCGCTTTGTCGAACTCGACGCGGCCGCTTGCGCCTTCAGCTATCGGCAAAGCCTCTTCAAGCGCGATCCCGACCGCTTCATCGTTTCCGCAGTGCGCTTTGCCCTGCCCCGCGCCTGGACGCCCAATCTGGGCTATGCCGGCCTGTCCGAGCTGCCATCCGATGCCAGCCCCCAGGCGGTCATGGATCGCGTCGTGGCGCTGCGCCGCTCCAAGCTGCCCGACTGGACCCAGACCGGCAATGCCGGCTCTTTCTTTCACAACCCGGTGGTGGATTCCTTGACGCTCGAGCGCATTCGCGCCGCCTATCCCGCCGCGCCCGCTTATGCGCAGCCCGATGGGCGCAGCAAGCTATCGGCGGGATGGCTGATCGAGCAGAGCGGCTTCAAGGGCCTGCGCATTGGCGGCGCCGGCGTGTCCGAGCGGCACGCCCTTGTCGTGGTCAATCATGGCGGCGCCACCTATGCCGATATTGCGGAGATCAGCGAACGCGTCCGCGCGGGCGTTGAGGCCGAATTCGGCGTCATCCTGGTGCAGGAGCCCGAAACGATATGAGCGTCACCATCTACCACAATCCCGATTGCGGTACCTCGCGTAACACCCTCGCCATGATCCGCCAAAGCGGCGTCGAGCCGGACGTGGTTGAATATCTGAAAACCCCACCAGACCGCGCCGCGATACGCCAGCTCGTTGCCGATGCTGGCCTGACGCTGCGTGAGGCGCTGCGCCAGAAGGGAACGCCCTTTGACGCGCTGGGGCTTGGGGACCCTTTAGTCGATGAGGAGGCCATGCTGGACGCCATCGCGGCGCACCCGATCCTGCTCAACCGGCCCTTTGTGGTGACTGCCAAGGGCACCCGCCTGTGCCGCCCCTCCGAGCTCGTGCTCGAGATTCTGGAGAACCCGGCGATCGGCCCCTTCACCAAGGAAGATGGGGAAGTGGTGGTCGATGCCGAGGGCCGCCGCGTGGTTTGATCGCGCAGCGCCGGGTCTTGCCCGGCGCCGCAAACGTCAGTTCAGTGCCGCCTGGTAGATGGCCAGCACATCCTCGGCGGTCATCGTGCGGGGATTGTTGTCCATCAGCCGGCGAATGGCATGGGCCTCGACCGCCCAGTCCGGCAAGGCCGCCCCTTCGGCGCCATGGGCGCCAAGGCCCATCTCGACCCCCAGCTGCCGGCAGAACTGCATCGCCCCGGCCAGCACCGCTTCTGGGTTTTCTGCTGCCGGCAGGCCAAGCAAGGCCATGATCTCGGCAGTCTTTTCCGGCTGAGCAGGCTGGTTGAAGGCCAGCACATGCGGAAAAATGATCGCATTGGCGAGGCCATGGGGCAGCTTGAGCCGCGTGCCCAGCGGATAAGCGAGCGCATGCCCAGCCGCCGTATTCACGGGCCCGAGGCAGATCCCGCCATAATAGGAGGCGAGCATCATGCCGGCCCGCGCTTCGGTGTCTGAACCATCGGCCACGGCCCGCGCCAAATAGCGCCCGACCAGTTCGATCCCCAGCCGCGCATAGCCATCGATCAGCGGATGGGCCTTGATATTGGTGAAGGCCTCAACGCAATGGGCCAGCGCATCAACGCCCGTCGCTGCCGTCACCGCCGAAGGCACCGAATAGGTCAGCTCCGGATCAAGAATGGCGAGGTCGGCCAGCATGAACTGGCTTTCGATCGCGAGCTTGGCCAGCGTCTCGGGATTGGTGACGAGCGCGCGGATGCCCGCTTCCGAGCCGGTGCCCGAAGTGGTCGGCACCTGCGCCAATGCGGTGCGCCGGCCCTTGACCTTGCCCGGCCCCACCACATCAAGAATGGTTTCCGAGCTGTCCCACAGGACGGCCACGAGCTTGGCGACATCCATTACCGAGCCGCCGCCCAACCCGATCACGAGATCGGGCTTGAAGGCGCGAGCGGCGGCCAGCACCCGCTCCACCGCCGGCAGGTCCGGCTCGGGCGGCAGGTCGACAAACACTTGCAACTCACCGGCAAGGCCGATCCGCTCGACAAAACCCTCCGTCGGCGGCATTGCCACAACGAAGACGCGGCTGAACGCGCCGGCCCATTCGCCGAGCTTGCTGATCGCGCCGGCGCCGATTTCCAGCCCCGCCGGCTGCAGCAAGGTAATCGGCCGTGCCATGGAAAGAGTGGCTTCAGCCATTGTCCTGCGCCTCAAGTTCGGCCATCTGGCCCCAAACAGTTTCGAGCTGAGCCGCGTCGAGCTCCACCAGCGGCGGGCGCACGCGCGTCCAGCCGGGATGACCGCGCCGCTTGGCCAGCATCGCCTTGATCGTGGGCAGCTGCACATAGGCATTGGAGAGATTGCGCCAGGCCTCGATCCGGCTCTGCGCCCGGGCCACCTGCTCGGCTTGCGCCGGATCGTGCCAGCCATCGAAAACGACGCGCAGATGCGCCCCGATCAAATTGGACGAGGAGGTGATGCACCCCGCCCCGCCCGACTGCAGCAGCGGCAGCATGAAGGGATCGGCGCCCGAGAGCACCGAGAAATTCTGGAAGGCGCCAGCGAAAGCCTGCATGCTCTCGAGCTTGCCCGAGCTGTCCTTGATGCCGACGATCACGCCCGGGAACGCCTCGCGCAGCCGGCCCACCAATTCGAGTGACAAGCCCACCTGAGCGATGGGCGGGATGTGATACAGCACGACGCGCAGCGCATCGCTGCCCACGGCCCCGATCACCTCAGCATAAAAGCGAAACAGACCCTCGTCGCTTACCCCCTTGTAGTAAAAGGGCGGCAGCACCACGACGGCCTTGACCCCCGCATCCACGGCATGGCGCACGAGGGTCACGGTATCGGGCACATTGGTCTGCGAAGTGCCGGGCAGCAGGCGCTGCGGATCGATGCCGCTGCTGATCACCTGCTCGAGCAGCGCCTGGCGCTGGGCAATGGAAAAGCTGTTGGCCTCTCCCGTCGTGCCCAATAGTGCGATGCCGTCGCAACCCTCATCGAGCAGCGCATCGCAATGGGCGGCGAACGCAGCGTGGTCAGGCGTGCCATCCGCCGCAACCGGCGTGGCCGAAGCGCAGAACACCCCATGGATGGGCAGGTTCAGGGCCGTATTCATGTGTTCTTTCCCGCAACAAGGCGACGCGCATAAGCGATCGCGGCATTCATATTGGTGTGGTTGGCCTTGCCGGTGCCGGCAATGTCGAAGGCCGTGCCATGGTCCACCGAAGTGCGGTCGATCGGCAGGCCCAGCGACACATTGACCGCGGTATCGAAGGCCACGAGCTTGATCGGGATATGCCCCTGATCGTGATACTGGGCGATCACGAGGTCGAACCCGCCATTATAGGCGCGGTGATAAACCGTATCGGCCGAGATCGGCCCCTGCACTTCGATGCCTTCCGCACGGGCCATGGCGACGGCGGGAGCCACCTGCACATCGTCCTCGGTGCCGAACAAACCGCCTTCCCCGCAATGGGGATTGATGCCCGCAACGGCAATCCGCGGTTTGGCGTAGCCGATGCGCTTGAGATGCTCGTTGCCGGCGCGGATGGTCGCGAGGATCCGCTCGGGCGTCGCCCGGTCGATCGCTGTTTTGAGCGACACATGGGTGGAGACATGGATAACCTTGAGCCGCTCGGAAGCGAGCAGCATGAAGGCCGACTTTTGCCCCGTCAGGGCCGCGAGCATGCCGGTATGGCCATCATAGTGATGCCCGGCCAGGTTGAGCGCTTCCTTGTTGATCGGCGCCGTCACGATGCAGCCGATGCGGCCGGCTTCGGCATCGCGCACTGCCTTTTCGATGAAGCGGAAGGCGGCGTCGCCGCCGCGCGGATCGAGCTTGCCCCAGGGCAGCGGCCCGCCTTCAATCGGCAGGTCTTCCACCACGCCATCAAGATCGAGCGTCACGCCGGTGGCGGCCAGCGCCAGCTCCAGCGTCGCCCGGTCGCCATAGATGCGGGTGCGCGCCCGGTCCTCGGGGCTCATCTCGCTGAGCGCGCGCACGCTGATCTCGGGTCCGACCCCGGCGGGGTCGCCCATGGTAATGCCGATTACATCGCTCATGCAGCGCCTCCATCGATCCAGCCCTGGGGCAGCCGGACATATTTGATTGCCCGCCGGAAATAAGTGTAGGCGACATGGATCGCCCCATCCTCGCCCTCCAGCAGATAGGGATAGGACAATTCCTTGTTGCGGCCGTCTTCCGAATTGTTGGACAGGCACGTGCCGGGGCTGTCATCGATGACGCGACGAAGGGGCCAGGTCAGCCCGCCATCGCTCGAGACGCAGAGGCTCAGAGGCGCGCGCGGCACGCCCCAGATCGGCTGGCAGCCGCCCGTGGCGTCGGGCCGATCGTCGCCCGCTTCGATCTCGTCATAAAGCGAGACGCGCCGATCGCTTGAAGTGGCCGCGGATGCGGGGTTGCACACCATGGCCAGCCGTCCATCGCGCAGACGCACCACATTGATCGAGGAATTGTTGTTGGGCACATCGGTCGGCTCGGGGGCCGACCAGGTGAGGCCACCATCAAGGCTTTCCGAGCGGTGCACGAAGTCCGACTGCCGGCGGCGATAAAAGGCCACCATGTGCTCGCCATCGAGCGGCACGATGGTCATATGCACCGAGCCGATGGAGCCGGGCACTTCGGTCAGCTGCCAGCTCTCGCCATCGTCATGGCTGACGGCAACGCCCGCGGTATCATGGCTGCCGTTCCAGCGCTGCCCGGGGCGTGGGATGCAGCGGAACACCGGCATCATCCAGGCACCATCGGCGCGGCGCACAAAGCGGGCGCGCACAAACGTACCCAAGGGCAGATCGACCAGCCGCGGCTCGCCTCCGGCGAGGAGGCCATTTTCGAGCGTGATCGGGCGGGCCCGCAGCAGGCACTCGTCCTGGTTGCCAGCGGGCTGGGCGGTGTGGAACAGCTGCCACTGGCCGCGCTCGTTACGCGTCAGCACCGGGTTCTGCTCGGAGCGCTCGGGATCATTGCTCAGCTGCGCCGGCTCGGACCAGCGCTCGGCGCCGGGCGCCAGCGTGCAGCCGAACACGGAGATGTCGGACTTCCCCTCGAGCGTGCCGCCGAACCACAGGCAAGCCAGCGTGCCACCCTCCAGGCGCTCGATGAAGGCGGCATGGTTCTGCACCATGGGCGAAGGCAGATAGGCCTCCAGCAAGCCGTCCTGCCCGGGCAGGATCTCCCCCGTCATGCGAGCGGCGATTTGGTCTGGAGTCATGTCTCTCCCCACGGTTTTGGTTGCCGCAAACTCGGCGGGACAATCCATGTTGTCAAGTTATTATTGCCACATCTCACACGGACAAGTCTAAGGGGTGCCAAGATTGTTGTTTGTAATCAGCGTCTTATATCGGAGAACGGAACGCCGCAGCGGCACTCGCCCAAATTCGTTTGACAACTCCATGACAGCGCTAGATAGTGCCGGCCAACGGCAAGCCGACTGTTATCGGCGCGTCCGGAGGAACGAGCGGGAGCGCTTCGCAGCGGCGTTCATCCATCCGCAAGCTGCCTTAGGGAGGTAGAATTGATCTTCAAACGCATTCTGGTCGGCGTTCTGCTGGCTTCCACCGCGATTGCCCCGGCAATGGCGCAGTCCGATACCGATATCACCGTGGTCTTGAGCGAAGAGCTCGACCTGGTGGATCCCTGCATGGCCACCCGGTCCAATATCGGCCGCGTCGTGCTCCAGAACATCAGCGAAACCCTGACCGAGCTCGATGTGCGCGGCGACAAGGGTCTGATGCCGCGCCTGGCGGAATCGTGGGAAGACAAAGGCGACGGCACCTGGCAGTTCAAGCTGCGCCAGGGCGTGTCCTTCTCGGACGGCACCAGCTTTGACGCTGCCGACGTCAAGCACTCCTTTGACCGCGTGTTCAGCGACCAGTTGACCTGCGAAAGCGCGCGCTATTTCGCCGACACCGACCTGACCTTCACCGTGGTCGATGACAACACCATCGACGTCAAGGCCGAGCCCGCCCAGCCCATTCTGCCGCTGCTGATGTCGCTCGTGACCATCGTGCCCTCCGAAACGCCTATGGAATTTGTGCGTGAGCCGATCGGCACCGGCCCCTATGCCATGACTGACTGGACCGCCGGACAGCAGATCGTGCTGACCCGCCGCGACGATTACTGGGGCGAGGCTCCGGCCGTGACCTCGGCCACCTATGTGTTCCGCTCCGAGCCCGCCGTGCGCGCGGCTATGGTGGAAACTGGCGAAGCCGATATCGCCCCCCAGATCACCGAAGTGGAAGCCACCAACCCGGCGACCGACTTCACCTATCCCAATTCCGAAACCGTCTATCTGCGCATCGACCAGACCGTCGAGCCCATGGGTGACCTGCGCGTCCGCAAGGCGCTGAACGCCGCCATCGACCGCGAGGCCTTCATCGGCACCGTGCTCGCCGCCGGCACTGAACTCGCCACCGCCATGGTCCCGCCGACGACGCTTGGTTGGAACGCCGACCTTGAGCCCCATGCCTATGACCCCGAACAAGCCAAGGCCTGGCTCGCGGAGGCCGAGGCCGAAGGCGTCAACATCAAGGCGCCCATCGAGGTGATCGCGCGCACCGAGAACTTCCCCCATGTCACCGAAGTCGGCGAAGCCCTGGTGCAGATGCTCAACGAAGTGGGCTTCAATGCCAGCCTGCGCATGGTGGAAGTGGCCGAGCACGAGCAGTACTACTCCAAGCCCTATCCCGAAGGCCGTCCTGCCCAGCTGGTTGTCGCCCAGCACGACAATTCGCGCGGCGACCCGGTATTCTCGATGTACTTCAAGTACCACAGCAACGGCACCCAGTCGGGCATCTCCGACCCCAAGGCGGACGATCTGATCGAGCGCGCCACTGCCGCTACCGGTGAGGAACGCGCTGCCCTTTGGTCCGAGCTGTTTGCCTATGTCCATGACGAAGTGGTTGCCGATGCGCTCCTCTTCCACATGGTTGGCCATAGCCGCGTCAGTGAGCGTCTCGACTTCACGCCCACCATCGCCACCAACCAGCAGCTGCAGCTCTCGGAAATCGGCTTCAAGTAAGCCGCCACGACTGCCAACCTCTGCGGTGCCGGGTCCAACCCCGGCATCGTCTTTCGCTTCCAACCGGATGATCGGCCATGACCAAACTGATCTCGCAGCGCGCCATCGCCAGCTTGCTGTCGCTCCTGGGCCTGCTCGTGCTGGTCTTCTTCCTGTCCCGCCTCACCGGTGATCCGGCAGCCCTGTTCCTGCCCATCGATGCGACCGAGGAAATGAAGGCGCAGTTCCGCGCCATCAACGGCCTGGACCTGCCGCTGATGGAACAGTTCGGCCGCTATGTCTGGGATTTCCTGCATCTCGATTTCGGCGAAAGCCTGCGCAAGGCGCGTCCGGCCATCGATGTGGTGCTGGAAGCCTATGCCTGGACCTTGCCGCTGGCGCTGATCACCATGGCGCTGGTTGTCGTGGCCTCCATCATCCTGGGCGCCCTGGCCGCCTTCAATGTCGGCGGGTTCTTTGACCGGCTGGTGTCCATCATCTCCCTGATCGGCGCTTCGGCCCCCGATTTCTGGATCGCCATCGTCGCTATCGTCATTTTCTCGATCAACCTGGCCTGGCTGCCCACTTCGGGCGTCGGCACGCCCTGGCACTGGATCTTGCCCATTGCCGTGCTGTTTGTGCGCCCCTTCGGGCTCATCGTGCAGGTGGTGCGCGGCTCCATGCTCGCGGCGCTGAGCGCCCCCTATGTCAAGACGGCCAAGGCCAAGGGCGTGCGCAACCTCCCCATCATTTTCGTCCATACCCTGCGCAATGCCATGCTGCCCGTGATCACCGTGATCGGCGACCAGGCCGCCGCCATGCTCAACGGCGCGGTGATCGTTGAAACCATTTTCGGCTTCCCCGGCATCGGCAAGCTCATGATCGACTCCATCCTGCAGCGCGATTTCAACGTCGTACTCGCCGCCATCATGGTCACCGCCATCGCCATTTTCCTCATGAACATCCTGATCGACTTCGCCTATGGCCTGCTCGATCCGCGCATTCGGCACTGAGGAGGCGCGCCATGTCGGACCTTTCGACCGTCACTCCCGCCCCCAGCGAAAAACAGCGCCACTGGCCGCTGCTCTCCATGCTCTGGCGCGACAAGCTGGCCTTTGTGTCGGCCATCGTACTGCTGATCATCGTCCTCTTTGCCGTGTTCGGCCCCATGCTGCTCGGCGATCTCGCCTCGAGCCAGAACCTGCGCGGCCGCAACAGCCCGCCCTTTGACCTCGCGCGGGGCTGGGCCTTTGTGCTGGGCGGCGATAGCCTTGGCCGCCCCATGCTCGCGCGCCTCGTTGTCGCGGCGCGCTCGACCATGCTGGTTGCCGCCGGCACCGTGGCCGTCGCCATGCTGGTGGGCGCGGTGCTGGGCCTGCTCGCCGGCTATCTCGGCAAGCATGTCTCCCAGGCCATCATGCGCCTTGCCGACGTCATCATGAGCTTCCCCTCGCTCCTCATCGCGGTGATCGTGCTTTACGTGCTGGGCCCCTCCATCCCCAACATGATCCTGGTTCTGGCTATCACCCGCATCCCCATCTATCTGCGCACGACCCGCGCCGAAGTGCTCGAAGTACGCCAGCGCATGTTCGTGCAGGCCGCCGTGGTGATGGGCGCCTCCAACCGCCGCATTATCCTCCGCCATATCCTGCCGGTGGTTGCGCCCACGCTCGTCACCATCGCCACGCTCGACTTCGCCTTTGTGATGCTGGCCGAATCCTCGCTGTCCTTCCTCGGCATCGGCATCCAGCCGCCTGACATCACCTGGGGCCTGATGGTGTCGCAGGGCCGCCCCTATCTGACCTCGGCCTGGTGGCTGGCCTTCTGGCCGGGCCTGCTGATCGTCATCACCACACTTGCCCTCAATCTCCTGTCCAACTGGATGCGCGTCGCGCTCGATCCCGCCCAGCGCTGGCGCCTTGAAGCGCGGAGCACCACCGATGCCTGAGGCCCTGCTTTCGGTTCACAACCTGTCGGTTGATTTCCACACCGCTCGCGGCACCGTTCATGCCGTGCGCAATGTGTCCTGGTCAGTCAATCGCGGCGAAACCCTCGCCATCCTCGGGGAAAGCGGCTCGGGCAAGTCGGTGTCCGCCTCGGCCGTACTCAACATCCTCGATATGCCCCCCGCCCATATCACCTCGGGCGAGATCCTCTTTGAGGGCAAGAACCTGCTGACGATGAGCAACGAGCAGCGCCGCGCCATCAATGGCAAGCGCATCGCCATGATCTTTCAGGACCCGCTGGGCCATCTCAACCCGGTTTACCCGGTGGGCTGGCAGATCGGCGAGGTGATGACCGCCCATGGCCGCTCGGCCGCCGAAGCACGCGCCCGCACGCTCGATCTCCTCACCCGGGTCGGTATTCCCGAACCCGAAAACGCCGTGCGCAAATACCCCCATCAGTTCTCGGGCGGCCAGCGCCAGCGCCTGATGATCGCCATGGCTTTGGCGCTCAAGCCCGATATCCTGATTGCCGACGAGCCCACCACCGCGCTCGACGTCACCATCCAGGCCGATGTGCTCGCGCTCCTCAAGGAATTGCAGGCCGAAACCGGCATGGGTCTCGTGCTCATCACCCATGACCTTGGGGTCGTCGCCGAAATTGCCGATCGTGTTGTCGTCATGAATAGCGGCCAGATCGTTGAGGCCGGCACGGTCCACGATGTCTACCACAACCCCCAGCACGCCTATACGCGCAAGCTGATCGGCTCGGCCCCCGGCAAGGGCGAGATCCGCCTGCTCGACGCGCAAGCGCCGGTGCTGCTCGAAGCGCGCGACCTCTGCAAGACCTACGGGCAATATACCGCCCTCAAGAGCGTATCCCTGACGCTGGCGCGCGGCCAGACCCTTGCCGTTGTCGGTGAAAGCGGCTCGGGCAAATCCACCCTGGCCCGCTCGATCCTGCGTCTCGAAACCGCCGACAGCGGAGCGGCGTTCTGGAAGGGGCAGGACCTGCTCAAGCTCAGCCCGCGCGAGCTGCTGGGCGTGCGCCGGCAGATCCAGATGGTGTTCCAGGACCCCACCCAGTCGCTCAATCCGCGCATGTCGGTTTACCAGCTGATTTCCGAAGGCTGGGACATCCACAAGCTCATGCCCGACCGCAAGCAGCGTCAGACGCGCGTGCGTGAACTGCTCGAACAGGTCGGCCTCGGCGCCGAGCACGCCACCCGCTATCCCCATCAGTTCTCGGGCGGCCAGCGCCAGCGCATCGCCATTGCCCGGGCCCTTGCGCTCGAGCCCGAACTCATCATCTGCGACGAGGCGGTTTCGGCGCTCGACGTCTCCATCCAGGCCCAGGTGATTGCGCTGCTCAACAGCCTGCGCGAACGGCTGGGCATTTCCTTCCTCTTCATCGCCCATGATCTGGGCGTTGTGCGCGACTTTGCCGATACGGTGATCGTGATGAAGGCCGGCGAGATCGTCGAGCGCGGCCCCACCGAGCAGATCTTCACGGCGCCAACGCACCCCTATACCCAGCGCCTCCTTGCCGCGGCGCTCGATCCCGATCCCGAAGTGCAGGCGCAGCGCCGCGTCGCCACCACCGGCCTGGCATGACCCGGCTGGTTGTGCTCGCCGACGATCTGACCGGGGCGCTCGATGCCAGCGCCCCCTTTGCTATGCATGGCCTCTCGACCGCCGTGGCGCTCGCGCCGGCCGGACTAGGCGAGGCGCTGGCCAGCGGCGCCGAGATCGTCGGCGTATCCACCAATAGCCGCGAGATCGACCCACCCGCCGCCACGGCCGCCGTCCAGGCGGCGCTCGCCGAACTGCCCCGCGGGCTGCCGATCTTCAAAAAAGTCGACTCCCGCCTCAAGGGCAATATCCCCGCCGAACTCGACGCCATCACTTATACCAGCGCCCTGGTAGTTCCCGCGATCCCCGCCTTTGGCCGCTGGGTGCGCGACGGGCAATTGGGCGGCTTCGGCCTCGCTGAACCCATCAGCGTCGCGAGCCGCCTCGGCGGCCATGCCGGCAGGGCCGCTATCCCCGACGCCGTCACCCAGGCCGATATCGCCGCCGCGCTCGCCTGCGGCGGGCATGATCTGCTGGTGGGCGCCCGCGGCCTTGCGGAAGCGCTGGCCCAGAGCTGGTCCACCGCAAACGAGCCGCACCTCGCCGCAGCGGCACCAGCGTCAACGATCTGCGTCATCGGCTCGACCGACCCCATCACCTTGGCGCAGATCGAAGCCCTGCGGGCACGCCGGCCCGACCTGGTTTATCTCGCCGCCCCGCTCGGAATCGCGCCGGCGCAATTGCCTGCCGCCGCGCCCCTCACCCTGTTGCAGGCGATGCCGGGCACCGAGCCGGCAGAACCGGCCCGCGTCGCCGCCAATCTGGCCGCGTCCCTTGCCCGGCTGGCCCCCGCGCCGGGCACCCGCCTCGTGCTTTCGGGCGGCGCCACCGCCCATGCCATTCTCGAGGCTATGGGCATTGGCGTGCTGTTCCTTGACGGCGAAGCCTTGCCCGGTCTGCCCCTTGCCCGCGGCGGCGGCTTCACGATAATCACCAAATCGGGGGGCTTTGGTGACAGCGACACGCTGCTGCGTCTGCTTGCCTCCCCGGTTGCGGGGCAAGGGGAGTGACACGAACAGCTATGTCCGATGGTCTCCAGGCACGGCGCAGCCTTTCCGACGCGGTTTTCGACCGCATGTTGCGGGCCATCAAATCGGGCGCCTATGGCGTCGATGAGCGCCTGCCCACCGAGCATACGCTGGCGGCCGAATTCCAGGTTTCGCGGCCCGTCGTGCGCGACGCCCTGCAGCGCCTGCGCGACCAGGGCCTGATCTATTCGCGCCGTGGCGCGGGCAGCTTTGTGCGCGACCATGGCCTGCGCGAGCCGCTGGGCTTTGGGCAGATGGAGAACCTGTCCGATCTGCAGCACTGCTATGATTTCCGCCTCACCATCGAGCCCGAAGGGGCGGCAATGGCCGCAAGGCGCCGCACCGATGCGGCGCTCGCCGAAATCCGGGGCGCGCTGGATCTGCTGCGCGACGCCACCAACCGGCAGGCCCACCGTGCCGACGCCGATTTCATGTTCCACCTGGCCATCGCCAAGGCCTCGGGCAATCCCTATTTTTCAACCGCCATGCAGGCGCTGGAAGAACATATCGCCGTGGGCATGCGCTTTCATGGCATGTCGTTGCGCAGCACCAGCGATGGGCTCGCGCATGTATTCACCGAACACACCGCCATTTACGACGCCATTCGCGCAGGCGATGCCGAGGGCGCGCGCCAGATGATGAAAACCCACCTCTCCGGCTCGCGCGATCGCTTGTTCGAGCCACGCCGTTAGCTACTGCGCCTCGACCATCGCGTCGGTGACCTGGCGGCCGGTATGGCGCGGCGTGATCAGCTTGCTGAGGTCAAAGCCCTGCCGGCGTGCTTCCGCGAGATAATCCTCGAGCACCGCCTCGGGCAGTTGCGGCTCACGCGCCAGCACCCAAAGATTGTTGCGGTCCGGGCCGCCCACCAGCGCCACCTGGTAGTCGGGATCGAGCTTGAGCACCCAGTAATCCCCGCTGGTGAACGGCAGCCAGCGGATGAACCCCGGCAGAAACGTCACCTTGAGCTTGGCCTTGCTGTCATCGACCGGTGTGGCTTCCCCCAGAGCCTGGCTCGGCTTGCCTTCCGCATCAAAGCAGCGATTGTCCACCCGCACCTTGCCCCCATCGGTCAGCGAATAGGTCGCGGTGATGTCGGTGGCGGTCTCGTCCTCCCATTTGAGCGGCAGCCGGCAGATTTCATACCAGCGGCCGAGATAGCGGTTGAGATCGAGCTTGGGGATCGTGGTTACATCACTCATGGGACACTCCTTGCCCGGTCCAACGCCACCCCGCCGGCAACGTTCCCCCTGCGACAAACCGGCCACTTTGCGGCCCTTAGCGCGCCAAACCGTTGCCGCAAAACCTCACCTTTCCCCCATCTGCCCCTAAAGAGCACACGATCGTTTGAGGGGCCTGCCCTTTGCGCTGCGTCAACAGTACTGACCTTTCTTTCCATCCGGGTCAGCCCCGGCAAAACCACAAAGAACCAAGGATGGTCCAATGACGAGCCCCGTATTGAGCAGACGCAGCTTTCTGGCCGGAGGTGCAGCCCTTGCCGGGCTGGGACTGGCGGGATGCACCAGCTCTGCCCCGGGCCTCGTTGCCGCCTCTGCAATCAGCGCCCCCAATGCACCGCCCGCAGCCAAGCCCCTGCCCACCAGCGTGCCCCCTGACGTACAGGCCATGTATGGGGCCATCACCGATGACCTTTACCCCGTTCGCGCGGCGCGCATGGAACTGGTGCCAGCCGTTTATTGGCGCCAGGAGGTGGACGATCCCACCGGGGAAAAGCCCGGCACGGTGATTGTCGATACCACCGATCGCTTCCTTTACCATGTGGGCGAAAACGGTCGCGCCACCCGTTATGGCGTGGGCATCGGTGCTGCTGGCTTTGAATGGTCGGGGCGTGCCCATATCGCCTATAAGCGCGCCTGGCCGCGCTGGACGCCGCCGTCCGAAATGATCGATCGCCACCCCGAACTCGAGCAATACCGCCACGGCATGGAGCCGGGACCGGACAATCCCCTCGGCGCCCGCGCGCTTTATATCCACCAGGGCAACCGGGACACGATCTACCGCATCCACGGCAACCAGGACGAGACGACGATCGGCAAGGCCGTATCCAGCGGCTGCGTCCGCATGCTGCCTCAGGACATCATCCATCTCTATGATCATGTTCGAAGCGGCGCCCCGCTCGTCGTCGCCTGATCCCCGCAGCATGGGGCTGCCGCCTGGCGCAGCCCCTTAGCCGGCGGTCTGGTCGGCCCGGAGCGCCGCTTCCCAGCGGCGCTCCTCCAACTGCTCGAGCAGGTCGGGAACCCGGCTGGCGGGAATGGGCCGGGAAAACAGATAGCCCTGGCCAAGATCGCAGCCGCGCTCGTGCAGAAATTCGGCCTGCTCGCGCCGCTCGATGCCCTCGGCCACCGTGGTGATGCCCATGCTGCGGGACATTTCCAGCACCGCATTGATCACCGCCGTGTCGCGCCGCTCGCTCGAGCCGATCAGCTCCACAAAAGAGCGGTCGATCTTGAGCACATCCACCTTGAACTGCTGCAAATGCGTGAGCGAAGCATAGCCCGTGCCGAAATCGTCGAGCGCAATGGTGACACCCGCCTGCTGCAGCTTTTCAAGCGTGCTGACATGCCCGCCCATCTGGCTGATCAGCACGGATTCGGTGACTTCGAGCTCGAGCACACTTCCCGGCAGTCCCGCATTGTCGAGCCGCCACAGCACCCGTTCCGCCAGTCCCCGCTGGCGCAGATCCGCCGCCGACAGGTTGAGCGCCACCCGGCCAACCTCCAGCCCACCTTCACGCCACGCCACGCAATCGGCCAGCACCCGGTCGAGCATGCGATCGGTGATCTCGACCGAGAGCTGGGCATCATCGAATGCGGCGGCAATGCTGGCCGGCGGCTGCAACCCGGATTGGTCATGCCAGCGCAGCAGCGCCTCAAAACCGGTCACCTGCCCCGAGCGCAGGCACAGCTTGGGCTGATAGAACGGCACGATAGCGTCGGTATCGAGCGCCTTGCGTGCATTGGCCAGCGCCCTGGCTCGCGCTTCGGAGGCCTGCAGCATCTGCGGCTGGAAGCCCCGGATCGTTCCGGGCAAATCCGCCTTGGCGGCATAAAGCGCCAGATCCGCCGCCCGCAGCAGCTCGCCCGCGCTTTGCGCATCCCGGGGAAACACCGCGCCTCCCGCGCAATAGCTGACCGCGATCTGCAGCCCGTCAATGGCAACGGGCTGGTCAAGCGGGCCAAGCCGCTGCCGCGCCACTTCCATGCGCAGATCCTCGGCCGCAAGGCCCGGTGAGATGACCGCAAATTCATCGCCGCCCAGCCGCGCGACGGTTACCCCCTCAGGCGCTGCGGCTACCAGCCGGCTGGCGATCTCCTTGAGCAGCCGATCGCCCGCGGCATGACCCATCGTGTCGTTGAGCGTTTTGAAGTTGTTGAGGTCAAACACCAGCAAGCCCACCATCTCGCCGGTGCCACGCGCCCGCTCCAGCGCCGCATCGAGCCTTTGGGCATACAGCGCCCGGTTGGGCAGCCCCGTCAGCGGATCATGGAACGCCGCCCATTGCAGCTCGGTCTCGGCCTGCTTGCGCGCGGTGATATCGAGCATGGAGCCAACGAACCGCACGGGCTTGCCAGAAGCATCGGGCACCAGCACCCGGCGCGAGGAGACCCAGATATAATCCCCATTCACCGCGCGGAACCGGTATTCCTGGGTATTCTGCCCTTGCCCGTCCCGCCCGAGCGGCTTTTCCATCCCCACCAGCGCACCGCGATCCTCGGGATGCACCTTGTCGGCCCACCAGGCGATAGTAGTGCCTTGCGCCAGTTCGGGATAACCCAGAACCTTGCCCGCAATCCCGGTCCAGGTGGTGCGATCGCGCTCTACGTCATAATCCCAGATGATGTCGTTGGTCGCTTCGGACGCCAGCCGATAGCGCTCTTCGCTGCGGCGCAGCGCCATTTCGGCCGCCACCTGATCGTTTATATCCTCGAGCGAGCCATACCAGCGCAGCACCGTGCCGGCTTCGTCGCGCAGCGGCCGGGCCCGGGCCCGAAACCAGCGATAGCTGCCATCGCGAAACCGCACGCGATAGCGCACATCGGCAATGCTCCCGTCGCCAGTGCGAACCGCCCGCGCCCACAGCGCGCGCACCGGCTCGCGGTCATCGGGATGCATGGCATTGAGCCAACCCTCGGTAATACTTTGCTCGCGCGACACCGCCACGCACTCCCACCAGCGCGGCCCCATCTCGAGCACCCGTCCATTGGCATCGGACAGCCACTGAATCTGGGAATTGAGCTCGATATAGGCCCGGTGATGGGCTTCGCTGCCCCGCAGCGCCTCGAGCGCCGAGGCCAGCCGCTTGCCATCGGCAGCCGTGACATCCGCCAGGCGCCGGTGATGAAACACCAGCGTCAGCGCCGAAGCGAGCAGCAGCAGGCTCCCTCCAACCAGCACCCCTCCGACACCCGCCAGCTTCAGCTCCGGCCGGGCCGGCAGCCCCGTCAATGGGGCCAGCTCGATGCCCGCACTGGCAACAAAATGGAGAAACAAAACCCCCAGCGCCAGGGCCGCACCCGCGGGCCAGGCCAGCGTCGCCTGGGCGAAGCGCTGCAGCAGCGGGCCCGCAAGCGCGGTGATCGCGATGCCCCCGATCACCGCCATCGCCAACAAACCGTAATCAATCCGCACGATCTCGGCGCCATGCAGCGCTGTCATGTCAAAGAAATGGGCGATCGCCAGTCCCGCGCCGATCAGCACGCCCGCCAGGAGACCACGTGCCCGCTGCGGATTGGCAAAACCAACAATCCAGCCCAGCATCGTCAGCACCAAGCAGAGCCCGACCGAAACCAGCGCCTCGCGCGGATTGAAATGCAATCCTGCCTGCGGCAGAAACCCGAGCATTGCAGTGAAATGGGTGGTCCACACCCCCGCGCCGGTGACCACGCCCGCCGCCAACAGCCATAGAACGCGGTCCTGCCCCTTGGCGCCGATGGCCCGCTGGGCCAGGCCGACAGCAGTGAAACTGCTCAGGATGCAAATAATGGCCGCGAGCGCGACATAGGCCGGATCATGATTGTCGACGATACCGGAATAGACGCGCAACATTGAGCTTAACTGGCCCCTCAAGCACTCCCTTCTAGTGCAAAGCCATTGCAAAACCCTGAATCCAAATGTCGACTTCGGCGGCAACTTGGATCGGCGGGCGGACAATTATAGATGTTTCAGTGGGATAACTAAACTGTCACGGCTTTGTTACTGCGAGCAGCGCTCGGGCGCGCGCAATAACTGGCGCGTCGATCATGCGGCCATCCAGCGCAAAGGCTCCACTCTCCTGTTCAGCGGCCACGACGACGCGCTGGGCCCAGGCCAGCTCCTCGGCACTCGGGGCGAAACCCGCATTGAGCAAGGGCACGACGCCCGGATGCACGCAGGTGGCGCCATCAAAGCCATGCTCGCGCGCTTCGCGCGCCGCCGCGCTGATCCCCTCATGGTCGGTGTAATCAGCCACGCTGCGCAGCATCCCCCAGGAGAGCAATCCCTGTGCCTTGGCGGCGTAATGCACCAGCAGCTTTGGCAACCGCAGCACGTCGGGCGTGGGCTGGCCGCCCAGCGCCAGCGCCAGATCCTCCCCGCCCGTCGCCAGCGCCAGCAGCCGGGGCGCGCGCGCAATAGCCCGTGCCTCAAGCACAGCGCCGGGGTCTTCCAGAATGGCCACGAGGCTCATGGGGCTGCGCCCGAGTTCACGCTCCGTCGGCTCTAGGGCTTCACCCAGCCGCTCCAGATCTGCCGCGCGCTCCACCTTGGGGACCAAGAGGCCCACTGCTCCGGCCCTGCACGCTGCGAGTGCATCTTCGATGCTTGCGGCATTGATACGCACGAACACCTGCGCGCCCGCCTGCCCGACGCTGGGCACGCTCGCCCCGAGCCCTTCGCGGGCGGCAAGCTTGTGCTCGGGCGGTACGGCATCCTCGAGATCAAGGATGATGGCATCCGCTTGGCGCTGATGCGCCTTGGCGATGAAGCGCTCGGCATGGGCCGGCACATAGAGCAGCGAGCGGATCACGGCGTCACCGCTGCAGCAATCGCCGCCTCGTCCAGCCCCGCTTCGCGCAGGATTTCGGTGCTGTGCTCGCCAAGGCCTGGCGCCGGCCGCCGCCACACGCCCGGCGTGCCGGAGAGGCGCGGCACGATATCGTGCATGGGCAAATGGCCGAACTGCTCGTCCTCCACCTCGACGATGATTTCGCGCTTGGCAAAATGCGGATCGGCCATGGCATCGGCAATGTTGAAGATGGGCCCCACCGTCGCGCCGGACTGGCGCATGACCGCGAGCGCTTCTTCGCTCGGGCGCTGGGCAAACCAGGCACCCACCGCCTCGTCCACCAGGGCGCGGTGCTTGACCCGCTCGGAATTGTTGGCAAAGCGCGGATCCTCGTTCATATCGGCCCGCCCGATGATCTCGAAAATTCGCCGCGCCACCGCCGGGGTCGAGCCCGACAGCGCCAGATACTTGCCGTCGGCGCATTGGTAGACATTGCGGGGCGATGCGGTGTTGGAGGCGCTCCCCACCCGCTGCTTGATCTTGCCCGTCACCGCATGAATGGCCGCTTCCGGACCAAGCACCGAAAACATCGGCTCGAGCAGACTAAGGTCGATGACCTGCCCGCGCGCCGTTCCGGCCTGACGCGCATAAAGCGCCATGGTCGTGGCCGAAGCCCCATAGATGCCAGCGATCATATCGGCCAGCGCCAGCGGCGGCAGCACCGGCTCGCGATCGGGAAAGCCCGTCCGGTCGGCAAAGCCGCTCATGGCTTCCACGATGGTGCCAAAGCCGGGGAACTGCGCATAAGGCCCGGTCTGCCCGAACCCGGAAATGCGCACCACGATCAGGTCGGGATTGCGCTCCAGCAGCGCCTGGGGCGCCAGCCCCATCTTTTCCAGCGTTCCCGGCCGGTAGTTTTCGATCAGCACATCAGCCGTTTCGATCAATTTCCACAATGCCGCCATTGCCGGCGCCTGCCGCAAATTGAGCGCCACCGAGCGCTTGTTGCGCCCATAGGTCTTCCAGAACAGCGAATGTCCGTCATCACGCCAGTCGCGCAGCGGGTCCCCTTCTGGCGGCTCGATCTTGACCACATCGGCACCAAAATCGGCCAGTTGCAGGCTGAGCATATTGCCCGCCATCAACCGCGACAGATCCAGCACCCGGATGCCGTCGAGCGGCCCGGTTGCTGTTGGGTCAAAGGCCTTTTGCGCATGCGTCATCAATTCAACCAATCTAACTGAGCCCTCACCGGGCCCGTCGTCTTTCTGTCTCCGGCGAAGGGTAACCCCCACCCAACTCCCGGCTCCTGCCCTCCCCTCCCCTCCCCCTTGAGTGGAGGGATCAAGGGTGGGGTCGCCGGGCCGACCACTGATGCCTCCTCCAACCCTCTCCCCAAGGGAAGGGAGGTCCAAGCACCCACCCGCGTGCGTGCTGCCCTGAACTTACCGCAACCGCAGCCCGGTTTTGGTATCGAACACAAACAGCTTGGCTGGATCGATCACCAGCTGCACCACTTCGCCCGGCGTCAGCAGGGGATGGTCGCGCACCACCACCGAAACGTCTTCCTCGCCCACCCGCGCCAGCACTTCCTGCGCGTCGCCGGTGGGCTCCACCACCAGTACCTCGGCCGGAACGCCGCTCGCGCCCAGTGTGATATGCTGGGGCCGCACGCCATAGGTGATCGCAGTGCCCGCCGACACGTCGAGGGCGGTGCCGAGCGGCATCGACTGGCCGCCCTTGATCGCGATCTCGGTGCCGCCGGTGTAAGTCGCCTCAAGCAGGTTGATCTCGGGCGAGCCGATAAAGCCCGCGACAAAGAGGTTAGCGGGGTTGTTGTAGAGCTCCAGCGGCGCACCGGCCTGCTCGATCCGCCCGCCATTGAGCACCACGATCTTGTCGGCCATGGTCATGGCTTCGGTCTGGTCGTGGGTCACATAAACCATGGTCTTGCCCAGCCGCTGATGCAGCCGCTTGATCTCGCCGCGCATTTTTACGCGCAGCTTGGCATCGAGATTGGAGAGTGGCTCATCAAAAAGGAAAGCGCGGGGGTCGCGCACAATGGCCCGGCCCATGGCCACGCGCTGGCGCTGCCCGCCCGACAGCTCGCGCGGCAACCGGTCGAGCAGGTTTTCCAGCCCCAAAATCTCGGCTGCAGCGGCGACGCGGCTCTTGATCTCGGCCTTGGAGGTACCCGCCAGCCGGAGCGAGAAACTCATATTGTCCGCCACCTTCATATGCGGATAAAGCGCATAGCTCTGGAACACCATGGCGATGTCGCGTTCCTTGGCCGGCATGTTGTTGACGATCTTGCCGCCAATGGTGATCTGGCCCGCCGTGATATCCTCCAGCCCCGCAATCATGCGCAGCAGGGTGGATTTGCCGCAGCCGGACGGGCCCACGAGCACGACGAATTCGCCATCCGCCATTTCCAGCGAGATGTCATTGAGCACGGTGACATCGCCATAGCGCTTGCCGACATGCTTGAGTTCGATTTCCGACATGCGGTCTCTCCTTGAGATTCCCCTGGCCCGGCGCTCACTGGGAGCGCACGGGCCAAAGCCTTGGCAGGATTAAACCCCAGCCACGGGGCAGACACCCTCCCCCACCCGGGGAGGGTTGGGAGGGGTTCCTTACCCCTCGACGATCTCGAAACGGCCCACGCTCATCCGCCCGGCCGAAGCCAGCCGCAGCCCGGCCATGCCATAGGCATAGTCAGCGTCGGTTGCGGTCACGAGCTGCTGCCCGTCAACGGCAAGGCTGAGCTGGTCGCCGTGCACGGTGAATGCGATGTCGTAGCTCTTGCCCGTTTCCGCCTTGAACGGCGCCCGCGCCAGCACCGTGCTGCCGAAATCCTCCTTGAGGATCACGACCTCGTCGCCCTCGAGACCCGCCGCATAGAACCGGCCGGTGCCCTGCACCCGCGCGCTCACCAGCTGCGAGATGCCCGACAGGCGCTGGATATCGGCCTTCACCGTCACGTCGCGGCTATAATAATGGCCGGTCCACATATCGGCATCACCCGCCGTATGGCCCTGGATGCGGCCAAAGCTCTTGGTCCAGTGCCCCCTATTATAGGTGAAGCGCGAAATGGCACCCCATTCCTGCACTTCAGTTTCCGGCTCGATCACGGTGTGACCCGCACCACCAACGCTGAAATCGGCGAGGAACAGGCGACCCAGGAATTTGAGCCGGCCGAAATACTCGATGGAAATGCCGATCTCGTCGATCGCCTCGACCCCCTCGGGCACCGCAAAGCTGTAATCCTGCCAACCGGTGGCCGATGGCACATCCCAGGCGCCCACTTCCTCGATCGCCCCGCTCATGGTGCGGCGCACATAAGGCACCACCCGCAGATTGCCGTCGCCATTCCAGGGGTCGAGCCAAAGCTTGAAGCTGACCGTCTGGCCACCATCCACCACCGGCGAGAACATCGGGCGATAGCGCTCGTCGTCGAAATCCGTGCGCCGATAAAAAGGCTTCCAGAATACGCGTCCGCCCTGCCCGCGCTCGAGGCGATCGAGCTGGATTTCAAGCGAACCGCGCGAGCCCTCGACGTGACGCTCAGCGGAATGCTTGACCGAGATCTGGTTGGTGCCATCGCTGCGGAAGCCATGGGTCGAGCCGGGCAGATCGAAGTCAAAGCGCAACCCGCGCCGCGTCATGTCCTCGATCCAGAGCTCGGGCACTTCGCGGCCGGCCAGCTGCAGCGCCAGCACGGTCAGCTCGCGGGCAAAGCTCGGGATATCGACAATGTTGATCGTGCCCACAATGCCCGAGGCAACAAGGAAATCGTTGATGGGCTTGCGATATTTGTCCCAGCCCTCATGCAGGCCCTGGAAGGTCGCAACGATCGCCGCCGCATTGCCCGCATTGCAGTCGGTGTCCCAGCCCGCCATGGTCGCGATTTCGGCCGTGCGCGGCAGGTCGCCCTTCCCGTAAAGGATGGCCATGATCGTCACGCCGGCATTGGGGATGATGTGGCAAACGCCCGGATAGCGGTCATAGCCCCATTCGGCTTCCAGCATCTCGCGGCAGGCGCGCCAGTTGTCCGGGTTGGCGCGGTGGAAGTCGATCACCGCCTGGCACACCCGCGCATAAGTGGAAGCCGGATCAATCGTGGACATCGCCGCCGCGATGATCTCGTCGATGCTCTTGGCTTCGAACGCCGCCGCAATCGCTGCCGCGCAGAACCGCGCGCCGTTGAGCCCGTCGCCATCATGGGCCACCGAAGCGGCCATGGCCGACATGTCGGCTGCGCGCTGCGGATTGCCCGGGTTCACCCAGCCCCAGCTATCGATAAAGATCTGCCCGCCGATCTGCTCGGCCACCGTCGTGCCGTTTTGGGCAATCGAGCCCGATTGCGGCGCAGGGATGCCGGCCCGCAAATTGCGATAAGCGGTGTGCTCGGTGGACACGCCAAACCCGCCCCACCAGTACATGCCATGCTCTTCGGCGGCATAATTGAGCCAGGTCTTGCCCACATCCGCGGCCGTTGCCCTGAGCCCGTAATCGCGCAGCGCCCGGATGAAATACACCGGGCCATTGGTGTCGTCGTCGGCGGCGAAATTCTTGAAGTCGCGCAGATATTGCGTCACCTCGCCATAGGTCTTCTGGATGCGCTCATAGCTCCAGATCGTGGGCTCGACGGGCGCGCCCAGGCGCACGCCGATGGCCTTGCCGATAAAGCCGGCATAGATCTTTTCGAGGATTTGCGTTTCGGACAGCATGCTTGAACTTTCGAATACTGAAGAGACTGGATGAGATGCTCAACCGCGGCGCGCGGCGAGCCGGACAGAGTTCACATCAGGCCAAACCCAGTTCCGCCCTGGCCACCCAGCGCGCCTCCATTGCTTTTCGGTCCGCCGCCAGCATGTCCTCGACCACGGCGGCGAACGCATCGGCGGCCGCAAACAGGTCGAGCCGGTTGGCCAGGTCGAGCTGCGCGCGGTCCTCGGCCTCGATCACCGCTTCGCCATGCATCGCGCCCAGGATCGCCCCGGCCATCACCCCGATGGAATCGGTGTCCCGGCCCGAATTGATCCCGTCCTCGATCGAGGGGCGGAACGCGCCGTTGTTGAGGAGGCAAAAGCCCAGCGCCAGCGGCAGCTCTTCGATTGCCTGCAGCCGCGAGGGGCGATAGGCATCGCTCAGCCGCCCGACCTTGGCGGCGCTGTGGTTGACGTCGTCACCCATCACCGAATAGCGCGCAATTGCCCCATGAAAGGCGTCGCACACTGCCGCATGATCTGCGCCAGTGCCGCGCAGCTGGCGCGCCAAGGCGGCAATATCGATGATGGCATCGCGCGTGCCATCCTTGGCCAGTCCGATCACGGTATCTACGATCGCATCAATCGTCGTGCCCGGCACGAAGGCGGCCGCCACTGCGGCTGCCACGACGCCCGCGGCCTCCAGCCCATAGCTTTCCTGGTGCCCGGCGGCAAAGGCGATCGCCTCGTCATAGGCGCCCTTGGGATCGGCGGCATTGGCGACCCCGATCGGGGCGATATACATCGCGGCCCCGCAGTTCACCATGTTCCCGATCCCGCCTTGGCGTGGATCGCAATTGGACAGCTGATGGCGCTGGAAAATCCACTTTTCCGGATAAAACAGCCGGTCGATCAGCATGGCTTCGCGCTGCAATTCGGGCACCCAGCGTGGGGTCCAGGCAATCTGGCGCACCATGCCGTCGGCCATGTCCCAGGCATCGAGATGCCGGCGCTCCTCGGCATAGATCTGCATCACCGCCAGGGTCATCAGCGTATCGTCGGTGACGATCCCGTCCCCCCGCACCCGGTGATTGCGCTGCTCGGGCGGCAAATCCATCTTGTGCCAGCGCGTCATCACCGAAGTGACCCGTCCATAGCGTTCGCGGATCTGCGCGGCCGAAAGCTTTTCCACCGGCGCCCCGAGCGCGTCGCCCAGCGCCACGCCATGCAACATGCCGCGAATACGCGATTGGAGGGATTTGGTCATTTGTTTGGGCACTTTCAGTTGAAGTCTTCTACGAGGCCGGGGCGGCGCCTCCCTCCCTCTTGAGGGAAGGGATCGAGGGTGGGGGTTCGGGCCAATCCGAAGGCCAGGAAGGTTGCGGGAGCAGCAGAGCCCCCGCCCCAACCCCTCCCCCTTGAGAGGAGGAGGGCTCAAGTTGCGCCGGGCTTACTGACCCAGCACCGTCGCGGCATATTCAGCCATGCGCTGGCCGCCCGCGGCATTGTATTCCGCCACAAACTGGTCCCATTGATCGAGGCTCGCTTCGCCGGTGATGAACTTGGCGACCCAGCCGCGATAAACCTGCTCGGCCGCGTCCACATCGGCGGCATATTCAGCTGGCCAGACAAAGGCGTTGTCCGGGGTGAAATTGCCCTTGATCGTGTCGAGCGCCGTCTGCGCCGTGGGCGAAAGCAGCGGGGTCGCGGGCGTCCAGTTCGCGGCATTGAAGAAGCGCGCATACCAGGTCGAGATCTGATCGGTGAAGGTCACCGTGCCGTCGGCGCCCACAGTATGGTGCACATCGGCAAAGCCCATGCGGTCGATATCCTGACCTTCCTTGCTCGCCATGAAATCGAGCACGGCAAAGGCTTCTTCCTTGTGCTCGGACAGGGACGAGATCGCCCAGCCGCGCGCTTCCTTGGACACGTCAACCGCTGCAAGGCCCTTGCCGCCCGGGCCTTCCGGTACTGGCAGCACGGTCAGCGTGATCTCCTCGCCCGGATGGGCCTGGCGCATCTTGCCCGAATAGATGTCGATCACCTCTGGCGAAGAGCCAAAGATCACCCCGGCCCGGCCGGTATAGAACTTGTCTTCCTTCACATCGAAAGTGTTGGTGACATATTCCTTGTCGTAAAGACCCTTGCTGGCAAGGCGCGCATAGAATTCGAGCTTGGCGCGCTCGGCATCGGTGACGCGCGAATTAACCCAGGTGCCATCGGCATTTTTCATCCAGGTGGCGCTGACGCCAAAGGCCTGGTTGAAGATGGAATCGAGTTCGCCAGTATTGCCGAACCCCGTCAGGCCCAGCGTATTGCCCGGCGTGCCGTCGCCATCGAGATCGGCATCGTGGATGGCCTGGAACAGCGCTTCATAGTCCTCGACCGTGGTCGGGGGCTCCATGCCCAGCTCGTCGAGCCAGTCCTGGCGCATCACCGGCTGAGGCGCGCGCGAAGGGTACACGTAGAGCAGATAAGGGTAGTTCGCGAGGCGCTCCACATTGTGCGGCCACAGCGCATCCTTGATGAACTCGGACTTTTCGATCCAGGGCGTGAGGTCCTCGAGCACTCCCTGCTCGGCCATTTTCTGGTCGCCACCCTGGAAATACATGATGTCCGGGATATCGCCCGAGAGCAGCATCACGCCCAGCGCATCGGCATAGCCCGAGCCCGGCAGGTCGACGATCTGGATATCGACATCAACGCCGCGCTCCTTGAGCGCCGCTTCGATCGCCTCGATCTCCTTGACGTCATCGGGATTGCTGTTGAGCAGATCCTTGCTCACAAGGCGCAGCGTGGTTTGCGCCATTGCCGGCGCAGCGAGCGCCCCCAGCATTGCCATGGCGGTCGAGGCCAGCAGTAGTTTCTTCAGCATCAGACATTTCCTCCTTGGATTGTCGTTTGTTTCGTCATTGGCCGCAATTTTGCGGTTCTTGTGGAAAGGTTGGAAAAACGGGATCTCGGAGCCTGGCCTCCCTCCTTCTTGAGGGGAGGGCCGGTTTGGGGGGCCATCGGCGAGCCCCCCAAGATTGTGTCGTCCCAATCATCCCTTGAGCGCTCCCGACATCGTCCCCTTGGTGAAGAATTTGAGGATCAGCGGATAGATCGCGAGAATGGGCAGGATGGTGATGAGGATCATCCCCGCCTTGAGCGCGCGGATATTGATCTGCGCCAGCCCGATATTGTTGGCGGCATTGTTGGCCCCGACGATGGCGAGCTTGTCGCCCTCGATGACGAACTGGCGCAACACCACCTGCAGCGGCCATTTGGTCTGGTCGTTGAGATAGATCATCGCCCGGAAAAACTCGTTCCAGTGCAGCACGAGATAAAACAGGGCAATCGTCGCCAGCGCCGGCTTGGCCAGCGGCAGCACCACCATGAAAAAGGTCTGGAACGGATTGGCGCCGTCGAGCTCGGCCGCTTCCAGAAGCTCCTGCGGAATCTCCTCGAAGAAGCGGATCAGGATGATGAGATACCAGGCGCTGATCGCCTTATACATGATCACCGACCAGGGCGTGTTGAGCAGGCCCATGCGTTTCATCAGGAAATAGTCGGGAATGATCCCGGGCTCGAACACGATGGTGACGAGCACGAGCAGGAAAATGATCCGCCGTCCGGGCAGGCCCGGCCGCGACATACCCCAGGCCATCAAGGCGGTGCCGAAGACGCCGATGCACACGCTGGTGGCGGTCATCCACACCGAGTTGAAAATGCCGCGCTGCACATTGGGATGCTGCAGCAGCAGCATCCACACATCGGGCGAAAACCCGTCGGGGATGATCGAGAGGCCCGAAAAACCGGCGACCTTGCTGGGCTCGGACAATGACAGGGCCAAAAGGTTCAGCAGCGGCTGCAAGGTGAACACCACCAGCAGCAGGAGCGTTGACACGATCAGCACATATTCGACCCGCTCGAGCGGCGTCCGGCGCGATTGACCAAACATCACCACACTCCCTTGCCGGTAAGGCGCTTGCTGACGAGATGCGAGGTCAACACCAGGATCATGCCAATCACCGCCTTGAACAGGCCGGCGGCCGTGGCCAGCGCATATTCACCGGTCGAAAGGCCCATGCGGTAGACATAGGTGTCGATGATATCGATGGTGGAAGCGTTGACCGCGTTCTGGAAATTGATGACCTGGTTGAGGTCGGCCGACAGGAACATGCCCATATTGAGGATGAACAGCGTCGCAATTGTCGGCACGATCCCCGGAATGGTCACATGCCAGATCTTTTGCCAGCGATTGGCGCCATCCATTTCGGCGGCTTCATATAGCTGCGGGTCGATGGCAAAGATCGCGGCCAGATAAAGCAGGCTGTCCCAACCCGCCGAACGCCAGATTTCCGATACCACCAGCACCCAGCGGATCGTGCCGGTATTGGTCAGGTAATTGGTGGTGCCAAAGCCCATGGACTGCTGGACCTGGTTGACGGCACCATCGGTGGGCGACAGCAGCGCGATGAACACGCCCGCGATCACCACCCAGCTCAAGAAGTGCGGCAGGTAGATCGCCGACTGGATCGCCCCGCGCAGCTTGCCATTGCGCACTTCATTGAGCAGCAACGCCACCATGATCGGCACCGGGAACACAAAGAGGATCTTCATGCCCGAAATGATCAGCGTGTTGAGCAGAACCTGATGGAAGATGGGCGAGGAAAACAGCACGCCGAAATTCTTGAGCCCGACCCAGATATTGGGCGGGATGATGCGAACCTGCTCGAAAGCCATCTTGGCTTCCCAGATCGGCACGTAATGCCAAACGAAAAAGAACAGCAAGCCCGGCGCCATCATGGCGTAATAGGGCCACCATTGGCGCAAACCGAAGCGGAAGCGCTCAAGCCTGTTCATACCCTGTTCAGCAACATGGCGCGATTGCGGCCCCGCTTCGGGCAAAACGCCTGCGGCATGTCCGTTTACGGGAACGTTCCCACTCGCCACTGCGGCGCCGAGCTGCTCTTCCGATGAGCCAACCATCAATCAGATACTCCTTAGCTCGCGGCGCGTCGCTGCGCGGCCTGCGCCGACAGTTCGGCAATCGAGCCGCGCTCAACCAGCCGGCACGGCATGTAAATGCGCCGGTGGTCCGGCTTGTGTTCGATTTCGTCGAAGAGCCCGTCCACGGCGCGCTCGCCGATATCGCGCCCCGGCTTGGCCACCGTGGTCAGCCCCGGCCAGGCGAACTCGCCCGAGGGAATGCCGTCAAAACCCATGATTGAAACGTCGCGGGGGCATTCGAGCCCGGCATCGCGCACCGCCATCATCGCGCCCAACGCCATCATGTCATTGGCCGCAAACACAGCCAGGTGCCCGACGCGCGGGCGCTCCAGCAGCCGCGCCATCGCCTCGCGCCCGCCCCTGACGGTATATTCCCCGTCCTCGATCGGCAGCACGGCAGGATCGACGTCCCGCTCGACGCAATGCTCATGCACCGCGCGCAAGAACCGTGCCCGCGCCAAGCGCGATTTCGGGCCAAGCAGGAGGCTCGGCGCCGGATGGCCCTTTTGCACGAAATGGTCCAGCCCGAGCCGTACCGCCTGGGCAATGTCCGAACCGACGCTGGAAATATTGGGAAAGCGCTCGGCGCTCGAGCCGATGAAAACGCAAGGCAGGCCGAAGCGGTCGAGATCGTCAAAACTGTCGGCCACCGGGTTGATGATCGCCCCATCGACCCGCGCCCGGCGCAGCGCGCCCAGATGCGCCGCTTCCGCCTTGGGGTCCCAGTCGGAAGAAAAGATCAGCAGTGACGCCCCGCTGCGCGAAGCACGATCCTGCGCCCCACGCGCCACATCGCCCCAGAACGGGTTGGTGATATCGGGGATCACGAGGCCCAACAGACCGCTGCGGCCCGAGCGCATCCCCACCGCCAGGTGATTGCGTTCATAGCCAACGGCGGCGGCGGCCCGGATCACCCGGTCACGGGTTTCCTCGGTGATGTTGGACGAGCCCGTCAGCGCGCGGGCCGCGGTGCTCTTGGACACCCCGGCGCGCTCGGCAACATCAACAATGGTTGGTCGGCGATCGCGGCTGTTGCGCATGAACCATCCCTTGCAGCCGGTCCGCCCTGCCACACCGCGGGAACGTTACCGCGAATACCAGCAATGTCAATACTGCAACCCTCGACAGCTCGCCGCAGCCACCCCAAACCAGGGGATTACTTATTTTCGAGAGAAACTCGCCTCACCGCGGCGTATGCACGACATCAAGGAAGATCGGATCGAACTGCCCCACATCCTGCAGGCGCTTCCAGTCGATCACCCGCACGCGCTTGGTGTCCCAGGACACCAGATCCTGGCGCCGCAGCTCCTGGAGCGTGCGGTTCACATGCACATTGGAGAGCCCCAGCGCATCAGCGAGCTCCTGCTGCGTGATCTCGAAGGGAAAGCTCATATCGTCGGCCAGCCCCACGGCCTGGGCGCGCACAAAATGCTCGCAGAACAGATGCGCCATATGCGCAATCGCGGTCAGCCGCCCCATCGCCACCAGCCATTGCCGGTGGATCGCCCCATCCAGCAAGGTCGAGAGCCACAGCAGCCGCGTCAGGTGCGGATAGTCCTCGGTGATCTGCCGCAAGGCATCATGAGGGAACTCAACCGCCGCCACGGCGGACATCGCGCTCACATCATGATCCAGCTTTGACAGCAGGAAGGCATGCAGATCCACGAAATCGCCCGCGATGTGAAAGGCCGTGATCTGCTGCTGGCCGCTTTCCACCGTGTTTTGCCGGGCAGCCATGCCCTGGATCAGCAGCAGGCTCTTGTTCGGGCTGCTGCCATAGCGCGCCATCAACTCGCCCGGAGCGAAATGAACGGTCTGGCCGGCCGCCGCTGAAAGCGCATCCCGTTCTGCTTGTCCTAGGGTATCACGCACCCGCAGGCGGCGAAAAAATCTATCAAGACGCTGATCGTCCATGGTGGGCCTTGGTACCGGACCTTCGCGCACAAACGTGCGCGGGTCACTGTAGTTGCTTCTTTTCTTGCCAATCGCTGTTCGCGAACCAGGTTTGTGGCGCGGCCAAACGCCCCGACCCAGAGGAGGATGCGCCCGCAAAGGCCGGCACCCACGCCCGTCCTTGTCCCCCCGCCGATATGGTCGTTGTGCTTGCGGCCTTGGCGCTTGCAGGCAAACGCGCCATGTCAGCTTTAATGCCGCTAAGTCGCTGATCCGCGCACTATCGTATGTTAGTCAAAGCCAGAATGCGGAGCCAACCCGATCTCGCCAAGTCACCGGCGCTGCCGGCAAGATGATCCGCCCAGCGAGCACTGACAGCTTGCTCTTGCCGATCGAAACGGCGCTGGAAGTGCAGCATCAGGCCTGGCGGTGCAAACATGTAGGCCATCTGGAGCTTTTACCGACTTGGTTTCACCTGACCTTCATCTTTCTAGCTGACCTTTGCCGCATAAAGGATCAAGCCAGCGATGAACATGAAGTTGTACCTGTCCCTGCTCACCAGCGCCGCGATGATTGTCTGCTCCACCTTGGGTGCAGTGGCGCTTGATGTGCCAACAGCTCAGCCCATCCTGACCGTATCCGGCAACATCACCCAGACCAATCAGGACGGGGTGGCGGTGTTTGACCGCACGATGCTCGAGGCGCTTGGCAACGCCGCCATTGTGACCCGGACGCCCTGGTTTGACGGGGTGAGTACCTATGAAGGCGTGCCGCTCGAGGCGCTGATGGATGCCGTGGGCGCCGAGGGGCACACCGTCACTGCCATTGCGCTCAATGACTACGTCACCACGATCCCACTCTCGGATTTTGCCGATTTCGGACCCATTTTGGCGCTGCGCCATAACGGGCAATACATGACGGTGCGGGAAAAGGGCCCGCTCTTTATCATCTATCCCTTCGACGAAAACCCGGACCTGCGCACCTCGACCTATTATGGGCGGGCCGCCTGGCAGGTCAAACAGTTGATCGTGGAGTAACCAGAGCTGTGCAGGCCGCGTCGGTCAAGTTCATGCAGCGCGCCTTGGCAGTCATCGTGTGCTGCCTTGTGGTCGCGACCTGCTACACCTCGCTGGTGATTGCCCAGCGCCAGACCGCATTGCAAAACCTGTCGCGCTACAATGTTGCCTGGACTGTCAGCCAGTCCCTTTCCGAGTTCACCCGGCTCGAGCAGAGCCTGGCCCTTTACGCGCTCGACGCCACGCCAGAGCGGCTGGCCGAAGCCATGCTGCGGCTCGACATCATGTTCAGCCGGGTCGAGATGTATGAAGCTGGCCCGGCTTCCAGTGAAAACTCGCGCACGCTGCGCATCTTTATCGAGGCCGATCCGGCCAATCAGGAAACCGTTCATGCTGTGCGGGGCGCGCTTGAAACGGTCGATGGCCTGCTCGCCTCCGAACCCCATACGCGGGCCAAACTGCTCGAGGGGCTTGCGGCCCTTGCCCCGTTGGACGCGCGCCTGACCGCTCTTGCCTCCGCGGCCGGCGCCTATGGAGCCGCACGCACTGCCGCCGATCGGGCCGAACTGCAGCGCCTGCACTGGATCTTCACTGGCCTCGCCTGGGGCCTGATCCTGTGCGGTGTCGCTTTGACGCTGCTGCTGTTCCGCAACAATCGGCTGTTGCAACGCGCCTACCAGGATGTCAGCACGCTCGCCGCCCAGTTGGGGGCAACCTCCAAGACCTTGCGGGCGCAGAATGACCGGTTCGATGCTGCCCTCAACAACATGTCCCATGCGATCTGCACCTTCGACGCCGATGGCAAGCTCGTCGTGTTCAACCAGCGATTTGCCGAACTTTGCGGCCTGCCGCAGAACCTGGAGCCTGGTCTCACCGCCACCCAGATGGAGGAAAGGGCGGCCGAGCAAGGCGCGGACACCGCCTATTACAGCATCCTGGCCCGCCAGCTCCCGATGATCTGGAACCGCACCGGCAAGGTGTTCACCTCCGAGCTACCCGATGGCCGCGCCTATGCGGTTTCCCATACGCCGCTACCGGATGGCGGATGGCTCGCCACCTATGAGGACATCAGCGAGCGCCGCCGCGCCGAGCTGCGCATCGCGCATATGGCCCACCACGATGCCCTGACCAATCTGCCCAACCGCGTGCAGTTCAGGCTGCAGCTGGACCAGATGTTGCTGCGCTCGCGCAAGCATGACCTCAGCTTTTGTGTGTTCCTGCTCGATCTCGATGGCTTCAAGGACGTCAATGACACCTTCGGCCATCATCTGGGCGATCAACTGCTCAAAGTCGTGGCCCAGCGCCTGCAGCAGGGCAGCACGACCTACCACGCCGTGGCGCGGCTGGGCGGCGACGAGTTCGCCACCGCCTGCTGGATTGAAGGCGATGCCGAACAGCAGCGCCGGATCGGCGAGCGGCTGATTGCCGATCTGTCCCGGCCCTATTTTCTGGAGGGGCGCGAACTGTCCGTCGGCGCCAGCATCGGCGTGGCGCAGTTCTGCCCCAAGACGCCAGTGGAAACCGAGGAATTGCTGCGCCATGCCGATCTGGCGCTTTATGTCGCCAAGGCCGATGGCAAGGGCCGGGTGCGGTTTTTCGAGCCGGAGCTCGACCAGCAGCTGCAAACCCGCAAGACGCTGGAAGCCGATCTGCGCAAGGCGCTGGATCGGGGCGAGATGGAAGTGCATTACCAGCCCGTTCTCGTGGCCGAAACGCGCCAGGTGTGCCGCTACGAGGCGCTGCTGCGTTGGCGTCCGGGTGGGGATCGGCTCGTGCCGCCCTCGACCTTCATTCCCCTCGCCGAGGCGACGGGCCTGATCAACGAGATCGGCGCCTGGGTGCTGCAGCAGGCCTGCGCCGAAGCGGCCTGCTGGCCCGGAGACATGGGCCTGGCGGTCAATTTGTCTGCCGTTCAGTTCAAGAGTGGCGAGCTGGTCAGGACCATCGGCGATGCCCTCGCCGCATCGGGGCTGGACGCGCACCGGCTGGAGCTGGAAATCACCGAATCCGTGCTGCTGCAGGGCGACGAGCAAACCCTGTCCGCCCTGATGCGCCTCAAGGACATTGGCGTGCGCATCGCGATGGACGACTTCGGCACCGGCTATTCCTCGCTCAGCAATCTGCGTCGCTTCCCCTTTGACACCATCAAGATCGACAAGTCGTTCGTGGCCGATCTGACCAATCGCGATGACGCAGTTTCCGTGGTGCGACTGATCATTCAGCTCGGTGAAGTGCTGGGAATGCAGACCACCGCCGAAGGCGTGGAAACCGAGGAACAGTTCCACCTGCTCCAGCAAGCCGGCTGCACCAATGTGCAGGGCTTCCTGTTCGATCGCGCCAAGCCGGCGAGCGAGATAGCCCATCACATCGCCGCAGCTCACGCGCCCCCCGCAAAAGTCGATTCTGCAGCCGATCCACTTGCGGAACGTAAATCGGCCTGAAACCTCCCCCATCTCTCCCCCGCGACGCCGTGATCTTGTGGCGCCACCGCGCCCGCAAGTATAGCAAGGGCGCAGCTAAGGGACTGAGTTGATGCGTTTTCTGCCTGCAATCGCGCTTGCATCCGCGCTGGTGACGAGCGTCGTTCCCGCGGGCGCTCAAAGTTGGGGCTTGCTGGATCGGGCCCTTGCCGACGCCGTGCAGACCTTCGCCAAGGCGCAAGGCGCACTTGGCTCATCCAGCATGGGGGTGCCGACCACGGCTTACGCGCAGGCCTTGCGGCAGTTGCGCTTTGTCCCGTCCAGCGGATCGGGGGAGGTGCAGGTGGCCTTTCAGGCGCAGGGCGAAGGCGATAAAGCCTGCACCCGCTTTGCCGCTTATGTGATCCCGAACCCGGCCGCAGATACGATAACCATCAATCTCTGCTCGCAGTTCTTTGACTCCGGCACCGATGCCCTGCGCCAAACCACTATCCTGCATGAAATGGTGCATGTGGTCGCCGGGCCCGGCGAATGCATGGCCATGGCCTATACCGCTCAGCTCCAGTTCCTCGCCACTGGCGCGTTTCAGCCGGTCACCAATTACTGGCGCCAAAGCGGCTGCGGGTCCTCGGCCTATAGGCTGCCGGGATAACGCGCCGCTAGGAGCGCTTGTCCCGCCGCCGCATTGCGCCCAGCGCCAGTGAAGCCGGCACTGCCAGGGCCAGGGCGCCCAGGGAATGCTGCCGCCGTGGGCGCAGCTGCGCCGCTGCGGCCCGGTAACCGGCCTGCCATTCCGGGCTTTTGCCTGAAATATCGTCGGTGGGTTCCCCGCCTTCCTCGCGGGACTTGCCTACCGTGTCGGCTGCCGTGGCGTTGCGATGACCGAGCGGATCGCTGCTGCCCACGGTGGAATCGCGCCGCGTCTGCCGCTCGGCCTCCGCATTAAGCTCGGCACCCACGATCAGCATGGTGACCGAGATCCACATCCAGGTCAGCAGGGCAATGAGCCCGCCCAGCGAGCCATAGGTCTTGTCGAAATTGGCGAAGTTCGCCGCATACCAGGAGAACAGCAGCGACACGACGATGATCCCGACCACGGCAAGGAGAGCGCCCGGGGTAACCCAGCGCCATTTCGGCTGCTGCCGGCTTGGGCCGAAGCGATACAGAACGGCAATACCCAACAGCAAGACCACGGCGAGCAGCAGGTAGGAGCCGATCTTGAGCACCCATTCCAGCCCACTCCCCAGCCCGAGGAAATTCAGCACCGCTGGCACCACCACGGCCACGCCAATCATCACCACCGCGCCAACGACACCGGCAAGGGTAAACACGAGGGCGGTGGCGTTCAGAACAAAGAAATTGCGCTTTTCGCGCTCGTCATAGGCGATGTTCATTGCCTCAAACAGCGTCTTGACCCCCGAACTGGCGCTCCAAAGCGCAATGGCGATCGAGATGATAAGGGCAAAGCTCAGCGTCGATTCCTGGCTCGAGGTCAGGCGCTTGAGTTGTTCATCGATGATGGCCATGCCTCCTTCGGGCACCACCGCGGACAGTGCCCTGACATGCTCGGTCACGGTGGCCGGGTCGGTGAACAGGCCATAAAGGGACACAAAGGCCGTGAGGGTGGGGAAGATCGCCAGCAGCAGGTAATAGGTCACCGCCGCCGCGATCAGGGTCACCCGATCATCATTGATCTCGGCATAGGTGCGCCACAGGATGTCCTTCCAGCCCTTTGCCGGTACCTCCGTTGGCGCATCCGCCTCACGACCATGATCCTGCTCGGCACTGCGGTTTTGGACTGTTGCCATCTGCTTTGTTCCCTTGCCTTGGGAGGGGCAACGACAAAGCGCCAGCGTGGTTGCAGGCCACCAGCCTGCGAGACCCAGCAAACAGCAGGCCCCGCTCCAAAAAGGAGCGAGGCCCGCTTTGCCCGCTTGTGCCCGTGAGCTTAGTTGGGGTCGACCACGAAAAGGGTCAGGCCCGTATCTCCCTGGGTCACGGTCACCACATCGACCGGCCCGACCCCGGACTGCGCCAGGGCTGCCCCGAGGGCCTCGTTGGCGGCAACGGCATTGCGCAGCTCCTCGGCTGCGGGGATCGGCAGACCGGCGGAGCCGCAACCTTCCAGCAGCACCAGGGAGGCATCGCCCGAACCCGCGGCAAGAACATCGGCAGGCTCGGCCGCATCGCCTGCGGCGACCGCTTCGGCCGCCCCGGAACACCCGACGGTGCGAAGCGGAAGGGCAAAGGCTTCGACTTCAGCCGTCAGCACCTGAGCGGAGGCTGTTGCGGCCAACGGAACGCCGCCCGGCAACGCGCCGGCCTGGTCTCGGGCGCCCGTTGCACCATCACTGCTGCCGTCGGAGCCAGCCGTGTCCACATCGCCGGAGGCTCCGCCGCCGGTCGCGCCATTATTGGCGCCACCAGCATCATCGGGCGCCGCACTGCCGTTATCCGTGTCCGGACCACCTGCATCGCCGCTGGCATCATCGCCAGTGCCATCGGCTCCATCACCGGCACCATCGCTGCCTGCCTCGTCCGCAGGAGCCGACCCGCCAGCCCCCGTGACGCCTCCTGCGGCGCCATCACCGCTGTCGGCAAGCTGGGCCTGCGTATCAACCAGGAGCCGCACCTGCCCGGCGCGGCCGGCGCGAACCGCGACTACGGCTTCGGGCGCAATCCCGGCATCGGCCAGCGCCTGCGTGAGGGCAAGATTGGCCTCAACCTCGGCGAGGGTCTCATCGTCGCCACTGCCGCCGAGCGTTGCCAGCACATCGGCCTGTGCGGCCTCACCCAGCAAGGCATCAAGATCGAGGATGGTGATCTCGCCGCCGCCCGCTCCGCTCGCATCGCCCTCCGTGCCCAGAATGCGCAGCACGGCATCCACACGCTGCTGCTCATCGGGAAGCAGCGACAAGTCCAGCGCCGCCAATTCCTCTTCAGTGAGGGCGGCGATGTCGAGATCGGCAAGGTCTCCGCTTGCGGCGCCCTCCCCGCCAGCCTGGCCGTCACGGGGCAGGATGGCGACATCGGCGGCGAGTTCACCCGAGCCGGCGCCCAGCTCGGCATCGACCACATCGATGCCAGCCGCGTCCACTTCCGCCACCAGGGCCTCGGGGGCCCCGCGCACCAACACTTCGGTCAAGCCATCGGCCCCGACCTCGATCGCGAGCACATCTTCCAGCGCCACGCCTTCGCGTTCCAGCACCGAGCTCAGCACCGCGCTGTCTTCAAGAACCGCGAGCAAATCCGCCCGACCCTCGGGATTGTCGCCGATGGCGATCTCGATCTCCGCCAGCGCCGCCTCGGACAGCACCTCGTCCACCCGGACCAGCGCGATGCGGCGATCATCGATGCTGGCATCAAGGTCGATCTCGGCCAATCCTGGATCGGCGATCAGCTCGATCAGCGCCTCGGTCCGCGCCGTTGGGCTGCCCAGCGCCAGCAGCCTGGTGCCACCGTTTACCGTTTGCGTGGGATCGATTGTCGCTGTTTGCTGGGCTCCGATCTGCACATCGGCATCTACTGCCGCGCCGGAGCGGGAACCCGAGCCGAGATTGACATCGGCGCTGACCGGAGCGCCCTGGATCACGTTGACATCGGTGTCGAGCACATTGGCGCGGGGGCTGCCGTCGCCGCCCAGCACCGTGCCGGACACCATTTCGCTGTCGCCGGCCTCGACGCCGACATCCACGGCCGCGTCCCCGCCTATCTCGGCATCGACGCCCAGACCATCATCACCACCAACATCGACGTCGGCATCGACCGCCGTATCGCCACCAAGGCCCACATCGGCATTGATGCCGTTATCGCCACCAAGCCCCACGCCGGCATCCAGCCCGCCATCGCCGCCGCCCACCCCGACATTGAGGCCATCATCGCCCCCCACCGAGATGTCGACACCGCCACTGCCAATGTCGGCATCAAGCAGCTGGGCAGAAGCGGGGGATGCTGCCAAGGCAGCCGTCAAGGCAAGAACAGAAATGCTGGATCGAAGGAACATAGACATCTCCTAAGCCGAAATGATTAGTTCCGATCAACGGAGGGCCGAGGCGGCGGTTTCTTGCCTTTGCCCCCACTTTACTTGGCGTCCTTGCCGACCCGAAAAGCAATTGATGTCAATTTTACTGACCGGCGCTCCCCCGCCTGGCCGCAACGCCTGGGGAGAGGCCTGCAAAGGGTAAGCAAACCGTCAACGCGCTGGCTGAAAGGTGACCTTAAGCGCCACATAAAGGCCCCCCACCCGCCGGTTCAACGGTGTATAGGGGAGCATTCCGCCCTTCATCCGTGCCTTTGCCGAAGGAAAATCCATGAGCGCCATTCGCCGCCGTACCGCCATTTTGCTCCCCACCCTTGGTCTTCTTGGCGCGGTCCTGCTGTCCGCCTGCAGCCCCTTTGGCAACACTGGTGGCTCAGCCGGGACCCTGTCGCCCGGCCTGTCCGCCCGCATGGACCAGCCAGGGGCCAGCCTCGACCGGGCCCAGGCCATCGGCATCATCAATGCCTATCGCGCCACCAACGGCCTGCCGGCCCTGGCGCTCGATACTGGCCTCAGTGGCACCGCCCAGGCGCTCGTCAACCAATATGCCTCCACCGGCACCCCGCCCAAGACGCCCAATGGCGTCACGGCGCTCAAGCTCAGCGCCGGTTACGCCACCTTCGCCGAAACCTTCTCGGGCTGGCGCAACAACCCCGCCGATGCGGCTGGCCTGCGTGCCAATGCCGGCAAGGCCGGCGTCGCGGTCGCCTTCAATCCGACCTCCAATTACGGCATCTACTGGGTGCTTATTCTTGCCGACTGAGCCGACACTGATTGACGCGCGGGGGCTCAAATGCCCCCTGCCGGTGCTGCAAACCGAAAAACGGCTGGCCCAACTGCCAGCCGGCGCCCGGCTCGTCGTGCTGGCCACCGACCCGATGGCGCGCATCGACATCCCGCTCTATTGCCGCCAGAACGGCCATGACTGCACGGTGACGGATGCCGGCGATCACCTGCGCTTCGAGCTAGTGCGCCGCTAAAGGTTCGGGCGCGGCCGTGGCATGGGTACCGGCCCGGTGGCAGTTGCCGCCATACCAGGCCGCAGCTCCGCCTCGATCCCTACGACATCGCTGGCGATCGGGAAGGCCGGCGCGTGATCGGGACGCGGACGCGGCAATTCGATCCCCACGCGCACCCGGCCCAGATTGGTCGCCACATAGGACTGCGCCGGTATCGCATCATTGAGATAGCTCGGCTGCCCCTTGAGGCCCATGGGGAAGGCCGCTTCCTGCGCCTTCACATATTCCGGTGCTTGCTGGCCGCAAATGCGCGCGCGCATATCCACGGGCGCGGCGCTTGGATTGTTGGCCAGCGCCAGCAGCGACTGCCCGGCCGGCCGGGCCGCGCCTGACAGGCCGCGCAACACCAATTCGGCCGCCCGCTCATTGCGATCGCGCGCCGATGAGCCGCCCAGCACGACCGCCAGGAGCCGCCGCCCGTCGCGCTCGACGGTCACCACCATGTTGAGCCCCGAAGCACAAACATAGCCAGTCTTCATGCCGGTAGTGCCGGCAAACTTGGTCAGCAGGGCATTATTGCTTTCGAGCTTGGCCTTGCCAAGCTGCACAAATTCGGTGCCGAACATCTCGGCATATTGCGGGAAGTTCTGCCGCAAATACAGCGACAGCACCGCCAGATCGCGCGCCGAAGTTTGCTGGGCCGGGTCATGCAGCCCATGCGGATTGACAAAGCGGGTTGCCGACAGCCCCATCCGCGCCGCCGTCTCGTTCATCTTGGCGACAAACTGGGCTTCGCTGCCCCCCACGGTTTCGGCGATCCCCATGGCGATGTCATTGGCCGACTTGACGATCATGATATAAAGCGCGTCCTGCAGGCTCAGCGCGCTATCCACCGGCAGCCCCGACTTGCTGGGCGCCTGGTTGATGGCATTGCGCGACAGCACCACCGGCGTTTGCAGCGTCACGGTGCCCTTCTGGATTTCCTCGAAAGCCACATAAGCGGTCATCAGCTTGGTAAGCGACGCTGGGTGCCAGGGCTGGCCGGCATCTTCCTCATAAAGCACCGCAAGATTGTCCATATCCACGAGCAGCATGGGATTGGCCTGGACCACTGCAGCACCCGCCCACAGGCAGTTAAGGACAATGGCAATGATGGCTGAGCGCAAGGATCGAGCTGACGGCACGAGAGCGAGCTCCGGGACTGATAAGGGGCGCGCGTTCTTAACAGCCACCTTGCCCAAGCTCAATGCACGGGCCCTCCCACCCACGGGCTTTTGAACCCCCAACCTCCTGACATCCCTTGACGAGGGGTCGCGGCACAACCGCAATTTCCACCTGGAGAACGCCCATGACCACCATTGTTACCGTCCTCACCCCCGGCTTTGCCGATTGGGAAACAGCCCTGTTGAACGCGGCCAGTGCCGGCCATCTCGGCATCACCACCCGCTACGCCGCCCCCGGTGGGATCCCGCTGGCCTCCGCCGGCGGCCTGCAGGTCACGCCTGACCTGCCTGTCGACAATATCGATCCCGCCGGCATTGATGCCCTTGTCATCTGCGGTGGCGCGGCTTGGTCGCAACCCGGAGCACCCGACCTTACCCGCCTGCTGCAAGCGACGGCGGCAGCCGGCAAGGTGGTCGGCGGCATCTGCGATGGCACCCTGCCCCTTGCCCGCGCCGGCCTGCTCGACACCATCCCCCATACCAGCAACAGCACCGACAACCTCGCCCCTACCGGTTATGCCGGCGCCCGTTTCTACCGGGACCAGCCCCGGGCCGTCCGCGCCGGTGCCATCATCACCGCCCCCGGCACCGCCCCGGTCAGTTTCATGGCCGAGATGCTCGAGGCCCTGGGCTATGGCAGCGACGATCTGCGGTTTTACTATGGGCTGTTTGCCGCCGAGCACCCGCCGGCACAAACTGCACCCTAGGCACTGAAAGGAACCATCTCTATATTGAGGGCCAACCAACCCCGCAGGTCGCCCATGTCGCTCCAGGACACCGCCAATCGCTCCAACTGCACCGCCATGTCCGATGTGCTCAACCGCATCGGCGACAAGTGGAGCGTGATGGTGGTGGGCATTCTCGCCCGCCATGACACCATCCGCTTCAACGAACTCAAGCGCTCGATCAATGGCGTGTCGCAGCGAATGCTGACCCTCACCCTGCGCAATCTCGAGCGCGATGGCCTGGTCACCCGCACCATCTATCCCGAGGTGCCGCCCCGGGTTGAATATGGCCTGACCGAACTGGGCAAGACGCTGACCAACCCCATTCAGGCGCTGTGGGACTGGTCGGCCGAGCATCATGGCGCCATCATCGATGCCCGCACGGTCTACGATCAGCGTGCCATCGCCGTTGAGGCCGAGCAGCCGCGCAAGATCGCTTACGCCAGGGGGTAGCTGAATGCCCTCGCCCTCGCCCTGGACCCGACCGTCCCTCGCTGGGCAGTTGCAGGACCTGGGCCTCGGGCCCGGCGATGCCGTGCTGGTGCACGCGGCGCTACGCCAGGTCGGCCCTATTCTGGGCGGCCCCGACGCGCTGATCGACGCCTTCACTGATGTGCTCGGCCCCGAGGGCACGCTCCTGGGTTATTGCGACTGGCAAGCCGAGGAAGACGCCTTTGCCGATCCCGCGCTCCGCCCCCATGTGCCGCCGTTTGATCCGGCGCGCTCGCGCTCGATCCGCGACAACGGCGCCTTTCCCGAATTGCTGCGCACCACCCCCGGGGCCCGGCGCAGCGGCAATCCCGGCGCCTCTTGCGCGGCCCTGGGCGCGCAGGCCGATTGGTTCACCGCCGATCATGCCCTCGATTATGGCTATGGCAGGCAATCCCCGCTGGGCAAGCTGGTCGAGGCAGGCGGCAAAACGCTGATGCTGGGCGCCCCGCTCGACACCATGACCCTCCTCCACCATGGCGAGCACCTGGCCCGCTTCCCCGACAAGCCGGTTAAGCGCTTCGAGGTCCCGCTGCTTCTAGATGGCGCCACTCACTGGCGCTGGTGCGAGGAGTTCGACACTGCCAACGCCCCGCCTGGGCTCCCCGAAGATTATTTCGCCACCGTGGTGCGCGATTTTCTCGCCACTGGCGCCGGGCAAACGGGCCGGGTCGGCAATGCCGATTGCGTCCTCGTTGCCGCGCCCGAGATCCTTGCCTTCGCCGTTCACTGGCTCGAACAGCATTACCGCGCGGTGGGAAACTGATCGGCTCCGCGCTAAAAACCTGCGCACGCACCCTATCGCACCCAGTTGCGGCGCACAGCGCCTTGCGCTAGACACAGCCCGTGCCCCTCTGGCGGAATGGTAGACGCAGAGGACTCAAAATCCTCCGCCGCGAGGCGTGCCGGTTCGAGTCCGGCGGGGGGCACCAGTTTCCTTCAGCTTTGGCGTTCCACAGTTGCTCCCGGCAATGCCGGTGACCTCTGGCTGGGTTTGCATGCCTGCTGGCAAGCAAGACCAGGCACCTGCGCCAGTCAGCCCAGTGGCGCAAGGCGGCCGCAAAGCCGACCCACTGGCAGCAGCAGAACCTTATCGACCTAAATTTGCTGACCGTGCTGGTCGTATCCCCATTCACCGCGCTTTGCTCTCCATCAGCCGCCAGCGGCAAAGGGGGAAAGTTCCCCAACTAAGCTCTCAGATTTTTGTGACCAGCAAACCGCACAACATGGCGCCGTTAACCAAACGGCTTACCGCGCTATTAAGACTCTCTGCGCAATTTGCAGGGACATCTTTATACGAGGTTTATCATGAAGCATGCAGCGATCATCTTGGGCGGAGCGCTTCTGCTGACGGGTACGGCCAACGCCGCCGACCTGTCCTGGAACAGTGGCGCGGCCGCGACGCCGTTCTATTCGTCATCCTCCGCCTTCAACTGGTCCGGCTTTTATGCCGGCGTGAACGGCGGCTACGGCTTTGGCGAAACCACGCAGGAAGCATCTGGCGGCGGCCCCGAGATCGACACCAATACCGATGGCTGGTCGCTCGGCGCCCAGGTCGGCTACAACATGGACATGGGCAGCGGCTTCATCGTCGGTGTGGAAGCGGACGGCCAGTGGTCCTCGATCGGCTATGAAGAAGATATCGGCCCAGGCACCACTTTCGAATCGGGCATCGATGCCTATGGCACGCTGCGTGGCCGCGCCGGCATGGCGCTGGATCGCGTGATGCCCTATGTCACCGCCGGTGTCGCCGTCGGCAAGGGCTCGATGAGCACCACGGACGCGGCCAATGTCGTGACCTCGCAGTCCACCACCCATCTGGGCTGGACCGTGGGCGCGGGCCTCGAAGCTGCCGCCACCGACAACCTGACCCTCAAGGCCGAATATCTCTATGTGGACCTGGGCACCCAGACCTATTCCGGCCTGCCCGGCGGCTCGGTCGACTCCACGCAGCGCTTCAGCGTGGTGCGCGCCGGCATGAACTACAAGTTCTAGTCCAGCGGCAATGTCCCAACCATGACCATCAGGACCGGAACGGCAGGCTGGGTGTTCGAGCCTTGGCGCGGCACGTTCTATCCTGATGGTTTGGTGCAGAAGCGGGAGCTCGCCTATAGCAGCTCCCGGCTCGGCACCATCGAGATCAATGCGACCTTCCGGGCCAACCAGAAGCCCGCGAGCTTTGCCAAATGGGCCGCCGAAACCCGCGATGGGTTCGTGTTTGCGGTCAAGGGCGCCCAGCTCGTCACCCATATCCGCCGCCTCAAGAACTGCCGGCCTGAACTCGCCAATTTCTTGGCCTCGGGTCCCCTGGCACTCGGCCCCAAGCTCGGCCCCTTTGTCTGGCAGCTGCCGCCCAACCTGGCGCTGGACCTCGGCGTGCTGGAAGACTTCCTCGCTCTCCTGCCCCGCACGGCGGACGACTATCTTGCCCTCGCCGCGCAAGCCGATGAGCGCCTCAAAACCCCGCCTTTTCTTGATGCCACCGGTGTCGGCCCAATCCGCCACGCCATCGAAGCGCGCCACCCCAGCTGGGATGACCCTGCCGCCCGCGATCTGCTCGCCGCACACAACACCGCCCTGGTGATCAGCGACACCGTCCAGCAGCCCGCCCGCGTTCTCACCGCCGATTTCGCTTATTGCCGCCTGCAGGGCCCTGCCCGCCCCGATGCTGCCGGCTACACTCCTGACGACATCGCCGATTGGGCTAGCCAGATCCGCGATTGGGACGCCGCGGGGCACGATGTTTTTGCTCTTTTTGTGCATGAGGACAAGCTGCACGCCCCCGCCAATGCCATCGCCCTGCGCCAGGCCCTCGGGATCAGCCTGCCCGGCGATTAGCATCAAATCGCCGTTCCGCTCTGGTTTTTACCGGCTTGTGCGGCTATCCCACCCGCACCCACAAGCGTCACTCCGGAACCCGCCCATGGCCGCCTCGCTTCGCTCTCCGCTCGACAAGATCAGTGCGGCCCTTGCTTTTGCGCTCGGCCTGCTGGCGATTACGCTCGCCTGGGCGTCCGAGCTGATCGGCGGTCTCGTGCCATGCGATCTCTGCCTTGAGCAGCGCCTCGCCTATTATTTCGGCCTGCCCATCCTGTTCCTGGTGCTGCTGTTCTGGAACCGCATGCCGCTGGCGCTCTGGTACCTCGCCATGGCCGTGGCCACCGCCATCTTCGCCTGGGGCGCCTATATGGGCATCTACCATGCCGGGGTGGAATGGGGTTTCTGGCCCGGCCCCACTGCCTGCACCGGGGTAGGCGCCGGCGTGAGCTTTGATGCGCTGAGCGATCTCAACGCCGCCCATGTCGTGGGCTGCGACGTCGTGCAGTTCCGCTTCCTTGGCCTGTCACTGGCGGGCATGAATGCCTTGGTCAGCCTGGCTATTGTCGCGCTGCTGCTGGTCTCGATTGTCGCCCAGCGGCGCAACAATCCGCGCCTCGCCTAAGGCTCGAGCTCGATATCCCAGTAGAGATAGTCGAGCCAGCTCTGGTGCAAATGGTTGGGCGGGAACGCCCGGCCATTATTGTGCAGGTCATAGACCGTGGGCGGATAAGGCGACTGGCGCGGGAACATCTTGATTTCCGAAGGCATCCGATTGGCCTTGCGCAAATTGCAGGGCGCGCAGGCCGCCACCACATTTTCCCAGGTGGTCTGCCCGCCCTTGGAGCGCGGGATCACATGGTCGAAGGTCAGATCATCCTTGCAGCCGCAATATTGGCACTGGAAGTGATCACGCAAAAACACGTTGAAGCGCGTAAAGGCGGGATGGCGCGCCGGCTTCACATAATCCTTGAGCGACACGACGCTGGGCAGCCGCATCTCGAAGCTCGGTGAATGCACCACCATGTCGTAGTGCGACACGATATTGACGCGCTCCAGGCACACCGCCTTGATGGCGTCCTGCCAGGACCATAGCGACAGGGGATAGTAACTGAGCGGCCGGAAGTCGGCGTTCAGAACCAGGGCGGGACAGGCCTCAGGCGACACGTGGATCGTCACTTGAGTCTCCCGAAACGGGAATCGAAGGAGTCCATATCCTCCTTATACTAAGCCCTTTGTATCAGTCCTGTGAAGGCTGCTCGTGCAGAACTGCGTTCCCGTTGTTTTGATTGATCTTGCGGATGAATTGATCAACAAACGCCACCCCGTCGGGCGCAATCCCATGCGCTACCCCAGGCGAGACATGGTAGTGCACCTCGATCCTGGCTTCCTTAAGCTTGCGCGCGGCTTCGGCGCTGAAGCGCGGCTCCACCACCCCGTCGCGATCCCCATGCACGAGGCATACCGGCGGCGTGCCCAGCTTGCCCTCGCCAAATCCCGGCGGCGGCGCCAAGGCTCCGGCAATGGCGACAATGCCCATCAGCCTCTCGGGAATGGACAGCCCGGCATGCAGCGCCACCATCGCCCCCTGGCTAAAGCCGGCCAGCAGCGTGTTCTCGGGCGCAATCCCGGTCTCGTCCCATAGCTCGCGCAAATAGCGCACCAGCGTTTCGCGCGCCTCGGTCGCCCCGCTCCAGCTCACCTCGCCCCCTCCGAAGTAGATGGGGAACCACTGGTAACCCGGCGAGCCCGGGCAGGGCTGGGGCGCATTGGGCGCAATGAACATCGCCTCGGGCAAGCCATCCTGCCAATAAGGGGCCAGCCCGATCAGGTCGGCCCCATCCGAGCCATAGCCATGCAGCAACACAGCCAGCTGGCGGGGCGCGCCTCCGCTCTTGGGGGGCACGCTGGGGCCGGTGAGAATACTCAAAGCGCAATTCCTTCCTTGTCGCGGATCGCCGCGAAATACCGCCAGAACAGCAGCGCTGCCGCCGAGCGATGCGGTGTCCAGCCGGCGGCAATGGCTTCCATCTGCTTGATGGTGGGGCGCACCTCAAGCTCGAGCCCCCAATGCACCGCCTTGAGCAGCGCTAGGTCCCCCGCGGGAAACACATCGGGATGGCCCGCGCAGAACATCAGGTAAACCTGCCCCGTCCAGGGGCCGATCCCCTTATGTGCCGTGAGATAATCCACCGCCGCCTCGGCGGGCAATGTTTCGAGATGGGAAAAATCGAGCGCCCCCGCCACCACCGCTTCGGCGATCACCCGCACGGTGCGATATTTGCCGCCCGAAAAGCCGGTGGCCCGCACCTCCGCTTCACTGAGGGCGAGATAAGCGCGGGGATCATGCGCCCCCGGCAGTTGGGCAAAGCGGCTCCAGATCGCATTGGCGCTCGCCACCGATAATTGCTGGCCACAGATCACCCGCGCAATGCCGGCAAATCCCGCCTCGGTGATCCGCGGCCGCACGATCCCCGCGCGCTCGCGCACCGGGGCGAGGCGCGGATCGAGCCGCACCAGGGCGTCTAGATGGGCGTCCACCGCCGCTTGCGTATCGAGGCGCGGTGACGCCAGCGCGTCGTTCATGTAGTGTGCCGCTGTGTCGAACTCACCCAATCGTCCCCTGTTGCGTTTCGCCCCCAGCCCGAATGGGCTCTTGCATCTGGGGCACGCCTTTTCCGCCCTTTACACCTGGGCTGCGGCCGCCGCCTTGCGCGGCACCGTCCTTTTACGGATCGAAGACATCGACTTCGAGCGGTGTAAACCCGAATTTACCGACGCCATCTTTCGCGACCTGCATTGGCTGGGCCTCGACTGGCCTGAACCGGTGCTGCGGCAATCTCAGCGCTTCGACCACTATGCCCAGGCGGGCGAGCGGTTGCGTGACCTCGATCTGCTATATCCCTGCTTTTGCTCGCGCAGCGAAATCGCCGCTAAATCCACCGGCACGGACCCCGACGGCGCCCCGCTTTACCCCGGCACCTGCCGCCACTTGAGCGCCGCCGAACAGATCGAGCGGCTCGAGCGCGGCGATCCCGTGCAGTTCCGTTTGCGCAATGATCGCGCCCGCGCCATGACCGGCCCGCTGACCTTTACCCTTGTCGGCCCGCTTATCACCGATCGCCCGCAGATCCGCTATGCCCGCCCCGAACGCTGGGGCGATGTGGTGCTCCAGCGCAAGGGCACCCCCACCAGCTATCACCTGAGCGTCGTTGTCGATGACGCCGCGCAAAACATCACCCATGTGACCCGTGGTCGCGACATGGAAGCCTCGACCGATATCCATGTTCTCGTGCAGTTCCTTCTCGGCCTGCCCTCGCCCATCTACCATTTCCACCGCCTCATCCTTGATGGAGAGGGCAACAAGCTCAGCAAATCGCGGAACTCGCAATCCCTTGCGGCGCTGCGGCAGGCCGGCTGGAGCCCCGACGATGTCAGGCGCGAACTCGGCTTTGCGCCGCGCCAGCTCAATTGAGGCTCAAGCGCGTGAGCCAGCTTGGATGCGGGGAAAGCACCCCGGCAGTTCACCTGCAGCAAGATTTATGGCATGCAGGCCCCGCTTGCCGCTGCCGTTTGCATCCCGTCAGCGGCTCGCCCATTTAGGGATCATCATCCCCGGCAGGAACTCATGGAAAACCTTCTCAATATCGTCACTGCCCTGGTCATGCTGTTTGTAGTCGGGGTGCTCCTGCTGGGCTTTTGGAACATGCTCAAGGGCGGCTCGGGCAATACCAGCCAGCGCCTGATGCGCCTGCGCGTGATTGGCCAGGCGGTCGCATTGCTGCTGCTGCTGGCCGCATTGTTCTTCTTTGGCGGATCGAGGGGCTGAACCATGGTCAAACTGAATTCCATCTATACCCGCACCGGCGATGACGGCAGCACCGGCCTCGTGCGCGGGCCGCGCCGTCCCAAATATGATTTGCGGGTTGAGGCTTATGGCACGGTCGATGAAGCCAACAGCTTTATCGGCCTCGCGCGGCTGCAAACCGGCTCCATGCCCAAGATCGACACCATGCTCGCCCGCATCCAGAACGATCTCTTCGATGTCGGCTCCGATCTCGCCACCCCCGGGCAAGACGCGCCCGATGCCGAGCACCCCTCCCTGCGCATCACTGCCGCCCAGACCACTTGGATCGAAAAGCAGATCGACAGCTACAATGCCGATCTCGCCCCGCTCAAAAGCTTTGTCCTCCCCGGCGGTACGCCCTTGTCCGCGGCCTTTCACGTGGCACGTACGGTGACGCGCCGTGCCGAGCGGCTGGTGGTGGAACTGGCCGCGGCCGAGCCCGACACCAATCCCGAAGCTGTTCGCTACCTCAATCGCCTGTCGGATCTGTTCTTTGTGCTGGCGCGCGTTGCCAACAACCAGGGCGCCAAGGACGTGCTCTGGGTGCCGGGCGGTTACGGGGACGCCCGCAGGGGCAGCTGAACGGGGGCGGATCGGCATGTTCCTGCCCCTGCATGACACCAACCCGATCCGCCACATTGCCTTTCCCTGGGTCACTTATGGCCTGATGGCGTTCACCGCCCTTGTTTTTGCAGCCCAGTCGCTCCTGCCGCCAATCGGCTTTCTTCAGGCCGCGATCCAATGGGGCATGATCCCGGTGGTGGTACGCGACATCTATCCCCAGCCCCTCCCCTGGCTGCCCGATTGGGCGACGCTCTTTACCTATGCCTTCCTGCATGCCGACTGGCTGCATCTGGGCACCAATATGCTGTTTCTCTGGGTGTTCGGCGACAACATCGAAGATGCCCTGGGCCATTTCCGCTTCGTGTTGTTTTACCTCGGCTGCGCGGCCGGCGCGGCGCTCCTCCACCTCCTGCTCGATCCCAACAGCACCACGCCGCTGATCGGTGCTTCGGGCGCCGTCGCCGGGGTGATGGGGGCGTATTGCCTGCTTTATCCCCATGCCCGGGTTTATGTGCTGGCGCGCATCGTCATTCCCATTCCGCTGCCGGTGCCCGCCTTCTGGATGCTTGGCGTCTGGATTGCCGTCCAGATCTTCAATGTGGTGATGGGCTCGCTGGAGCCCGTGTCATGGTGGGCCCATCTTGGTGGCTTTGCCACCGGCATGGTGTTGGCCGCGATCGGCAAGCGCTCGCAAGTGGCGCTGCTGGGCGGGCGCTAGGGCTTTGTTTACCCGCCCCTCTCTATGATCCCGCCTGGAACGGGAGCGCCCTTATGAACACCGACCTTGCCATGCAGATGGTCACCACCCGCGCCGCCGCCACTCAGCAAAGCGTGCAGCTGGCCGTGCTCAAGAAATCCCATGAGATGGAAGCCAGCCTCATCAACATGGTCGCCCAAGCCGTGCAGGCCGCGCCACCACCCGGTCAGGGCCTCGTGATCGACAAGCGCGCCTGAGGGTCAGGCACCAAGCCCGATCAGCGCTTCCACCACCGCATGCCCGTCCGGCGTGTCCCATTCCGCCGGCCCCTGCAGCACGCCCAGTTCGCACCCGTTTTCGTCCAGCACCAGCGTCACCGGCAGCCCCACCGCCACCGCTTCGCGCTTGAGCCGCTCGAAAGCGGCAAAGCTCGGATCCGCAAACAGCGGCAGATTGGCGAACTGGCCTTCGGCCAAAAACGCGCGCGCCTTGCCGAGCCCGTCTTCCCCGATATCGAGATTGATCGGCAGCACCGCGAAATCGTCCGAATTATATTGGCTCGCCAGCGCATCGAGCGCGGGCATTTCTTCCCGGCACGGCACGCACCAGCTGGCCCAGAAATTGACCAGCAATTTCTTACCCTTGAAGCTCGCAATGCTCATCGGCGCACCCGCATCGTCCTGGAAGGCAAGCGTCGAATAGCCCCGCCCTTCCCCCGTGCCATTGAGCGCAGCGAGTTCCCCCACTGCGGCAAAGTCGATCGCCTCGGCCGCCTCGGCTTGCACCGGGCATTCGCGTGCCTGCCCGGCATTGCCCAGCCACGCCCACGCCGTTATAGAAAGCGCCACCACACCAACTCCAAGTCCCAGCAGCAACCGGAACCGATGGCGAGCTTCGGGGCGGACGGGGCTGGATTGAGTCATGGGATCTCCGGAGAGCAGCAATGAGCAACAAGATGTGGGGCGGCCGGTTTGCATCGGGCCCCGACGCCATCATGGAAGAAATCAACGCCTCGATCGGCTTCGATCAGCGTCTTTTCCCCCAGGATATTGCCGGCTCGATAGCCCATGCCCGCATGCTTGCTGCAACCGGCATTCTGACGCAGGCCGATGCCGACAGCATCACGGCCGGTTTAACCGAGGTGCTGGGCGAGATCGAGAACGGCACCTTCACGTTCTCGCGTTCGCTGGAAGACATCCACATGAATGTGGAATCGCGCTTGCGCGAAAAAATCGGCGATGCCGCCGGGCGCCTCCATACCGCCCGCTCGCGCAATGACCAGGTCGCCACCGATTTCCGCCTTTATGTGCGCGACACCATCGATACGCTCCTCGTCCAGATCCGCGGCCTGCAGCTTGCCCTCGTCACCAAGGCCGAGGACGAAGCCGAAACCATCATGCCCGGCTTTACCCATCTGCAAAACGCCCAGCCGGTGACCTTTGGCCACCATCTCCTGGCCTATGTGGAAATGCTCGGGCGCGATGCCGGCCGGCTCGAAGACGCCCGCAAGCGCCTCAATGAAAACCCACTAGGCTCGGCGGCGCTGGCCGGCACGCCTTATCCCATCGACCGGGACATGACCGCGCAGGCCCTCGGCTTTGATCGCCCCACCGCCAATTCGCTCGATGCCGTGTCCGATCGCGATTTCATCCTCGAAACCCTCGCGGCCGCCGCGATCTGCGCCATGCATCTCTCCCGCTTTGCCGAGGAACTGGTGATCTGGAGCTCGGCCCAGTTCGGCTTCATCAAGCTGTCCGACAAATGGACCACCGGCTCGTCCATCATGCCGCAAAAGCGCAACCCCGATGCCGCCGAACTGGTGCGCGCCAAGGTCGGGCGCATCATCGGCGCCCTGTCGAGCCTTCTCGTTGTCATGAAGGGCCTGCCGCTGGCCTATTCCAAGGACATGCAGGAAGACAAGGAAGTCGCCTTCGACGCCCTCGATGCCCTCTCGCTGTCCCTCGCCGCCATGACCGGCATGGTGGGCGATCTCACCGCCAATCGCGAGCGCATGCACGCGTCGGCCAGCGCCGGCTTTTCCACCGCGACCGACGTCGCCGACTGGCTGGTGCGTCAGGCCAATATCCCCTTCCGCGATGCCCACCACATCACCGGCCAGATCGTCGCCCTCGCCGAAGCCAAGGGTTGCGGGCTCGAGGGCCTCACCATCGAGGATTTCAAATCGGTCGACGAGCGCATCGACAGCCGCATCCACAAGGTCGTGACCGTTGAAGCCTCCGTTGCCGCCCGCAGCAGCTATGGCGGCACCGCGCCAGGCAATGTGGTAACGCAAGCCGCCCGCTGGAAAACCCTCCTCACCGGCCAGCCCGCCGAGCCGCGGGCCCTTGCCAAGAAGAAGGCGCATGGCGGCCATGGCGATGGCGGGGTTGAATAGCAGGGTAAACTGAACCAGTCTTTTACCATCTGAGCCGTTTCCCCGGTCCTGCCCCATCCTGATGGGCGAGCCGGGGAAACCGGCAGGTGAAAGGACCTGGAATGCCCCAAAAACTCCGGCAGATGCGCCTGACCGAGCGCCATGTCGGCTATCTGCAGCCCCCTGAAGTCACCGACATCCTGCCGCCCCCGCCCGAGGGCATGTGGGAAGCCACCCCCGAGGATCACCGCGCCACCCTTGGGCGTCTCCTTGCCGAGCGCGAGGACACCGACGAAATCTGGTTCTTTGCCTATGGCTCGCTGATCTGGCGCCCGGCCTGCGACTTCGTGGAAATGCGCAAGGGCCTGGTGCGCGGCTGGCACCGGTCCTTTTGCCTCGGCTGGAACAATCGCCATCGCGGCAGCCCGGAAAATCCCGGCCTCATGCTGGCGCTCGATCGCGGCGGCTCATGCAATGGCGTGCTGTATCGCCTGCCCCCCGATGCGGTTGAGGCCAATCTCATCAAGTTGCTCGAGCGCGAAATGGCCTGGCTGCCCTCAGCGTTTCCGCCCCGCTGGGTGCGCGCCAAGAGCGGCGAGCGCACCATCACCGCGCTGACCTTTTGCATCGATCGCCATTCCGGCCGCTATGTGAGCGGGCTCTCGGACGAGGCCATTGCCGATGTGCTGGCGCGCGCCGTCGGCACCCGCGGCTCCATGGCCGAATATCTCTTTGCCACCGTCCGGCACCTCGAGGACATGGGCATCCACGACCCCCATCTCTGGCGCCTGCAACACCTCGTCGCCGACCGGATCGAAGCGGTGTACGAAAGCAACGGCTAGGCGCCTTTAGCCCTCGAGCGCCAGCAGCTCCTGCACGCTCTGGCGGCGCCGGATGAGACGCAGCGCCCCATCATCCAGCAGCATTTCCGGGGCAAGCGGACGCGTATTGTAGTTCGACGACATGCTCGCGCCATAAGCGCCCGTATCCCGGATGATCGCAAAGTCTCCCACCGATGGCAGGGCCATGTCGCGGAACTCCACATAGCCCCCATCGGACTGGGTGAAGACGTCGCCTGATTCGCAGAGCGGCCCAGCCACCGCCGCGGCGCCCGCTTCCCCGGTGACAAGGCTGCCATCCCGCCTGACAAAAACGATGTCGTGGTGGCTGCCATACATTGCCGGCCGCGCCAGGTCGCTGAACCCCGCATCGATCAGCACGAAATGGTTGTTGGCGACCTTTTTCACGGCCCGCACTTCGGCAACCAGCACCCCGGCATTGGCGACCAGAAACCGCCCCGGCTCCAGTTCCAGCCGCAGCTTGCTGCCGGTGATGGCCTCGGCTTGCTCGCGCGCCTTGTCCCAGGACGCGTAATATTCGGCAATATCGATCTCGGGCTCACCAGCACGATAGGGCACGGACAGCCCACCCCCGGCGGAAATCGCCTGGAGTGGTCGGTTGGCGCGGCGCACCGCATCGACCATGCTGTCGCACACCCGGTGTAGATGCTGATAGTCGACGCCCGAGCCGATATGCATGTGCAGGCCCACGAGCTTGAGCTCATATTGGTCGACCAGCCGCAGGCACGCTTCGAGCTCGTCATGCCAGATGCCATGCTTGCTCGACGGCCCGCCGGTATTGGTCTTGCGGCTATGGCCGTGCCCGAAACCCGGATTGAGGCGCAACCAGATGGGGTGCCCAGGGCTGGCCTCGCCCACTTGCGCGATCATGTCGGGCGAGCCGCAATTAACCGGAATGCGCAGCTCGATCACCCGCGCCAATGTGGCCGCATCGATGATATCGGCGGTAAAGACGATTTCTTCGGCTTGGGTGCCCGGCTCAAATCCTGCGTGCAGCGCCCGCTCGATCTCGCCCAGCGACACGGCATCCACCATCACGCCCTCGTTGCGCAGCAGGCGCAGGATATGGGTATTGCTGTTCGCCTTCTGGGCAAACCGGATGGTGTCGAATGCCCGCAACTGGGCAACCCGCTGCCGGATCATCTCGGCCTCATAGAGCCAGACCGGAGTGCCCACCTCCTCAGCCGAACGGATGGCAGCCGCGATCAGCTGGGGCGGCAAAGTGTCAGGTCTGGTCACGTGAGGTCTTCCATCTGGCGGGATGGAGCCTGTCTAAACCACGAATGCAGCGCGCGAAAGGGCCCGCCTGCCTTGCCGCTAGCCCACGATCCCGCGGCGAGCGATGCTGACCACTTCCACCGGCTTGCCCGCAAGCGCGTCATCGACCTTGGCCAACAGATCGGCCAGCGAAAACGGCTTGGTAATCACGTCATAGATCAGCGCATCGAGCCCATGGGCCCGTTCGCGCTGATCGGCAAAGCCGGTCATCAAGACGATAATGACCTGCGGATATTGCGCCGCCACCTGCAGCGCCAGCGCGATCCCGTCCATGATCGGCATCTTGATGTCGGACAAAAGGAGGTCGAACCGCCCCCCTTCTTCTTCCATCGTCTCGATCGCCAAACCCCCATCTTCGGCCGCGACCACGTCGTGTCCCTTGATCTCGAGGGCACTAACCACAAAAGCGCGCACCGAAGGATCGTCTTCAGCAACCAGGATTCGGGCCATCAATGCTGCTCCACTTCATGTGCCGGCTCGGCGGCTGCTGCCGGCTCGGCGGCCGCCGCCACCGGACGAGCATCGTCGCCATCGGCCCGGCCGCTGGCAAAGCTCAGCCGGACGCGCTCCGCTTCTGCCGGCGGCACGGTTAACAAGGTTTCCACCAGCGTTTGCTCGCCAGCCTTGAGCATGGGCGCATTTGCCGCCACGCTCCACTCATAAATGCCCGCGCCCGCCCCATTCAGCAGGGTAACCACCAAAGGCGGCACCGGGACCGCGCGATCGCTGGTGCCGGCAATCTGGGCTGAAACCAGCAACACTTCCTTGCCCCCTTGCAGGGTGCGCAGGGTTTTGACCTCACCAAATTCGAGACCAACCACATTCACCGGCAGCCCGGCGGCGCTATAAACCCCGGCGAGCGACGGATACCGCTTCACGATTTCGACGCGCCCCCAAACGGCAAACACCGCCAGCCCTGCCAGCGTCAGCACGCCCAGCACCCGCACCGCGCGGCGCAGCCTGGCCAGTGGCAATTGCGCGTTGACCGCACTTTGCCGCTGGGTGAAATCGCGCTGCCTTTGCCGGATCACGGCGGGATCCACCGCGCCCGCCGGCTCCGACCCCGGCCACTTCCGCCGCTTGGCGCCAGCGGGCATGGGGCTCGCCTCGCGCTCTTCGGCCTCTATGGCCTCGTCGAGCCCGTCTTCGGTCAGGGGGTCGATCGCCACCGGTTCGGGCTCGGGGGACGGCGCCTGGAGCGGCACCTGCCGCCAAGCCTGCTGGCACTGGGCGCACTGCACCTTGCGGCCGGTCGAGCCAATGGCCTCGTAGGTCACCTGGTATTTGGTCTGGCAATGGGGACAGGTGATGATCATGCGGCCGTGATTCTACGGGCAGGACGCCCGCCCCCAACCTAGAAGACGGGGGTTAAGAACCCTCAAACCTTCCACAGGCCCGCCTCCCTTCACATTTGCGCCGCTTTCCTGCCGGCAAAACCCTCCTCGTCTGCGCCATCATGGGGTTAGCCCTGTTATGGTGCGCTAACAGCTGATTCGGCGCGCGCGCCAAAGCCACAGCATTTTTGAACGGTGGGAGCCTGCCGACTTGATCGAGTTTTCCGATGTTGGACTGCGCTACGGCAATGGTCCGGAAATCCTCAAGGACCTCACCTTTTCCATCGAGCCGGGCTCGTTCCATTTCCTGACCGGCCCTTCGGGCGCGGGCAAGACCTCGTTGCTGCGCCTGCTGCTGTTGTCGCTCAAGCCCTCGCGTGGCCGCGTTACCATGTTCGATCAGGACGTGTCAGACTTGACCCAGGACCGCCTGCTGCAGATGCGCCGCCATATCGGCATCGTCTTTCAGGAGTTCCGCCTGCTCGACCACCTCACCACCTATGAAAATGTCGCGCTCCCCCTGCGCGTCCTGGGTCAGGCCGAAAGCGAATACCGGCCCAATGTCACCGAACTGCTGGAATGGGTGGGCCTGGGCGAGCGCATGGACGCGCCCCCCTCGCTCCTCTCGGGTGGTGAAAAGCAGCGGGCCGCCATTGCCCGCGCCGTGATCGCCCGCCCCAAGGTCCTCCTCGCCGACGAGCCCACCGGCAATGTCGATCCCGAGCTCTCGAGCCGGCTGGTGCATCTGTTTGCCGAGCTCAACCGCACCCTTGGTACCACCATTATCCTGGCGACCCACGAACTGCCCCTGCTCGACCAGTTCCCTTATCCCCGCATGCTGCTCTCCAAGGGTGAGTTGGTGATCCATGATTGAGCGCGTCCTGGCCTTCCTGCCCCGCCGCGTTCGTGTCGGTGCTGCCCCCATTGTGCCCGAACGCAGCGTCGCCGGCCGCACGCTGCTGCTCCTCATCACCATCATGAGCTTTTTGTCCGCCGTCACCCTGGGCGGCGTGGTGCTCGTGCAAAAATCGGCCATCGCCTGGTCATCCGATGTGGGCCGCGAAGTCACCATCCAGATCCGCCCCGTCGAGGGCGAGGTGATGGAAAGCAATCTGCGCACCGCCGTATCCCTCGCCCAGGCCACGCCAGGCGTATCCAGCGCCCGCGCCCTCACGCTTGAGGAAAGCCAGAAGCTGCTCGAGCCCTGGCTCGGCGCCGGCCTTGACCTGACCGCCATCGAAGTGCCGCGCCTCGTTGTCGTGCAGCTGGCCGACCCGGTCGATGCCGATGTGGAAAAACTCGCCCGCGACTTGCAGGCGATCAAGGGCGCGAGCCTTGATACCCATGCTGCCTGGCGCCAGCAGCTCAACACCATGGCCGGCACGATCGTTTTTTCCGGCCTGATGATCCTGACGCTGATCGGCGTTGCCACCGTGCTCGCCATCATCTTTGCCACACGCGGCGCCATGGCGACCAATCGCGAAATCGTCGATGTGCTCCATTATATTGGGGCCTCCAACCGGTTCATTGCCGGCGAATTCCAGGGGCGCTTTTTGTCCATTGGCCTTCAGGGCGGCCTTTTGGGTGCCGTCGCCGCAGTGCTGTTTTTCCTGCTGATCGGCACCGCGGCGGGCAATATGATGTCCAACCAGGCCAGCGCTCAGTTCGGCGTCCTGTTCGGGCGCTTTGCCCTGGGCTGGGACGGCATCATCTTCATCATGCTCGTCGTGCCCGTTATTGCCGCGCTGACCGCGGTTACTTCGCGCCACACAGTGCGGCGCTATCTGAGCCAAACCTCCTGATCCCCGCCGCCGCTGCCTAGCGCAGCGGCCGGGATGGACTAGGGGCAATGGAGGCCCCTTTCGCATGGTTATCATCCAGGCACTTCGTTCGGCGCTGTTCTACCTGCTGTTTATCGGGCAAACCGTCCTCGTCGCCATCAGCATCGGCACCATCGCGCTGTTCAACGGGCTCAAGCGCACCCCCGCTGGCTGGGCGCTCGCCAAATACTGGTGCCGCTCCAATCTCGCCATGCTGCGCTGGATCGTCGGGGTCAAAACCGAGGTCACGGGCGCCGAACACATTCCGGCCGGCGGCTGCATCATCGCCGCCAAGCACCAGAGCGACTGGGATGTGTTTGCCATTTTCCCCTATACCGGCCGGCCCGCTTATATCGTCAAGAAGGAGCTGATGCGCATCCCCTTCTTCGGTTGGGCTGCCCGCTCGCTCGATTGCATTGAAGTCGATCGCAAGCGCGGCGCCGAAGCTATTCCTCTGATGATGGCGCAGGCCCACGCCGCTGTCGGCCGCGGCTGCCGCATCGTCATCTTCCCCGAAGGCACGCGACGCGCTCCCCTCGATCCCGCGCAATATCGCCAGGGCGTCGTACGGCTCTACAACGAGCTCAAGGTTCCGGTTGTGCCCGTGGCGCTCAATTCGGGCCTGTTCTGGCCGCGCAACAGCTTTTTGATCTGGCCCGGCACTGCCCAGGCCCGCTTTCTGCCGCCCATTGAAGCGGGACTGCCGCCGGCTGAATTCATGGAGCGACTCAAAATAGCCATCGAGACCGATTCAGATGAACTGATTCTCACGGCGGTCGATCAAGGACTGTCCCGTCCGATCGATCCAGAACTGCGCCGCCGCGTCAACGCGCGCAAACCGGAAAAATCCTGAGGAACCCCAGATATGGGGCCTTTCAGCGTGACAGGACTATATCTAGAACCGATACTGCGAGAGCATTGACTTGACTAAAGTTTTGTTCTAATTTTGTTCTTGTCGCAGCTAAGGACATCGTCCAAATGGCCCCGTCCGCCGAAATCACTGTTCTGGGTGCAGGCTTTGGCCGCGCCACTTACTGGCAAGGCCGCTCGGGCCGGGTTTACGACCTGCTGAGCGAAAATCTCGAGCATTTTTCGGTGGCTGACGACGACCTGTTTTTGGTCGCCAAGGGCGGTCACGCCCTTTGGGTTGGCTCCAGCGAAGACCTCGTCAATGACCCTATGAGCCGTACGCGGTTCCGCCTCGCGCTCGATTGTGCCGATCGCGCCTTCCGCGTGCGCAGCTCGGGCGCCGCAAATGAACGGCTCAGCACGGTTTGGGACCTCGAAGGCGCCGCTCCGCTCCAAACCCGCTCGGCTGCTTAACTCTGCTCAGGCGCGTCCTCGCGCGCCAGCAATTCGGCCAGCGCCATCACCTGCCGGTCCTTGATCCCCAGTTCCGCCAGATGCCGCGCAGTATTGAGCACATAATCGATATTGCGCCCGGATATTCCTGAACTGCGCCGTACCATTTCGAGCTGCCGCTCCAGCGGCAGCCTGCCGGCATATTGCGCATGCCGCTCATCCACCACAAATGCCAGCGCCTGCACCACGCGGCCATCCTCGAGCCGCACCGGCCGGAACACGTCGCGATAAACGCTGGTGACCTGTTCGCGCTCATGCAGATAGGCGCGCACACCGGCCCAGTCCGCCTGCGCAACCTCAAACACCATGCCCCGGCACGAACCACCCCGCGCCAGCCCGAAGACGAGTCCAGGCTGTTCGGGCGTGCCGCGATGGTGAAAGGAATAAATCGACAGCGCCCGATGCGCGCCCCCCAACAGCCCGCCCTGGCTGGACACAAACGGAAAACCCGGGTTCCAGATCAGCGAGCCATAGCCAAAAACCCATTGGGTCGGGGAAGCATTGTCCATGCCCATCCGATTGCACCCGCCTTGCGGCGCAGTCAACGCCCCTCGCGCAAAACCGAGAACTTCGCTTGGGCCTTTACCGGACCGGAGCTAGAAAGGCTCCTATGAGCAAGCGAATCAAAATTCTTCTGGTGGTCGTGGTCGCCGTTCTCCTGATCTGGAGCGTCGCCTGGTACATCATTGCCGGCCAGGTGCGCACCCAGGTCGCGGCCCTCGCCCAGGCCGATGGAGTCACCACCCCGCGTGTCGTTTGCGAAAACCTCAACGTCACCGGCTACCCGTTCCGCTTCGACGTGGATTGCAGCCCCGCCCGCATCACGATCGAGGATGTGAGCGCTGACATCGCCGGCATTCGCGCTAGTGTCCTCGTTTATCGCCCCACCCATGTCCTGGCCTCCGCGCTTGGCCCCCTCAGCGTCAGCGATGCCTTTACCGGCTCGCGCAATGCGCTGGATTGGTCGGGCCTCGAAGCCAGCCTCCGGCTCGATGACTGGCGCATTTCGCGCCTCTCGGTCTCCGCCCATGATTTGGTCTGGACCAATCCCCTCATGGGTGAAGCACCCATCGCCACCGCTACGCTCAGCGAGTTGCACCTGCTCGACATTCCCGAGCAGCACGATCCTGATCGCCATCTGGCTTCGCTCGCCGGTTATGCCCGCACGCAGAACCTGGTTTACCCCGCCCTCACCCTCACCGACACCAACAGCGAAATCCAGCTGGAGCTGACGGGCCTGCCCGATGATGTCCGGATCTGGAACGATCCGCTGCTCTTGCGCACCATGCAGGCGGTGGACGCAACCTTGCGCATCGTGTCGGCCCGCGCCACGGACGGCGCCTCGACCCTGACGGCGGAAGGCGAAATCCAGCTCGATCCGCAGGGCCAGCTCGAAGGCCAGATCAGCATCAATTCCACTGGTGTCGCCGAACGGGTCGGCCCCTATCTGCAGGAGCCCATCCGCACCCTCGTCCTCGGCACCCCGGCGGCCGATGGCAGCCACACCAATATTCTCAGTTTCCGTGCCGGCGGCGTGTTCTCGGGCCTGATACCGATCGGGGCCGTGCCGCCCCTCTTCTGATCAGGCCTTCTCGTCGCCCTCTGCCGCTGGCGGCGCCTCATGGGGCCGCCCGAAATCGGGCGCCGCGGTTTCCTGCCCCGCCGAAATGATCGAGCGCCGGATGGCGCGGGTGCGCGTGAACATGGCCTCGAGCGCCGGACCGTCCCCGGTGCGCACCGCCCGCTGCAACACGGCCAGATCCTCGAGAAACCGCCCCAGCATTTCCAGGACGCCATCGCGATTGGTCAAGAACACGTCGCGCCACATCACCGGATCGGAAGCGGCAATGCGGGTAAAATCGCGGAAACCGGACGCCGAGAACTTGATCACTTCCGATTTGGTATCGGCCTCGAGGTCAGCAACGGTGCCCACGATATTGTAGGCAATGAGATGCGGCACATGGCTGGTGATCGCCAGCACCATGTCATGATGCGCCGCATCCATGCACTCGACCTGGCTGCCCATGGCGCGCCAGAATGCCGAGAGTTTTTCCACCGCGGCCGGGTCCACTTCGGGCCCCGGCGTCAATACGCACCAGCGCCCGGCAAAGAGCTCTGGAAAGCCCGCCGAGGGGCCGGAATGCTCGGTGCCGGCAATCGGGTGCCCCGGGATCAGCTGCACCCCTTCGGGCAAGAGGGGCTGGAGCACCTTGACCACATGTTCCTTGACCGAGCCGACATCGGAAAGAATAGCGCCGGGCGCCAGCGCCGGCGCAATCGCCTCCATCACGCTCTTATAGGCGCCGACAGGGGTGCAGAGGATCACGAGATCGGCGTCGCGCACCGCTTCGGCGGGGTCGAGCGTATAGCTGTCGCCCAGCTGCAGCGCTTCGGCTTCCGCCAGGGTTTCGGGCTTGCGGGTGGAAATGGCGATGTGATCGACCAGCCCCTGCCGCCGCGCTGCCAGCGCAATGGACGAGCCGATCAGGCCAATGCCGATCAGGGCGAGTTTCTTGAACTTCACGCTCATTGCGCCGCTCCCGATTTTAGCACTGCCGCCACGTCGCGCATCGCCTGCTCCGAACCAATGGAAATGCGCAGGCCATTCTCGATGCCATAGGAGGCGCCGACCTCGCGTACGATATAGCCGGCCGCCGCCAGCCGCTCGAAACCGCTGGCCGCTTCGGCCGGCGTTTCGAAGAGGACGAGGATGAAATTGGCCTGGCTCGGCACCACCCGCATGGCATTGCCGGCCAGCTGGGCGCTGAGCCACTCGCGCCACTGGGCATTGTGCTCGCGCAGCCGCTGGGTGAATTCCACGTCGCGCGTTGCCGCCGCCGCCGCCACCTGCCCCGGCAGGTTCACATTGAACGGCCCGCGAATGCGGTTGATCGCGTCAATCACATGCTCGGGCCCCACCATCCAGCCGACCCGCACGGCCGCCAGTCCCATCTTGGAGAAGGTGCGCACCATCACGACATTTTCGTGTGCCGCCACGAGATCCATCCCGACCGAATAATCCGCCGCCGTCACATATTCCGCATAGGCGCTGTCGATCACGAGCAGGATGTCGGGGCGCAGGCCGGCATGCAGCCGCCCCACCTCGGCCGTGTTGAGATAGGTGCCGGTGGGATTGTTGGGATTGGCCAGCCAGACGATCTTGGTGCGCGGCGTAACGGCCGCGAGGATCGCGTCCACATCGGCGCGGTACTCGGGCTCGTCCACCGGCACGATCCGCGCCCCCGCGGCCCGGGTGATGATGGGATAAACCGAAAAGCCATAGCGGTTCATCACCGCCTGGTCGCCCTCACCCAGATAGATTTGCGCCAGCAGATGCAGCAGATCGTCCGAGCCATTGCCACACACAATGCGCGCGGGATCGATGCCATGCACCTCCCCCAGCGCTTCGCGCAACAAGCGCGACGAGCCCTCGGGATAGATCTCGGGATGGCTCACCGCCTCGCGCAGCGCTGCCACCGCCTTGGGGCTCGCGCCCAGCGGCGATTCATTGGCTGAAAGTTTGATGGCCTTGCTGCCCGGCGCGCCGGATTTTCCCGGCAGATAAGGCGCAATCTCGAGAATGCCGGCTTGCGGCGTGGGACGGATGGGATCGGGCATGATTTCGTCTTGGCTGAATTGGGGCGGACCATATGCGCTCGGGCCCCAAAGGCAAAGGGGGCATTGCACCGCAAGCCGAACCTGCTTGGCTACGGCGCGCGGGCCGTCGCGGGGTTGAGCACCGGCACCTTGACGAAGCGTTCCTCGCGCTTGCGCCGCGGCACGGCGGGAAAGGCTTCCTTTCTCGCGCGCACGCAGATCACCCCCGACATTGCGGGTCCCAACAGCCGTCCCGCCCCCTCGAAGAACCGGGTGGATTTGAGCACCAGCGAGGATTGAATGGGCGGCAAGAACAGCCCGTCGCGCCACGCTTCAGGCACGAAGCTGTGGTCCCGCAGCAGTTTTTCCAGCTGACTGCCTGAATAGGGATTGCCCGTACCGAACGGGGTGGTGTCACGCTGCGCCCAGATCCCCCGCCGCCGCGGCACAACGAGGATCAATTCCCCATTGGGCGCGGTGATGCGCCAGAGCTCACGCATCAGCTCTTCGGCATCGGCAATATGCTCGAGCGCATGCACGGCAATGGTCAGATCGATCGCCGCATCGGTCAGCGGCATTTCCAGCGGATCGCACAGCACCGTGCAGCTCGGCCCCTCCCGTGGCCAGGCAGAAGCGCCCTGCCGCGCCGGCATGAAGGCCAGCACCCGCTCGGCCCGCTCCAGCGCAAAGCGCAGATAAGGGGTGGCAAAGCCCAGCCCCAGCACCCGCTTGCGCTCCACCTGCCCCGCCAGCGCAACGACATGTTCGCGCACCAGCGTCCGCGAAATGCGGCCAAGCGGGGATTTATAATATTCGATCAGGCGCACAACATCGCTGGTCATGGGCCCAACTGTGCCAAACCCCGGTGGACTTGTCTAATCGGAGGTTGCCTTCCCCAGCGCGGCTTCCTAGCTAAGGGCACCAGCAACAAGGAGCGGCACCATGGGTTTGATTGTCGAGGTATTTCCGGCACGCGACGACAATTACGGCTATCTGGCCCACGACACCGCCACCGGCCGCACTGCCGCCATCGATGCGCCCGAGGCCGGCCCGATCAAGATGGCGCTGGCCCGCCGCGGCTGGACCTTGTCCGATATCTTCATCACCCACCACCATATCGACCATGTGGAAGCCATTCCGGAACTCAAATCCGAGTTCAACGCCCGCGTCGTTGGTCCGCGCGCCGAAGCGGGCAAGATCGAAGGGCTCGACGAGCTGGTCGAAGCCAGCGACACGGTAACGCTTGGCGAAACCCGGTTCGACGTTTACGCCGCGCCCGGCCATACGCTCGGGCATATCGTCTTTCACGATGCCAAGAACGGTCACCTGTTCAGCGGCGATGCGCTGTTTTCGCTAGGCGTCGGGCGCATGTTCGAAGGCACGCCCGGGCCGATGTGGGAAGGCGTCAAGGCGCTGCGCGACCTGCCCGCCGACACCCTCGTTTATTGCGGCCATGAATATACCGCGAGCAATGCCCGCTTCGCCCTCTCGATCGATCCGGACAACGAAGCGCTCAAGGCACGGGCCGCCGAAGTGACGCGCCTGCGCGAAGCGGGCCTGCCCACCATCCCCTCGCGCCTAGGCGACGAGCGGCTGGCCAATCCGTTCCTGCGCGCCGACGAGCCGGTGCTCGCGCGCTTTTATGGGCTCGAAGGCGCCAGCCCCGGCGAAGTCTTTGCGGCCATCCGCAAGGGCAAGGACAACTTCTAAACGGCTCTAGACTTAACCAAGCCGAGGAAAACCTCCGCTCGCGTGTTAAGAATTTGTTTACCTCTGCGCCGGGCTCTGCGACTTTATTGCCGCAGGGTCGTTGTCCTTCTTGAGAAGAGGACGATCCCAAGCGGGAGGCGCGCAATGGCACTGGGCGAGGACAGCGAGAGCACTTTCGAGATTGCCCCGGGCATGCCGGTCCTGATCGGCCCGCCCGCGCCCCGGCCCTCGCTCGAGCGCACCGCCACCACTGCCGCCTTTGTCAGCCAGCTCCTCGCCGAACGGCACCATCTGCCGCCCCAGCGCTCGCGCCGGCGCGGCTCGGTGGAAGGCGCGCTCCACGCCTATGCCGACAGCGCCCGCATGGCCGTGCGCCGCTTGCCCCAGGGCTACCGCAAGACCCTCGTGGTTTGAAAAAAGCTGCGGGGCCCCGCAGGGCCCCCAACCATGTTCCTTACTTCTTGAGCTGGATCGGCCCGACCATGCTTTCGGGCTTCACTTCCGCGTCGAACTCTTCGGGGGTCAACAGCCCCAGCGACACCGCCGACTCCTTGAGGGTCGTGCCGGACTTGTGCGCGTTCTTGGCGATCTTGGCGGCATTGTCATAGCCGATCTTGCGGTTGAGCGCGGTCACCAGCATCAGCGAATTGTTGAGATGCTCGTTGATGCGCTTGCGATCAGGCTCGATGCCGATGGCGCAATTGTCGTTGAACGAGCGCGCCGCATCGGCCAGCAGCCGCACCGATTGCAGGAAATTGTAGGCGATCACGGGCTTGAACACATTGAGCTCGAAATTGCCCTGCGAGGCGGCAAAGCCGATCGCCGCGTCATTGCCCATCACCTGCACCGCCACCATGGTCATGGCTTCCGACTGCGTCGGATTGACCTTGCCCGGCATGATCGAGGAGCCCGGCTCGTTTTCCGGGATGGTCAGCTCCCCCAGCCCCGAACGGGGACCCGAGGCGAGCCAGCGCACATCGTTGGCAATCTTCATCAGCGCCGCCGCCAGCTGCTTGAGCGCGCCCGAGGTGCCCACAAAGGCGTCGTGCCCGGCCATGACGGCATATTTGTTGGGCGCGGTGACAAAGGGCTGCCCCGTCAGCGATGCGATTTCGCCCGCGACCGTTTCGGCATATTCGGGATGGGCATTGAGCCCGGTGCCCACGGCCGTGCCGCCCAGCGCCAGCTCATAAAGCTGGGGGAGCGTCGCGCGGATGGCCTTGAGCGCGAGGTCGATCTGGGCGACCCAGCCGCTCATTTCCTGGCCCAGCGTCAGCGGGGTGGCATCCTGCAGATGGGTGCGGCCGATCTTGACCACATCCATGAATTCTTCCGACTTGGACGCCAGCGTATTGCGCAGCACTTCCACCCGCGGGAACAGATAGTTCGCCAGCGCCTCGACCGCCGCGATATGCATGGCGGTCGGATAGGTGTCGTTGCTCGACTGGCTCATATTGACGTGGTCATTGGGGTGCACCGGCTTTTTGGAGCCCATGGTCCCACCCGCCAGCTCGATGCCGCGATTGGAGATCACCTCGTTGACATTCATGTTGCTCTGCGTGCCCGAGCCGGTCTGCCACACCACCAGCGGGAAGTGCTCGTCGAGCTTGCCCGCGATCACTTCGTCAGCGGCCGCGACGATCAGGTCGCGCGTTGCCTCGTCGAGGAGCCCGAGCTTGTGGTTGGCCAGCGCCGCTGCCTTTTTGAGGATACCGAAGGCGACCACGATCTCCTTGGGCATCTTTTCCCCGCCAATATCGAAATTGGCGAGGCTTCGGGCCGTCTGCGCGCCGTAATACTTGTCGCCGGGCACATTGATGGTGCCCATGGAATCCGATTCAACGCGCATGCTCATTGGGAAAACTCCGGTGGTCCTTGGTGCCGCCTTCGCGGCAACTGCAAACGAAAAACGGCCGATCCCCGGAGGAATCGGCCGCAAAAACTCTCAGACAAGCCAGCGCAAGGCGCCGCTCGCCGTTACTTCTTGACGTCGAGGATCTGCCGGCCGCGATACATGCCGGTCTTGAGATCAACGTGGTGCGGACGACGCAGCTCACCCGAGTCCTTGTCTTCGACATAGGCGGGTGCGGCCAGCGCATCGGCCGAACGGCGGAAGCCACGCTTCATCGGCGAGGTCTTTCGTTTTGGCACTGCCATGGCAAAAACTCCAATATTCGATATCGTTGCGCCGCCAGAAGCGGCCCAGAGACGTGTTGCTCTCTGCGGGATTGACGGGCTCTATAAAGCAAGTCCGCGGGCTTGCCTAGCCTTTTTCGCAAGCCCGCTGGCGCATTCCGCGCTCACAGCGCCAGCTGCCCGCCCTCCCCCACACAGGCCGCCCGCTCGCCAAATTGCTGTGCCCGCTGCTGCACGATCCCGGCGATGCGCACCATGCCCCGCGAGGGCTTGCCGGGCTGGCGCAGCATGGGGTTGGGCAGTGCCGCGGCGAGCAGTGTCGCCGTGCGCCAATCAAGGTTTTGCGGTGCCCGGCCAAAGGCGCGCTCCGCTCCCGCCGCCACCCCGAACTGCCCTTCGGGCCCCCATTCGGCAATATTGAGATAAATTTCCATGATCCGCTTTTTAGGCAGGACCAGGTCGAGATACAGCGCCAGCGGAATTTCCAGCACTTTGCGCACTGGGTCGGGGTCGTTCCATAAAAAGAGGTTCCGCGCCACCTGCATGGACAGGGTGGACGCGCCCCGCGCCGGCTTGCCGTCAAGGAAATTGTCGACTTCGGCCCGCAGCGCGCTCACATCCACGCCCCCGTGCCGGCAGAACAGCCCGTCTTCCGACAGGATCACCGCGGCCTTGAGCCGGTCGGAGATATCATCGATCGGCCGCCATTGCCGCACCACCGGTCGCCCGGTGAGATAACGCTCCAGCATCGGCACCGATACGGGATCGATGAACCGATAGACCGGCGTCAGCAGCAGCGGAATGGCCACGAGCACGGCGAGCGCTGCGCCTCCCAAGCGCAGCACTCGCCGCCAGCCTTTTGCTTTGCGCGCACTTGCCATAAACCCTGCCTTACCCAAGACAGGGCCGTGGGCAAAGCCTTTGCGGCCTGGGCGCGGCTATTTGGCCTTCTGCGCCTTGCCGGCGCGGTAGTAGTAATTGGCGTCCTTGCCGAGCACCACCGAGCGCACCAGCTTGCGAATAGCCTCGCTCTTGCGGAAGGGCGACACCACCGCATTGACCGTGCCGAACACCGCCAGCTTGGCGGCATCGAGCGCCGGCTGCTTGCCGGGCGCCTGTTGCGGCAGGCCGCGGCCACGCAGCATGGAATTGAATATGTAAAGATCGTTGCGGCGCTTCACCGCCGCGGTCTTCCAGGTGATTGCCACCGAAATGGAATAGCTGTCCTTGGTGCGCACCCAGTGCGGCCAGAGATAGGGCACGAACACCCCTTCGCCGGGCTTGAGCGCATTGAGCATTTCCTTGCTTACGAACCGCTCCTCGAATTTGAGATTGCGGTGCTTGGTAATGCAATGCTCGATCTGGTCCTCGCTCGCAATGGAGCGATCCTCGTTGTCGTAGACGGCAAATTCCTTGTCGCCATGGATCTGCACAAAGAAATTGTCTTCGCTGTCGAGATGGAAGGGCGTCGTTGAATTGGGCGAGGACACGAACAAGAAGCCCTGGATGTCGGAAAAGCCGGCATCGGCAAGGCTCTTGTGCCCCTGCGCTGATGCCACCGACATCAGCGCGTCCTCGAGCAGCGCCTTATAGGCGGGGTGATGCTCGATGCGCTTGAGCACCATCCAGGCACCGGCGGTTTCGATCTGGCTGATCACCTCTTCGGGGTCGAGTTCCACCAGCGGGGTGGTGGACGGATCCTGGCTCACCGCCGCCTTGCCCGAATTATATTCGATCCGGTCGCGCGGCAGCGCTTTGACGAGTTCGAGGATCGCCGGCAGCGTCAGCCGCGGATCGCCCACAAGGCCATGGGTGATGCGAAAGGGCTTCAGCGGAAACAGCGATTGGAAGGCAGAGTTAGGCGCAGTCAAAAGGCTGGTCATAAGCGTTTCTCCTTGCGGTTTCGAAGAGACAACAGAAGCGATTTGGCCCGCTCGCGGGCGCGGCGGCGCCCGATCACGAGCCGGGAAATACCGGCAGCGAGGGGATCATTGGGGCGGGTTGCAATCAGCAGGTCGCCCACGGCCAGCCGCTCGCGCCAGATATGGTCGATCATCGGGTGCCCGGCGGCGGCGGTGGAGTCGACAAAACTGATCTCGGGGTTCTCGGCAAAGCGCCGCGTCATCTCGAGCGTCAGCTGCACGCCCGGAGACACCCGCCCCATGCTTTCGTCATAAGCAATCTTGAAAAACAGCGCCTGGCCTGCACCCTTGAGCACCAGCCCTGCCGCGATCGTGCGTCCATCCAGCTGCAGTTCCGCCACTTCAAAGCCACCGCGCGCACCCATATCCAGCGCCGCCAGTTCGACAAAGCGCGCATCGCCCTGCGCTTGCGCGAGGCCGGTGCCCTGCTTGCCCTTCCAGCCGCTGGCTTCAAGCGCAAGAAAGCGCTGCACCGCCGGGGCAATGGTGTCGGGCCGGTCGGCAACGGTGAACGCTACCGCGCCTTCATCGTCCAGCCGGTGGCGCAACCGGCGCATTTCCTTGAGCCGCTTGGCCCCCATGCCGCCGCGCAGATAGCTCTCGACGTCGCCCGTCGATGCATAGGCGGCGCGCTCATGGGCATTGTCGACCTCAGCCGGCGCAATGCCCCGCCGCGCCAAGGCCTCGGCGATCGCGTCCGCCGTCGCTCCTTGCAGCCGGGCAAAAGGCAACACCAGCAGATGGGCGCCCGCCCCTGCCGCACCATCGATCAGCGCCCCGGCGGCTTCCACCGCCCGCTCAGGATCAAGCAGCGGGCTCGACAAAACTGTATAGGGTTGCCGGGCCACCAGCGCCGGCACCGGTAGGCGCAGCGCCGCCCAGGCGCTCACCACCGGCAGGAAAGCCAGCATACGCCCCTGGCTGGCGCCATCAAACGCCACCAGCGCATCATTGCCCCGCCCGTTCCAGGCATGGCGCGATGCCGCCTGGGCAAAACCATGATCGAAAAATCCATTGGGCTCAAGGCTGCGGCCGCCAAGCGCCTCCCAGGGCGCGCGCGGCACCTGCGCCACCGGCAGGCGAAGCACATGCTGGGCATGGCTGTGCCGCCGGGCACCGGCGCGCGTGAGCAGTTGGGGCGCCATTGCTCGCCCGCTCACTCCAGCTCTCCCTGGCAGTTAACCATCGCGCCTGCTCACCATCCGCCAAACGGCTTAGTTCCGACGCCCGCCTTTTATCGCAAAAGGGTGAGCGTGACGCGCTTTGGCTGCTTGCTTGGTTAAGCCGATCTTGCGGTAAACCCTTTTAAATTCAATCTTAATTGTAATAATCGGCCCTCAGGCCACCTCCATTGCCCGCCCTGGTCCAGACATGGCGCCGCACTGGCAATTTGCCGCCCGATCCGCCATATAGGGCCCTGCAACAACACTGGGCAGCGAGGCCGAACGTGGACGGCGTGCCGTTTTGGAAAATGAATGGGCTGGGCAACCAGATCATCGTGGCCGATTTGCGCGGCCGCGCCGGCCGCATCACGCCCGAAGCGGCCATTGCCATCAACGCCACGCCCGGCACTCGCTTTGATCAGATCATGGCCCTCCATGATCCCCGCATCCCCGGCACCGCGGCGCTGGTCGACATCATCAATTCCGATGGCTCGCGCGCCCAGGCCTGCGGCAACGGCATGCGCTGCGTCGTTCAGGCGCTCTCCGCCAAGACCGGCACCACGAGTTTCGTGTTCGAAACCGTCGCGGGCCTCCTCACCGGCGACGAACATCCCGATGGCTCGATCACCGTCGATATGGGCACACCCAAGCTCGCCTGGTACGAAATCCCCTTGGCCGAGGAATTTGCCGATACCCGCAAGATTGAGCTGCAGATCGGCCCGATCGATGCGCCCGTGCTCCATTCCCCTTCGGTCGCGTCCATGGGCAATCCCCATGCGACCTTCTGGGTGCATAGCGATGTCTGGGGCTTTGCGCTCGACCGCTTCGGGCCCATGCTCGAAAACCACCCTATTTTCCCTGAGCGCTGCAACATCTCCATTGCCCAGGTCCTCGCGCCCGATCGCATCGTGCTGCGCACCTGGGAGCGCGGCGCGGGCCTGACCGAAGCCTGCGGCACCGCCGCCTGCGCTGCCGTGGTCAATGGCGCCCGCACCCGCCGCACCGCCCGCAAGGCGACCGTCACCCTGCCCGGCGGCGATCTCGTCATCGAATGGCGTGGGGACGATCATGTGGTGCTGACCGGCCCTGCCGAAACCGAATGGGCCGGCACCCTCGATCCCGCTACCGGCGCCTGGACGCGCAGCGAGGCCGCCGCCTGATGGCAGTTCAAACCCTCACATTTGGCTGCCGCCTCAACGCCTTTGAAGCCGAGGTGATGAAGACCGAAGCGCAAAAGGCCGGGCTCGATAACGCCGTGATCGTCAACACCTGCGCCGTCACCGCCGAAGCCGTCCGCCAAGCCAAGCAGGCCGTGCGCAAGGCGCGGCGCGACAATCCCGATGCGCGCATCATCGTCACCGGCTGCGCCGCACAGACCGAAGCGCGCTCGTTCGGCGACATGCCCGAGGTCGATCTCGTAATCGGCAATGCCGACAAGCTCGAGGCCAAAAGCTACGCGCCCATGGTCTTTGGCACCCCGCTCAACGACAAGGTCCAGGTCAACGACATCATGAGCGTGCGGGAAACTGCGGGCCATCTGATCGAGGGCATGGATGGGCGCGCTCGCGCCTTCGTGCAGGTCCAGAACGGGTGCGACCACCGCTGCACCTTCTGCATCATCCCCTTTGGCCGCGGCCCTTCCCGTTCAGTTCCCATGGGCCTCGTCGTCGATCAGTGCAAAAAACTCGTCGCCAATGGCTACAAGGAAGTGGTGCTGACCGGGGTCGACATCACCTCCTATGGCGGCGACCTGCCCGGTACCCCGACCCTGGGCAAGCTCGCCCAGGCCATTTTGCGCCATGTGCCCGACCTGCCGCGCCTGCGTATTTCCTCCATCGATTCCATCGAGGCCGACGAAGCGCTTTATGACGTGGTCGCCGGCGATCGCCGCCTGATGCCCCATCTGCATCTGTCGCTGCAGTCGGGCGACGACATGATCCTCAAGCGCATGAAGCGCCGCCACAGCCGCGCCGATGCGCTCGCCATCGTCGACAAGCTGCGCAGCCTGCGCCCCGACATGGTGTTTGGCGCCGATATCATCGCGGGCTTCCCCACCGAAGACGACGCCATGTTCGCCAATACGCTGGCCATCGTGGCCGAGGCGGGGCTGACTTATCTCCACGTCTTTCCCTATTCCCCGCGCCCCGGCACCCCCGCCGCGCGCATGCCCCAGGTGAGCAAAGCCGTGGCGCGCGAACGCGCGGCCCTCCTGCGCGCCGCCGGCGACCGGCAATGGGCCGCGCTCGCCGCAGCGCGGGTCGGCCAGATCGAGCACGTGCTGGTCGAGCGCGAGGGCCTCGGGCGCACCGAGCAGTTCATGCCCGTCGCCGTCCCTGGCACGCAACCGGGCGACCTGCTCGCCGTTCGCATCACGGGCACCACGCCCGAAGGTCTGGTTGGCGAGGCGCTGCAGGCCGCTGCCTGAGCGCCCGACGCACTCGCCTGCCCCCGCATCCTGCGCCTGTCGCAGCCTGCTGCCGCACAAGAAAAAGCTTGAGGAGCAACAACAATGGCACAAGAAAAACCCGGCTTCTTCAAGCGCCTGTGGGGCGAAATCATCGGCGAGGAACCCAAGCCCACCCCCGCCGAGCCCATCCCCGCGCCCCCCGAAGCCCTGCCCGAGGACCCTGAACCCACGCCCGAGCCCGAGCTCGAGGCCCCTGCCCCCGAGCCGGTGCCGCCGACGCCTGAACCTGAACCCGAGCCCGACACCACTGCACCTGACGAGCTCCTCCCCGGCCCGCCCGAAACCACCCCCGCCTATGTGGAGGAGCTCGAGGAGGAAGCCGAAGCCGCCACCGCCGCCCATCTGGCCGAAGGCGTGCCCGAGGCCGTGCCCGTCGTGCCCGCGCCTGCCACCGCCGAGCCCGTGCGCACGGGCTGGTTTCAGCGCCTGTCGAGCGGGCTCAAGCGCTCCTCGGACCAGCTCACCTCCTCGATCACCGGCGTCTTTACCAAGCGCCGGCTCGATGCCGCCACGCTCGATGAACTCGAAGACGTGCTGATCCAGGCCGATCTGGGCATCGACACCGCCACCGCCATCACCGACACCCTGCGCCGCGACCGCTTCAACCGCGAGGTCAGCGGCGATGATGTGCGCGCCGTGCTCGCCGCCGAAGTGGAAAAGGTCCTCGCCCCGGTCGCCGTGCCCCTCCACATCGATCCCACTCACAAGCCCTTTGTCGTGCTGATGGTGGGCGTCAACGGCTCGGGCAAGACCACCACCATCGGCAAACTCGCGCAAAAATGGACGGGCGAAGGCCGCTCCGTGCTCCTGGCCGCCGGCGACACTTTCCGCGCTGCCGCCATCGAGCAGCTCCAGGTCTGGGGCCAGCGCACCGGCTCCCCCGTCGTGTCGCGCCCCGCGGGCTCGGATGCCTCGGGCCTCGCCTTTGATGCGGTCACGCAAGCCAAGGCCGAAGGGCGCGACATCCTCATCATCGATACCGCCGGGCGCCTGCAGAACCGCGACGAGCTGATGAACGAGCTCGAAAAGATCATCCGCGTGATCAAGAAGGTCGACCCCTCCGCCCCGCACGCCACGCTCCTGACGCTCGATGCCACCACCGGCCAGAACGCCCTCAAACAGGCCGAGATCTTTGGCACCCGCGCCGGCATCACCGGAATCGTCATGACCAAGCTCGATGGCACCGCCCGCGGCGGCATTCTCGTCGCCATTGCCAGGCGCTTCGGCCTGCCCGTCCACTTCATCGGCGTGGGTGAAGGGGTCGATGATCTCGAGCCCTTTGCCGCCACCGATTTCGCGCGCGCCATAGCGGGCCGGGAATAATCCGGCCCTCAGCCTAATTATCACCATGCTTAGGTCCTAGTGATCCCTTGCCGTTTCGGGCAACTCACCCCAGACTGCTGCGCAAGTAACAAGAGTTATGCAACAATGCCCAACCAAGCCGAACCCGAGATCGCCTGGGACGAACTTCGGCCTCAGATGATCAAGCTCGGTCTCGAACTGGGGCCGCTGGTCGTTTTCTTTATCGTCAACAGCCGCGCCGATATCTTCGCCGCCACCGCCTGGTTCATGGGAGCCATGGTCGTTTCGCTCCTTGCCTCCTGGCTGATCCTGCGCAAGATCGCGGTCATGCCACTGGTCACGGGCGTGGTCGTCTTGGTGTTTGGCGGCCTGACGCTCTGGCTGCAGGACGAAACCTTCATCAAGATGAAGCCCACCATCACCAATGGCCTGTTCGCCGCGGTGCTGCTGGGCGGCCTCCTCTTTGGCCAATCGCTGCTGAAATACGTCTTTGGCGACGTCTACAAGCTGCGCCCCGAAGGCTGGAGCAAGCTGACCCTCAACTGGGGCCTGTTCTTCCTCGTCCTTGCCGTCATCAACGAAGTGCTCTGGCGCAATTTCTCCACCGACTTCTGGGTCACCTTTAAGGTCTGGGGCGTGATGCCACTGACTGTGCTGTTCTCCCTCAGCCAGCTCAGCCTCCTCAACAAATACGCCCCCTCGAGCGAGCCCACCCATGTCCCCCCGGTGGTCGTCGAAACCTAGTTTTGGTCACTTGGCCTCTGTGACACGGCCTGGGGCCAAGCGCACCGGGCGCAAGGTCCCGGCCCTCCCTCCCCCTTGAGGGGCTTCGAGCCGTCCGCGAAGGCGGCGGAGCGCTCCAGTGGAGCGCTCCGAGGTGAGAAGGCAATGAGAGCTATGCTCGAATGGCCAAGGGGTGGGGGTCCATCAGCCCACCCACAAGCCTATCCAAACACCCGATTGTCACCCCGGCCCCAAGCCGGGGCCCATGCCGAGATTTTTCCGCGCGCCGCCAGCAGTGCGAACCTGCCGCCTCAGCGCTCCCAAAAGCTTAGCAATAATCCCGCGGCTCCCGCCTACCCCCCTTGAGGGGCGGGTGTGAAGGCCCACCCGCGCGCGTGATGGCTGAAAAACTACAACCCACCCATCCGGCAGATCAGCTCCCATTCCTCGGGCCGCACCTTTGACACCGACAGCCGCGACAGCTTCAACAACTCGATCTCGGCCAGCTCGGGCGTCTGCTTGATCGTCGCCAGCGTCACCGGCCGCGGCAGCGGCTTGACCGCTTCCACATCCACGCATTCCCACACCACCTCGCCCTTGGCATTGAGCTCGGCCGTATCGTCGGGATGGGCCAGCGCGATCACCCGGATGATCCCCACGATCTCCTTGCCGATATTGGAGTGGTAGAAAAACGCCTCGTCCCCGATCTGCATGGCCCGCATATTGTTGCGCGCCGCATAATTGCGCACGCCATGCCAGGCTTCGGGCTCGCCGCGCGCCGTCTTGGCCATCATGTCCTCAAACGAGAACACATCTGGCTCCGACTTCATCAGCCAATAGGCCACCGGGTCAGGCCTTGGGCGACATGTGGTCGAACGCCACGCGCCAGGGCTTGATCTCGTAGCTGCCGAAAATCCCCGCCTTGATGAAGGGATCGGCCATGAACATCGCCGTGGCGGCCTCGAGGCTCTCGGCTTCCACCACCATCAGCGAGCCCTCGGGCTGGCCGGCTTCATCGAGCAGGGCACCGGCGAGCCGCAGGGTCTGCCCAAGGCTCTCCAGATGCTCCAGATGCACCGGGCGCGTCGCGAGCCGCTGCTCCATCGTACCCGGCTTGTCCTTGGCGATCATGGCGTAAAGCATAGTTCAGTCCTCTCGTTTGAGCGGCCGGGACATCAGGCCCGCCACCACATCTTCAATTCCGGCGTGTTGATTGAGCACCTGGTCCACCGCATCCACCAGCGGCGCATCGACACCCAGCCGCCGCGCCAGCGCTGCCGCGACGGGCGTCGTTGCCACCCCTTCGGCCAGCTTGGCGCCCGCCCCCTTGATTTCGGCGACCGTGCGTCCCTGCCCCAGGGCAATGCCGAAGAGGTAATTGCGCGATTGCGGCGAGGTGCAGGTCAGACAGAGATCGCCCAATCCAGCCAAGCCGGTCAGCGTGCGGGTCGAGCCGCCCATGCCCACGACCAGCCGCGACATTTCGGCATAAGCGCGCGCGATCAGCGCCGAACGCGCCGACAACCCCAGCCCCGCGCCCTCGACAGCGCCACAAGCCAGCGCATAAATATTCTTGAGCGCGCCCGCCACCTCGACCCCGATCCGGTCATCGGCCGCATAGGGGCGAAAATGCGGGCCGGCCAGCGCTGCGGACAGCGCCGAGCTGTCCCCCGCATCATCCCCCGCCAGCGTCACCGCGGTCGGGCGCCCCGCCGCCACATCGGCAGCAAAGCTGGGGCCCGACAGCACGAACGGCACCGCCTCGGGCGCCACCTCCAGCAAAACCTCGCTTTGCCGCTGCAGGCTCCCCGCTTCCAGCCCTTTTGCACTCAGCACCACCGGCTTGCCCGCGAGCAGCGCGGGATCCAGCCCGCGCAAGGCGGCGCGGGTCGCCTGCGCCGGCACAGCCATGATCACAAAGTCTGCCGGCTGGGCGGTCATCACTGCCCGCAATCCGGGCAGCAGCGCCTGCTCGCCCAGGTAACGCCCATTGGTGTGGGCGCTGTTGATTTCCTCGGCCTGCGCCGCGTCCCGCACGAGGAGCGTCACGCCACGACCCGCCATGGCGGCGGCCTGCGCCAGGGCCGTGCCCCAGGCGCCGCCCCCGACCACCAGGGCTGTTTCAAGCCGCATCGGGCGTCACCTTCATGTCGGGCAGATCCAGCGGCCAGCGCGGACGCGCTACCGCATCAAGCCCGTCGCGCACGCCCAGCGCAAACCGCTCCGCCCCGGCCCAAGCCACCATCGCCCCGTTATCGGTGCACAGCGCAATCGGCGGCACCACCAGCTGCGCCCCCGCCTTGCGGCAAACCGCGTCCAGTGCCGCGGCGATGCTGCGATTGGCTGCCACGCCCCCCGCTACCACCAGCACCGGCGGGGCACTCGGCAACTCGGCCGCAAACCGCTCCAGCGCCTGTCCCGCCCGCACTGCGACCACCTCGGCCACCGCGGCCTGAAAGCTCGCGGCAATGTCGGCCACATCCTGGTCGCTCAGCGGCGCCAGCGCTTCGGCCTGCAGCCGCACCGCGGTCTTGAGCCCGGAAAAGGAAAAATCGAGCCGCGCTTCGCGCAGCAGTGGCCGGGGAAAGCGGAACCGCTTGGGATCGCCCGCGAGCGCCGTTTGCTCCACCGCCGGGCCGCCGGGATGACCAAGGCTGAGGAGCTTGGCCACCTTGTCGAAGGCCTCCCCCAGCGCATCGTCGATGGTCGTGCCCCAGCGCTCATAATCGCCGACGCCCCGCACCAGCACGAACTGGCTGTGCCCGCCGGACACCAGCAGCATCAGATAAGGAAACTGCACCCCATTGGTCAGCCGCGCCGTCAGCGCATGGGCTTCGAGGTGATTGACCGCCAAGAAAGGCTTGCCCAGCGCGGCGGCCAGCGCCTTGCCGGTGGTCAGCCCCACCAGCACGCCCCCGATCAGGCCCGGCCCGGCCGTTGCCGCAATGGCATCCACCTCATCGAGCGCTATTCCCGCCTCGCGGCAGGCCTGCGCAATGATGTGGTCGAGATAGGTCACATGCGCCCGCGCCGCCAGTTCGGGCACGACCCCGCCAAAGGCTGCATGTTCATCCAGTTGCGAGCGCACGACATTGGAACGAATGACGCCCTTGCCGGATTGCTCGCGCACAACCACGGCTGCGGCGGTTTCGTCGCAGCTGGTCTCTATGCCCAATATGGTCGCTTGCGCTTGCCCGGTCACGTTGAACTGGTCTACTCCCTCGGGAGCTTCTGCCTACTATAGGACGCCAAGAAATTGCAATCGTCCCAGTTCTTCCTCCGGATCGGTACCCGCGGCTCCCCGCTGGCGCTCACCCAGGCGCGTCTGGTGCGCAGCCGGCTGGGCGCGCTGCACCATATTCCCGAGGAGGAGATCGCCATCGAAGTCATCTCCACCGCCGGTGACCGCACCCAGGCCACCAATCGCAGCCTGCTCGATATCGGTGGCAAGGGGCTTTTTACCAAGGAGATCGACGACGCCATGCTCGATGGCCGCGTCGATATCGGCGTGCATTCCTCCAAGGATGTGGCGACGCGCCTGCCCCCGGGCATCCGCATCGCCGCCTTCCTCGAGCGCGAGGATGTGCGCGACGCCTTCATCTCGGTCCATTATGCCGGCATCGATGCCCTGCCCGAAGGCGCCAAATTCGGCACCTCCTCCATTCGCCGCGCCGCCCAGGTGCTGCGCCAGCGTCCCGATCTCGACATTGTCCCCTTCCGCGGCAATGTCGGCACCCGGCTCGAAAAGCTCACCAATGGCATCGCCGATGCCACCATGCTGGCCCTTGCCGGTCTCAACCGCCTGGGCGAAACCCATCGCGCCACCGCGCTGCTTGATCCCGATATCTACATGCCCGCCCCCGCCCAGGGCGCCATCGGCGTAGCCGTGCGCAGCGACGATGCGCGCGCGGCCGAGCTCGTTGCCCCACTCGATCACCTCACCACCCACCGCGCCGTCGAGGCCGAACGCGCCATGCTCGCCGTGCTCGATGGCTCCTGCCGCACACCTGTTGGCGCGCGCACCGTCTGGGATGGGACCACCTTGACCCTCAAGGGCCAGATTCTCAGCCTTGATGGCACCATGGCCTTTGACAGCGCCGCCACCGGCACCGATACGGCCGAGCTTGGCCGCGCCGTGGGCGAAGACCTCGTCGCCCAGGCCGGCACTGAATGGCTCGCGCAATGGGCCCGCTCATGACCACCATGCTCGTCACCCGCCCCGAGCCCGATGCGCAATCCACCCTGCTGCGGCTCGAAGCGCTAGGAATAATCGGGCTCGTTGCCCCGCTGATGACCCGGCTGACCCTTGATTCCAGCCTGCCGCCGCAGGATGGCTTTGCCGCCATGGCCGTCACCTCGGCCAATGCCCTGCGTGCCCTCGACGATCGGGGTGCCCTCGAGCACTATATTCACCTGCCCGTCTTTGCCGTGGGCGACCGCACCGCCTGGGAAGCCCGCCAGATGGGCTGCACCGACGTGGTCAGTGCCGATGGCACCGCAACCGAGCTGGTTAATGCCCTGGTGCGCGCGCGCCTTGATGGTCCGGTGTTTTATCCCGCCGGCAAGCATATGAGCCACGACCTCGGCAAGTCCTTGGCCCCGTTCGGGCTCATGGTGGTGACCACCCGCGTTTATGACATGGTCGCGGTGGATGCCCTGCCCGAGCCGGTGATCAGGCAGCTTGCCGATGGCAGCATCGATGCGACGCTGCTTTATTCCCGGCGCACCGCCGAAATCTTCGTTGAGCTGCTCGAAGGCAAGCTCGACCACAAGGAGCGCAGCGCCTCCACCATGCTGTGTCTTTCGGAAGCCGTGGCCGAGCCCTTGATCTCGGCCCATTTCAACCGCATCGGGCTGGCTGATCATCCGAGTGAAGAAGCCATGATGGCCCTGGCCCTGGCTTTCACCCGCGAGCAAACTGCGCCATGATCGGACAACCACAGGGAGCCTGCTGATGGCCGACGATACCGACCCCAAGAACGGCACTGCCAATCCGGCCGATCCCGCAGCCAAGGATGCCGGCTCCCCCAACGCTGCGCCCCAGGACAGCAAGCCGGCCGAAACCCGCACCGGGCCTGTGAAGCCGCCCGTGCTCGACCTCAAGGCGCGCCCCGGTGACAGCGACAGCGGCAAGGCTGAGCGGCCCCAACCCGGCCCGACGCCCAAATCCTCGTCCAAGTCCTCGCCCTTGGGCTCGTCCCGCGACGCGGCTCCTGCCCCCACAACGGCCGGGTCGGGTTCCCGCACCGGCGCCACGGCCGGCGCTGTTGTTGGCGGGGGCCTGCTCGGCCTTGCCGCCGCTTATGGCCTCGCCTTTGCCGGCCTCTGGCCCACCCCCGATCTGCCCACGCCCCCGCCGGCGCCCGAGGATCCGCGTCTCGCCCAGTTCGCCAGCGCCATTCCCGAGCTCGAAACCGTCACCCAAACCACCCAGGCCGAGCTGGCAGCGCTCCACAGCCGCATTGCCGAACTGGAAACGGCCGAGCCGGCCGCCCCCGAACCCGCTGCGGCACCGGTGGACCTGAGCGGCATCGAAACCCAGATCGCCGCCCTCCAGACCCGGATCGACGAACTCGACGCCCGCCCCGCCGCTCCCGCCGCTGCTCCCGGAGCGCCTGCTGCACCCCCTGGCGCTGCAGTTCCGGCCGATCCGGCCGCCCTCGAGGCGCTCCGCACTGACCTTGCTGGCCTCGCCGATCGGGTGGACCAGCTCAGCACCCTACCCCAGCAGGTCGAGCAACTTAGTGCCCTGCCCGCTCAGGTCGAACAGCTCAGCGCCCTTCCGGCGCAGGTTGCCCAGCTTGAAACGCTCCCGGCCCAGGTCGACCAACTCAACGCCCTGCCGCCGCGCGTTGACGAACTGGCCGCGCGCCTCGGCACCACCGAAGCCAATCTGCGCAATCTCGACACCGCCGTCGCGCAAACCACCGCGACCCTCGCCGGCCAGCCCGAGGATATCGGCGCCGTGCTGCAGCTGCCCCTGATCCTTTCGGGCCTCGAAGCCGCTTTCAGCACCGGTCGCCCCTATGAGGCCGAGCTGGGTGCCCTGCGCGCCGCGCTGCCGGCCGTCTCCATCCCGCTGCCCATTGCCAACGGCGCTGCCACCGGTATTGCCCGCCCCGATCAGGTGGCGCAGCGCTTCAACGAGGTTTTGCCCGCCATTCTCGCCGGCCGCCCCGCCGACCCACAGGCCGGCTGGGCCGAGGGCGCGCTGGATTGGCTGCGCTCCGCCGTCGCCATCCGTCCGGTGGGCGAGCGTGAAGGCGATGACCCCGAAGCCATCGTCACGCGCCTCGAAGCCGCGATCGCCCGTCGCGATTGGGCCGCTGCCGAGGCGCTCTTTGCCCAACTGCCCGAGCCGATGCGCGCCGCCGCGGGCGACGTGCCAACCCTGGTTGCAACCGAAGCGGAAGCGGCCCGCTTCCTTGATACCCTGCGGGCCCAGGCGCTGAGTGGCGAGGCCGCATCATGATCCGACTTGCCTCCTGGATTGTCGCGAGCCTCCTGATCACCGCCGGCATCGCCTGGCTGATCGCCTTGCCCGGCACGCTGACCCTTGAAGTCGCGGGCTATCGCATGCAGCCCCAGTTGGGCGCCGCCATCTTCATGCTGCTCTTGGTGGCCGCGCTCATCATCCTCGTCTGGTCGATCGTCAGCCGCGTCCTGGCCACCCCCGGCTCCCTCGCCCGCCGGGGTCGCGAACGCCGCAAGGAGCAGGGTGTCGACGCACTGTCGGACGCCTTTATCGCCCTGCAGTCCGGTGATCCCGCCCGCGCCCGCTCCCTGGCGCGCGAAGCCCAGGCGCGCCTGCCGGGCAATGCCGCCGCCCAGCTGCTCGAAGCGCGCGCCGATCTCGCGCTCGGGGACATGTCCGCCGCCCGCGAGCATTACCGTGCCCTCATCGCCAGCGAAAAAACCGCCGTGGCGGCCCTGACCGGCCTTTACGACCAGGCCCGCGCCCAGAACCGCTCGGACGCCGCCCTCACCTTTGCCCGCAAAACCCTTGCCCTCGCGCCCGCCAGCGGCTGGGCGGCCTCCGCCGTGTTCGATGATCTCACCCGCAACGGCCAATGGGCGGAAGCCGTGGCCATGGTCAATGCCGAGCCCGTCGCCAATAGGGAGGAACGCGCTGTCAAGCGCCGCCGCCAGGCCGTGATCGAAACCGCCCGCGCCCGCGAAGCGGAAAACTCCGATCCCCTGCTCGCGCTCGACCATGCGCTGACCGCCCTCAAGCTCCTGCCCGATTTCGTGCCCGCCGCCCTCATTGCCGCGCGCATCCACATCAACCGCGGCGAAACCCGCAAGGCCATGAGCCTCTTGCGCCGCATCTGGCGCGCCACCGGCCACCCCGATGCCGCCGCCCTTTACGCCCACGCCCAGCCCGGCGCTTCCGCGCTCGAGCGCCTCAAGCGCGTGCGCGAACTCATCGAAACCCCGCCCACCACCCGCGCCGCCGCCATGGTGCTCGCCCGCGCCGCCATCGATGCCTATGACTGGCCGCTGGCCCGCAATGCCCTTGCCCCCTTCAACGGCCCCGATGCCACCCAGGGCGTTTGCACCCTCATGGCCGAAATCGAGGAAGGCCAGAATGGCGATCAGGGCAAGGCGCGCGAATGGCTCGCTCGCGCCGTGCGCGCCCCGCGCGATCCGGTTTGGACCGCCGATGGCATCACCTCAGACGAATGGGAGCCCATTTCCCCCGTTTCGGGCCGCCTCGACGCCTTTGAATGGAAAGTGCCCGTCACCGCCGTGCACCGCCCGACCGTTGAAACCGCACCGAGCCAATTGCCCGCCGTCGCCGCCGATCCCCTGCCCCTGCCCCAACCCGCGAGCCAGTAAGCGACCGCCACCGTCCCGCCCAGATCGGGGCTGAGGATGGCCTCCCGGCGCCGCCCCGCTCCGACGTCAGTCGGGGCTTGATGGGCCCGCCCCATGGGAGCATCGGGCTTATGAGTGCATCGCGGCGTCAGTTCCTTGGGGGCGCCGGTGCCCTTGCCACGCTTCCCTGGCTATTCGGCCCCGCCCGCGCAGCCGCGCCGCCCGCTCCCGCGACCCTGTCTTTCCTCGCTCTGGGGGATTGGGGCCAGCCCCGCGCCCTCGCCGATGCCACCACCGTCGCCGCCCAACTGGCGCAGGAAGCCAGAACCCGCGCCGCCGCCTTCATCATTTCCACCGGCGACAATTTCTATGATCGCGGCGTCGCCGACACCGCCGATCCGCTCTGGCAGGCGGCCTTTGAAACCATCTATGCCGATCCGGCCCTCCAGGTGCCCTGGTATGTGGTGCTCGGCAATCACGATTACGGCGGCCAGCCCGATGCCGAGCTCGCCTATGCCCTGCGCAGCGACCGCTGGACCCTGCCCGCCCGCTATTATGTCGAGCAATACCGCCTCATCGACGGCACTGGCGCCGATTTCTTTTTCCTCGACACCACGGGCCTTGTGAACCTCAACTTCGCCAATCGCTGGTTTTTCACCGGCGCCGCCGCCCGCGCCCAGCTCGATTGGCTCGATACGATGCTGGGCGCCAGCACCGCCCGCTGGAAGATCGTGGTCGGGCACCATCCCGTATTTTCCCACGGCGCCCATGGCGATAGCCCTGCCCTCGTCGAAGGCGTCCTCCCCATCCTGCAACGCCACCGCGTCCAAATCTATCTCAACGGCCACGACCACAATCTGGAACACGCCGAACGCGACGGCATCCATTTCCTCACCAGCGGCGGCGGCGCCGAACAGCGCCCCGTCACCCCCGTCGAGCCCCCAGGCTTTGCCGCCGCATCCCTCGGCTTTCTATCCGCAACCCTCGCCCGCGACCGCCTCGAGATCACCTTCATCGACCAAACCGGCACCCCCCTCCACCAAGCCACCATCCCCGCCTGATTTTTTTGGTCACTGCAACGCAACCCTCGACCCTCGCTCTTCGCCTGGGGGCCTTGCTCGAGCGGCTGTCCGGGATGGTATCCGCCCTGCCTCCGCACCATCCAAAAACTCCCTTTTCCACCAGAGCCGCAGGCGAAACCCTCCCCCTTGTGGGGAGGGATCAAGGGAGGGGGTTCCCTCAACACCCCACGAGGGCCGCCGCCTCCGCCACAGGGCCTTACTGAAGCAAAACGCGACGAAAGCCCCGATCCCCACCCTCCCCCTCGCGGGGAGGGCCGGGGAGGGGGCCGTTTGGCCCCGAGCCATCCCCCAGTCCCACCGTCCCCTCCTGAGAGAAGCAGGAAGCAAGAAGTCCCCCCGTCCACCCCGCCCCGCTGCTGCAACGCCGCAACACGGCCGCGCACAGATCCTGCCCGCCCCCCACGCAGCAACCCTTGCAAACCCCCGCGCCCCCTGCTATCTCCGCCTGCGTTGCCGCTTTAGCTCAGTTGGTAGAGCACATCATTCGTAATGATGGGGTCAGGTGTTCGAGTCACCTAAGCGGCACCAGATTTCTCAAGCACTTAGCTCAGTCCGCAAGAACCTTGGACGCCTCTGGTCACAAACCAGTCACAGGCGGCGCTTCTCCATGGCTACAATTCGCAGGCGGAACAACAAGTGGCAGGTCCAAATACGACATGCGGGACATGCACCGGTAAGCCGAACTTTCACAAACAAAGGTGATGCCACAACTTGGGCAAACACTCAGGAGCACCTTTATCATACGGGAGATTTGCGGCCCCGCGACAGGACTGGCCGCACGCTAAACGATGTATTGGATCGCTACGAGCAAGACGTCATCCCGATGAAACGGGCGGATAGTACTGAAACTTTCATGCTCAGAGTTTTGCGCCGACATGAAATGTCTACCAAATTGCTTACGCATCTCAAGGCACAAGACATCGCCAAGTTCAGGGATGAGCGTTTGTTGGTAGCAAAACCCTCTACGGTGGTGCGCCACTTAAGCGTGTTGCGACATGCTTTGAAGGTAGCGCATACTGAATGGGGCTGGAGCTGCCCCGTGCAGGAAGTGGAGAAGGTGCGGTTTCCAAGCGTGCCCATTGGCGCAACGGACCGACTTTCCGAATTCGATATCCAGAACGTACTTGCAGCTGCACAGACGCAATCAAACGCCTCTGTTCCCACTGCAATTATGCTCGCGCTAGGGACCGGGATGCGACGTGGCGAACTGTTGAGCCTCAAGTGGAAAGATGTGGACCTATCCCGCTGCTCGATCACTATTCGAACAAGCAAGAATGGGAGGGCTCGGACCATACCGATTACAAGAGAGATAGCGGAGCTACTCAGATCGCTCCCTCACGACTCGGAATTCGTGCTCTCATTAACGGCCAATTGCCTCAAACTGGCATTCGCGCGAGCTCGTAAAAGGGCCGGGGTGACTTTTCGGTTTCACGACCTCCGCCACGAGGCGATAAGCAGGTTTTTTGAGGTGGGACTCACGATCCCAGAAGTACAACTCATTAGTGGGCACCGCACCTTGAGTCAGTTGGGAAGGTATTCTCATCCAGACGTAGCACGAGTAGCGGCGAAGCTGGCTTGCTAAGTAAACTTCTAGTCAGCAAGTTTGTACCTATAGAGATGGGAGCGGCGGGTTGCGCAAGTTCTCCCGTTCCGATCCAATGCTTTAACGCTCTCGTAGGTTGGTAGGCCGATGTGCACACCACGGGTGCGCGATGGGGAGCTTTCTTCAGCGATGTGTCGGAAACAAAGAAACTGGAAGGAGACAACTTGGGCCGGGCACATGAATTTCTGGAGCTTGTCGGGCGCCTAAGTTCGGCTGAAATCAACCGAAGCGAGAATGATCTCTCATCGAACCTAAAGAACGCTTTCACTGAATTTGGCGTGACCGGAGTGCTCGACACGGGAGCAGGGAGCAACCACCGCAAGCGTCCAGACATTGCGCTATATGCCGATTTGGCCTCAGCTGAACTCGGTATTGCAGCCGAAGTGGTGATCGAGTCTAAAAAACCGGCCGAACTTTCCGCCTTCACAAGCCTTACGGCCGCGCTTGTGCAGGACAACCTCTGGTACGATAAGTTCGTGCCATACGTGCAGGCACACGCTGTTCGCGTGCAGTACTTCATGCTCACCACTTTTGAGCAGTTGCTGGTGGTCCCGATAACGACGTCGTTGCGGCGGCTAGTACTAGAAAATGCCCTAGCAACACCCGAAGCACGCTACACCGCGATACAGGATAGTTTCGACTTCGATCTACGCAAAGACGGTGGGAAGGATTGGCTCAGCTGGGTGGAAAGCCACCTCACGCCTGATGCCCTTATCCCACCTCCTCTGTCTACGATTCTAGATGTTCGAGTGCTGGGCGGCGCCGATGACTTGGATAGTCTAGCAAGTGATTTAGCGGACCTTGTTGTAGGTCCAGAGGGTGGGGCAACGCACAGTACTGTACTCGCCTCAGCAAGTCTTGATGCACATGAGATTGGCGAATTACCCCCCGCCGCGCGCAGCGCGCTCATGGTTTTCACTATGTCTGCGCACGGTGGAATGTCTGCACAGGCGGCAAACGAGCACTTACAAACGCATTTCGCCGAAGAACTTGAGGGCTTTGTCTCTGCTAGTATTCATTCCCTGATTGGACGCTTGTTTGCGGTAAAGACAATTGAAGACAGTTTCTGCATTGACGTAGACCCCCCCCTTATCCCGGAAGCGGCGTGGGTTTTTCATAGCGACCAATTTGATAACACACCTCCAGAGCTGCTACCTGCATCCTTTTTCGCCGCATTGGCGAGATTAGGACAGTCAGAAAATCTCGCCGTGCGCGACCTAGCCGCCACCGGAAGGTTTTATGATTGGCTTGCGCCACTTGTAGACCCAACCATCTTTAGGCGCCTCCTAGAGCTTTTCTTCTCGAACAGTTTCGCCGTTCTTGATGGCGATTTATTGGGCCGCTTCTTCGAGATTTACGCGCAACGGGTAGACCGCCGCAAGCGTCGTGAGCTTGGGCAATACTATACGCCAATGCCAATCGTTCGATATATGTGGCGCGTAGCAATGCAGATCGCGCTCGAGAAGAGTCCTGCAAGCGAGCTGCTGGTACTTGATCCAAGTGTTGGTTCCGGGACGTTCCTAATCGAGGGAGCTCGCCAGCTCAAAGCTGCAGGACTGACGAAGTTCTGGGAGAGCCTTAATGGCTTTGATATTGCGCCGCAGGTAATTGGTGTCGCGCAAGTGAATTTGTACTTGGCTGCTCTGGGTCTTCTCGACCGGAAGGAGGCTGATCAAGTAGGAACGCTCAACCTGTACCCCACTGATGCTTTAGATCCAAGAAATGGCGCTCACCTAAGGAGTCTGCTGCATCTGTTTGTCGATGAAGGAGTGAAATCCTTTCTGTTGAAGAGGATCGAGCTAAGCGAGAAGGTAAAGCAGCAGTCTCGCTTTCCATTGATCATTGGCAACCCTCCTTACAAGCACAACTCCAATCGCACATTACGTCAGATGGCGGAGGAGTTTCCACCTTTACTTCGTTCCTCTACCTTGAACGCGCGGGCTCAAGAAAACGCTATTCGCGAGGACTATGCTTGGTTTTTTGCTGCTGCTGATCACTACCTTCGCGACCAAGGATTAATCGCGTTCGTGGTATCTGACAGTTTTTGCTACGGGCCCTCATTTAGATATTTCCGGGAGGATATCTTACGCCGCTACCGCGTGAGGAAGCTCGTTCATTTAGGGAGGTTTATATTTCGGGACGTAGGTCCACGCACCTCTTTTGTGATCATTGTGCTTGAGCGCCTCACCGAAAACTTGGAGACGGCTGAAGAAGCTGACCCGATCCAGTATGTCGATTTGCGGCCGTTGATAACGGGGGAAGATCGACTGCTCGGAACAGAAGCTGATCCGCGGTTTGCTGTGCTCATTAGTGGTGAACTGGGAGACTTTGCCCCTCATCAACCAACACGGAACCGTCAGTTCAATTTCTTGCCAGCTCGGGAAGTTGTATCCCTGGTTTTGAGAGCACCGGTTGGTATGATCGATGCTCCGCGACGCGTATTTGTCAAAAAGTGGCCCGGCGTCGTTACAGGTTTTGACAAGCTCTTGAAGAATGCCGACAGAGCGGTAATTGCCGATCGTCTGCAACGAGTTTTTCGCGCTGCAGCCGGCGGTTCTCGTGCAGAGCAAATCCTTGATGGTATCGCGCAGGATATCCGAGCCAATGAGGCCGAACGGGGCAAGCTCGATGCGGTAGTTCAGTGCATCGTGGACAATGCGCTCGTCTTTGATGATGGTAAGTTCGTTCAGGCGATAACCGGTTCGGCACCACGCGCGAGTGCATGGTACCCAGACGCCAGAATGACCAAATGGATTTACTACGAACCCGCTTTTACCTTTGAGCGAGCTGTTCATGATGGCCGCATGGCTGGTTGGGGCACATCTAACCAATGGCGTGACGCGGCTTCTCACGGCATCTCGCCGAAGCTGGTATTCACTACCTCAACTAATCCTGAGGCAGGCCTCAAGGCGTTCGTGCTGACCGAACGTTGGTTGGTTTTAAAAGCTGCTGGGACACGGCAACAGCTGAACTATACCGGCGTAACCATACCTAGCGACGGTGGATTGTTCGGCGGGTCCCTTAATCTAGGCAGGGAGGCGCAATCACTCTTTAGACGTCTAGAACAGGAAGGGCTGAACGAAGAAGATTTTCTCTTGTACGTCGCTGCCATCTACAACTCCTCCACCGCGAACGAGTATCTTATAGGTGGCGGTTCAAACTCGATGAATATCCCTCTTGATCATGACAAAATGGATATGGACGTTGTGCTGAGCTTAGTGGACGACGCTCGCACCATGCGGGACCTAACGCGTCTGGGCATATTGGCGGAGTCTGGCACGATTTTGGAGGAGACCGAGTTCTCCGATGAGAGTCGCCATCGCATGGCGGAACTTGGTTTTGAGAGGCAAGCGGCGACGGGTGGTCGATTCCGGCAGGATATTCGATGGACTGCTGGTGCCGATACACAGGTGAGAATATCAGAGCGCCGTGCCGTCCTACAAGCGAAGCTCGATGCTGCCGTATCCTCAATCTACGCAGGCCTAGAGAGCGCGAATGAAGAAGCTTAGCGGTTAAGTGGGAGTCCCTTTAGGGAGGAACGAGCGCAACTGGGGTTGTGTGGGCGCCTGCGAATTGTAGCCATGGAGAAGCGCCGCCTGTGACTGGTTTGTGACCAGAGGCGTCCAAGGTTCTTGCGGACTGAGCTAAGTGCTTGAGAAATCTGGTGCCGCTTGCGTGACTCGAACACCTGACCCCATCATTACGAATGATGTGCTCTACCAACTGAGCACTGCTTAGCGGACCTGCTGAACCCTTGATCTGCCTCAATTTCTTGAAGTTAGCATCTCGTTCTTTCCGTCACAACAGCTGGCTGTGT
>NZ_JABAOL010000002.1:0-197144 GCF_013185965.1 Devosia sp. 919 | reverse complement strand
GGTGAACATGCTCGGCGCTGTCCTCGGCAATGGACGAGAAATCAAAATGGGAGAGAATGCCCATGATGCCCAGTGTCGTCAGACCCTGTGTGGGCGCTGGCGGCGCAAGGAGCTGCAACCCCCGGTACTCTCATCCGCCGCTGCGCGGCGCCAAGCGCATGTTCCGCCATTCTAAGCTGGTTCTGTCCCGAAACAACCGTGTCCTTGGAAGGCGGACCACGCTGGCCCGCTGAATAGTCCTATACATCCGGCGCCACTAAGCCTTACCCTTGCCTGGACCAAACACAAGTATCGGGAGAGCGACTTTGGACCACAAGCGAATGGGCACTAGCGGTCTCAAAGTCTCGCGGCTCTGCCTCGGCTGCATGACCTATGGGGCACCTGACCAGGGGAACCACCCATGGACGCTGCCTGAGGACCAAAGTCGTCCCTTTATCCGCCAAGCGCTTGACCTCGGCATCACCTTTTTCGATACGGCAAACGTTTATTCCGACGGCAGTTCCGAGGAAATCCTGGGGCGCGCGTTGAAGGACTTTGTGCGACGGGAGGACGTGGTCCTTGCCACTAAGGTCAACGGCGCAACCCGTCGAACCGATGCCAACGCCACCGGACTGTCACGCCGGGCAATCATGCGTGAGATCGATGCGTCACTTACCCGCCTCCAGACCGATTACGTCGACTTGTATCAGATCCACCGCTGGGACAATGACACCCCCATTGAAGAGACGATGGAGGCGCTGCACGACGCCGTGCGCTCGGGAAAGGCCACCTATATCGGAGCCTCATCCATGTCGGCCTGGCAATTTTCCAAGGCCCAGTATGTCGCCAAAATGAACGGCTGGACGCCGTTCGTCTCGATGCAGAACCAGCTAAGCCTCCTCTACCGCGAGGAAGAGCGTGAGATGCTGCCGCTTTGCGCGGATCAGGGCGTTGGCGTCATTCCCTGGAGCCCGCAGGGCAGGGGGCTGCTCACCCGACCATGGGGCCAGGTCACCGGTCGCTCAGGGACGGACAATGTCATTCCCAAAGTCTATGGCGACACTGCCGAAATGGACCATGGCATCGTAGACGCCGTTCAGAGCGTCGCCCAGCGCCACGGCGTCGCCATGTCTCAGGTCGCTCTCGCCTGGGTTCTGCAAAACCCCGTCGTCACTGCGCCCATCATCGGCGCGTCCAAACCGCATCACCTGGACGACGCCGTTGCGGCACTGGCGCTGAAGCTCAGCACGGAAGACGTCGCGGAGCTGGAAGGGGCTTATCGGCCCAGGGCGGCGGTGATCTAGAGCTTGGGTATTGCCCTGATCCGCTCTACTCGGCGGCAATACGTCTATGTCCCCTTTTGTGTGCCAGCTGCAGCTCTCGAAAATGACCAAGAAGGGGGGCGCTTTTCTGCTCGGCAGCTTGCCCCCGGTTGCAGACGTAAAGCAAATCAGTGCGGTGCAGTGCAGTACTGGAAAGCTGCCACTCTGGTTCATGCTTCCGAGAAACGTCACCTCCTCCTCAGGGTAGGAGGCTTTACCCCACCATGTGCCGGTCGAACGTGAAGGGCGCTATGGGCAGGGTGGTGCCGCCATCCAGCGCCAGATCGGCAAGGATTTCTCCAATGACACTGGCGAATTTGAACCCGTGGCCGGAGCAGGCGGAGCACACGATAACGCGAGGATCGGCTGGCAGAAGGTCGATGAGGAAATTTTCGCCCGGAAGCATGGTGTAGCGGCAGGTGACCGCTTTGATCCGTGTGGTTGCGACCTCCGGCATTCGGCGTGCGGCGAAGGCGTCGAGGAGATCCATGTCCGCGTGAGTGACGGCCGGATTGGCCTGGTCTGGATCGATTGGCTCGAAAAAATGGCAGTGCTTGCCGATCTTGACGCCATCAACGCCGATTTGCGGGAAACCAAACCAGGTGCCGTCTTCGCCTTCATCGCTGAGGAAGCAGGGCATTCTGTTGGGTTGGGCGAGAAAGCCATCGCCCGGCTGATACCAGGCGACGACCTGCTTGATTGGCGCGGCGCGGGCCGCAAGCTCCGGGACCAGTTCCGATATCCAAGCGCCGGTGGCAACGATGACCTTGCGCGTTTCGTAGCTCGCTTGGGGCGAGCGAACCATAATCGTTGCCCCTCGCTCGATGCTGGTGATGCGCTCGCCGATATGGATATGGGCCCCATCGGCGGTTGCCAGCTTGAGATTGCCCCAAATGGCGGCTTCGGGACGAATATAACCCCCTTCTGGATCGAAGACGCCAATTTCGTCCCCAGCCAGCCGATAGGCCGGATAGCGGTCGGCCATTTCAGCCTGATCCAGAATCTCGTGCGCGAGGCCGTATTCTGCGCAGGAGGCCAACATGCCCCCGATCAGGTCGCTGCCCGGCTTGCCGATCTGCAACACGCCGACCTTGCTCAGGAGGTTGGTTTGGAGCCGGCGTTCCATGCGGGCCCAGTTGCGATAAGCGCGCTGTAGCAGCGGCACATAGGCTGGGTCCTCATGGTAACCGAGCCGGATGATACGGCTGTCGCCGTGCGAAGAGCTGAGCTTATGCGCCGGCTGGAACGCCTCGAGACCAAGCACTTTGTGCCCGCGGGCCGCGATTTCGGCGACCGCCGCGCTGCCCATGGCGCCGAGGCCGATAATGATAACATCATACATGGCCTAGGCTCCAAAATAGCTGAATTGGACTGCCGGGGCCGAGCTTAAGACCTAGCAGGAAGAAGTCGTGCCTGCGCAATAAAATGAGTTGCCCTAACTAGCATATGGCTAGCCGGGACATTCCCCAGTTTATTCTACTCAGCCGTTTGGAAACATCCCGGGTCGGTCAGGCGCGGCCGCCTCAGCAGCAATCCCGGCGACCCGGTTTTTTGCAGTTGCGGTCCTCGTCCGGGCGTGCTCATCGGGTACTTGAGTTGACATTGTCGCCGACGAAATAGACGCCCGACGCGCGCATGCTCTTTGGGACGAGGTCTGCACGCAGAGTTTATGGGGCGGGCAGTTTGGCTGCACGGTGACCTCAAGGCTGACAACCTGATCGTCCGAGGTGGTGCTTTGCCGGGTGTGCTCGATTTGGGGGCTATCCGCCGTGGGCGATCCTGCCGCCGACTACGCGGCAGCATGGTTCTGGGTCGCCCCTGCGGCTCGTGACGTGCTCCGGGACAGGCTCAATCTTGATGACCGCGATTGGCTGCGCTCGCAGGGCTGGGCCCTTAGGCGCCGTTATCGCACTGAGCTACTATCGATGTGGCAAGGATGAAGCACTCTGCCGTCAATCACGACAGACGATTTCAAGGTGGGACTGCTTCTTTAGCCCAAACTCGACTAGGCCTCACCAGCCGCTTGGCCGAGGTGCTTGTGACTGGATATTATACACCAATTCCGGCCCTTAGACGAGACGTTCCGGGGATGCATGAAGCAGAAAGTAACAACACACTCGGCACCTTAAGCTTTGCCCGCAGAGCTCGCGCCAAAGATCAGGCTATGCGCCCAAGCCAGAGCATGGACAGCCCAGCGGCGGCGAGGGTGAGGAGGGCGCCGAGGCCGGCGAAGAGGAAGGCGATTTCGGTGAGCTTTTTTTCCTCGATCAGGCGGGTCGCCAGCGTTCCGTAAACCTCCGACAACGCCTCGGCGGACTGGGCCTCGAAATACTCACCTTCCGTGGTAGCGGCGATGGCCTGCAGGGTTGGTGCGTCGAGCATGGCGCGCATGAAGCGGCCGCCGAAATCGACCACTTCGCCGCCGGTCGAGCCAAAGCCCACCGTATAGATCCGCACGCCGTGATCGGCCGCCAATTTCCCCGCTGCCAGAGGATCAGGGCCGGTGGTGGTTGCCCCGTCCGTGAGCAGGATGATGACCGCATTCTGGTAGGATCCCGGTTCAACCGGCACATGTTCTGCCGGCTGGGGCTCAGGCTCGGCATTGTCGAGCGAGCGGCCGGTCTGGGGCGTCACGCCACCGCTTCGCATCCCCAGCTGATCACGCGGATCATAGCCTTCGATCTCAAAGGAGCGGTCGGGAAAAATGGTGGAAAGCGCCGTGATCACGCCCGCGCCCACGGCAGTGCCGCGCCGCAGGTCAAAGCCATCGACGGCGGCCGTGAGCAGTTCCCGGTCGAGCGTGGGCGCCTGCATCAGGACAGCAGAAGCGGCAAAGGCCACGATGCCGATCTCCACATCCATGGGCTGGCTGGTGATGAAGGCCTTGGCCGCTTCCTGCGCGGCAGCAATGCGCGAGGGCGACATATCGGTGGCGCGCATGGAGCCGGAGGTGTCGATCGCCAGGATCACCGTGGAGCGGGAACTGGGCAGGGTGACCACCGCCGCAGGGCGCGCCACGGCCAGCACCAGCACGCCAACGGCAAGCAGCAACAGCGCCGGTGGCACATGGCGGCGCCAGCCCGGCCCCTTGCCAAGCGCCTGCCGGATGAGCGGCAGATTGGCATAGCGCAGCGCCGTTTTCTTGCGCCGGCGCAGAAGCCAGACATAGGTGCCCACCAGCAACGGCAGGAGCAGCAACAACCAGAGCATATCGGGCCAGAGAAAGGTCATGCCGTTGCTCCTGCTATGGCGCCACTGGCGCTGATCCGGCGCATGGTGACGAATCTGAGGATCGCGTTGGCCAGATCGTCGGCCGTCGAGAGTTCAAGCGCATCGATTCCGGCCTGATTGAAGCCATCGACGATCTCTTCCTCCCATTGCCCGGCCAGCGCGCTGAACCGATCCCTGAAGGTCCGGTCGCCCGTGTCGACAAGCAACTGCTCGCCCGTTTCGGCGTCTTCAATGGCCAGCAGACCCAGATCTGGGAGTGCCTGCTCGAGGGGATCGACCAGCCGCACGGCAACGGCTTCGTGGCGGCGCGCGAGCGCGCCAAGAGAGGTTTGCCACCCGGGAAGCGACACAAAGTCAGATACGGCAAAGACGATGGACCGGCGCTTGAGCGCCGAGCCGGCGCGGTGAAAAAAGCCGCCAAGATCGGTCTGCGGTGCGCGCAGGCGCCGAGGATGGCTGAGCAACTTGTCGATCAGATGCAGCAGATGGCGGCGGCCGCCGCGGGCGGGAACGATGAGCTCGTCGACGCCATCAAACAGAATGGCGCCCACCTTGTTGCCGTGATGCACGAATATTCGTGCGAGCGCGGCGGTGAATTCGGTCAGCACCTGCCGCTTGTTGGTGTCGCCGGAGCCGAAATCGACCGAGGGGCTGAGATCGAGCAGGAACCAGGCGGTCACCTCGCGATCCTCGTGGAAGATGCGCACATGGGGCACCTGGGTGCGCGCGGTGACGTTCCAGTCGATGTGGCGGACATCGTCGTGGGCCTGGTATTCCCGCAGGTCCGCAAAATCGAGGCCGGCGCCGCGGAACAGCGTGCGGTAATTGCCTTGCAACGCGCCATCGAGGCGGCGCACCACGGTCCATTCCACGCGCTGGAGCAGCGCTTCAGCTTGCCGAGGCGAGGCGGGCATGGGTTTGCAGGGGTTGTTCGGGTGCCGGGACGGCCCGAAGGATCTGGTTGATGATCCCGTCGGGACCGATGGATTCCGAGAGCGCCTCATAGGACAGGACAATGCGGTGGCGCATGACATCGGCCGCCACGTCGATCACATCCTGGGGCAAGACATACTCGCGGCCCCTCAGGAAGGCGAGCGCTCGCCCGGCTTCAATCATGTTGATGCTGGCCCGCGGGCTCGCGCCATAGGTGATCAGGCGCTGCAGGTCCTTGAGCCCGACCAGTTCGGGGTTGCGGGTGGCTGCAACCAGCCGCACCACGAACTGGATCAGCGTCGGATCGACGTAAAGCTGCCGCGCCCGCGCCTGAAGGGCAATGAGTTGCTCGGTGGTCGCCACTTTAGCCACGGTCTGCATCACCCCGGTGACGCGCGAAACGATCACGAATTCTTCTTCCTCGGAGGGATAGCCGACCAGCACCTTCATCATGAACCGGTCCACCTGCGCTTCGGGCAGCGGGTAGGTTCCTTCCGTTTCGATGGGGTTTTGCGTCGCCATCACGACGAAGGGCTCGGGCACCCGGTGGCTTTGGCCGGCAATGGTGACCTGCCGTTCCTGCATCACCTCGAGAAGGGCACTTTGCACCTTGGCCGGGGCCCGGTTGATTTCGTCGGCCAGCAGCAGATTGCAGAACACCGGGCCAAGGGAGGTGGTGAACTCGCCATCCTTGTTGTTGTAGATGCGAGTGCCGACCAGGTCCGCCGGCACGAGGTCAGGCGTGAACTGTATGCGCTTGAACTGCCCCTGGATCGCATGGGCGAGGGTGTTGACGGTCAGTGTCTTGGCGAGGCCCGGAACCCCCTCGACCAGGAGGTGGCCCTTGGCCAGAAGGGCGATCAACACGCGCTCAAGGAAATGGTCCTGCCCGACCACGACCTTTTTGACTTCATAGAGTACCTGCTCCATCAGGGAGGCGGCGGGCGTCGGGGTCTCAATTGGATCGTCCATGGCTGCTTCCGTTCCTGGCTAAAGCGGTGACTCTTCGACGGCGCCCCCGGCTTCCTCGATGGTGGCGGCAAAGGCGATGCCGGCAAAAGTGCGCAGCCCCGAGGGGTTGAGGATGGCGGTGACGATGCCGACGACCTCGCCATCGGCATTGACCAGCGGGCCGCCCGAATTGCCGGGATTAGCGGCGGCATCGAACTGGATCAGGTTGCGCATCGTGCTTTCGCCTTCCCGCTCGAGCACGCGCAACAGGCCCGACACCACGCCAGCCGAGGCGGAAGGACCGATGCCGAAAGGAAAGCCGACAGCCACAACATCGTCCCCCGGGCGCAGACTGCTGCTTGAGCCAAGCGTTGCCGGGAGCAGGTCATCGGGCAGCACGCTGGGGCGGATAATCGCAAGGTCGAGTTCGGGTCGGGCGCCAATGATCGTGGCATCGGCTTCAGTGCCATCAAAGAACGACACCCGCAGCCGCTTGGCGGCGCGCACCACATGCAGATTGGTCAGGATGGTGCCCTGGTCGTCGATGACGACGCCGCTGCCGACAGCGGTGAACTCTTCATGGAAATCTTCTTCGATTTCACCTGATTGGGGCAGTTCGGCTGCCGGCGGCTCGCCACCAGGCGCGGCAGCGGCAGGTTCTTGCCCAGCAGCCGGATCATAGCCATTGACCCGCACCACCGACGGGATGATGGCAGCATAAGCCTGGGAAGCGATGGAAGGAGGCCGTCCCCGCTCGTCGAGGGCGAAGTTCACGGCGTCGTTGATGTCGCCCTGGCTCAGGTTCTGGCCGGGCGCACGCAACACTTCGTAAAGTCCCACCAGCAAGAGGGCGAGGAGCACCGAGGACAGCACCAGCACCTTGCCTTGATGCTGGTTGTAGGTCCGGTGCAGGTGCTGGCGCGCGCGGTGGGAGAAACTAGGTTCTTGGGCGGCAGGATCAGCTGCCTGGGGAAGCGGGCGTGTGGCCGTAGCGCGAGCCGACGGCTGGCCCGTGCGCACCTTGTTCGATCCGATATAGACCGGTCGTCGCTTCACCCCGGGACACTCCCGTTGAGCGGGCGCAGGAGGCGCCCGGCAGCTGCTTACCCCTCAAGCCTAGCCTTCCCCGCATCGATTGGAACCCGCTCTCAAAAACGTGCGCTCCCGTGTCATCGCGAATGGTTACTGCGTAGTTCGCACCGCTTGAAAGCCCGATCTCGGCCGAGGTGCCGGTGGCAGCGTCATACGCGCCCAGGCGGGCGGCTTTGCGCCTCAGGTCAATCGCTCGGTTCGTGGCCTAAACTCGCTTGAGGCAGACGTTTGTACAGCGTGGCTGCAGCACCAGCTAAGGCGCGCGCATCGTTCCGCCTGCTCGCGCGGCTGCATAGATGGCGTCGATGGTCGCCATGTTGGCCACGGCATCCATCCCTCCGGTGGGCAAGGGTGTGCCGCCGGTTAGTGCCTCGAGAAACGCCGCCAGCTGATAGTCATAGGTTGTCCCAGCGCCCAAGGTGTGTTCGCGATAGCTCTCGCCGAACCACTCGCGCAATGAATGGCCCTTGTGGGGCAGGCAAGGATTGTCGAGCTCCACGATCCCTTGTTCTCCTTCGATACGCAGGAGGCCGCGGAAGGGTGGGCTGGCAATATCGGCGATCATCTGGGCCGGCACGTTTCCAGGAAACACCAGTTCGGCTTCCATGCGCTGATCCACGCCGAGCGGGTTGAGCACGGCCGTGGCGGAGCGGACCTCCGGTTCGCAGCCCATGAAGGAGCGCAGCCAATGAACGGGATAACAGCCCAGATCCATCATTGCGCCACCGCCCTGACCGGGGTCGTGGCGAATGGACTTGGGATCAAAGGGGATATCGACGTGAAAGCTGGCGGTCAGCGACTTGATCGTGCCAAAGGCGCCGGACTGCTTGAGGTCGAGCAGATGCAAGAACACCGGATGGTAGCGATCGTGAAAGGCTTCGGCGAGGAGGCGGTTGGCCCGTTCCGCTGCCGCCACCATCAGGGCGGCTTCGGCCGCACTGGTGGCCAAGGGCTTTTCACAGAGTACATGCTTGCCCGCTTCGAGGGCTTTGATGGTCCATTCCGCATGGCCCGTCGGGGGCAGGGCATTGTAGACAATGGTGATCGCGGGATCGGCGAGGAGGGCCTCATAGCTTTCATGGGCCACGGGAATGCGGTGCGCTTCGGCATAAGCCTGCGCGGCACCAAGGCGACGCGAGGCGACGGCGCCGATCACCGCATCACGGCGGCGGCGGGTGGGCTGAATGATGGAGCGGGGCGCAATGCCGGCAGCGCCCAGGATGCCGATGGTGTGCATGAGGGGTCCCTAGCGGTCGGTTAGCGGAAGAAGTCGAGATCGTCAGGGCCGAGATAGCGCTGGGCCCGCTCGGGAACGATATCGACACCCATGCCGGGGCGGTCAGGAACGGTGATCATGCCGTTTTCAACCGGCGGCAGGCCTTCAACGATGTCGTTCCACCAGTCGGGATCGCCATGGGTATACTCAAAAGCGATGAAGTTGTTGGGGAGCGTCGCCGAAACCTGCACCAGAGCGCCTAAGCCCAGCACGCCGTTGGCCGTGCCGTGGGGCGCCATGGTGATGCCGTGCAGATCGGCATATTCGGCGATCCATTTAAGCTCGGCGATGCCGCCCACATCGGCGGGATCCGGGCCAACCACATGCACTGCCTGGGTCTCGATCAGTTCCTTGAAATTCTGCCGAAGGTAGATTTGCTCGCCGGTATGAATAGGGGTCGTGGAGGTGCGGGTGAGTTCGCGGTAAACGCCGGCATTGACCCAAGGCGTGTAGTCGCCCGACAGCAGGTCTTCGATCCAGAGCAGGTTGTAGGGCTCGAGCAGGCGCGCGAGGCGAATGGCGTCCCCCAGCATCCAGCCGGGGCCGCAGTCGAGCGCGAGGCCTACATCGTCCCCGGTGACTTCCTTCATCGCGGCGACGCAATCAACGAAGTGACGCAAGCCTTTTTCGGTAATCGGGCCGCGGTCAAGCGCACCATGGAAGGCCCCGGCGCCCGGCTCGCCATAGTAGAAGTTGGGCACTTCCCGCTTCATGGGCGAATGGAAGCCAATGGGCTGCTTGAAGATGGTGAAGCCCTGGGGCAGGGCCATCATCTTTTTCATGTCGTCGGCATAGTCTTCCGGGCGGTGGCCGGAAAAGGGAAAGCGCACCGAGCCATTGTAGACGCGCACCTTGTCGCGGATCTTGCCGCCCAAGAGCTTGTGTACGGGCAGGCCTGCGGCTTTGCCGGCAAGGTCCCAAAGGGCCATTTCGATGACGCTCACCGCCGTGCCCCAGGGCTTGAAGCCGCCTCGCTGGCGGATCTTGAGCATGACGCGCTCAACCAGGGTCGGGTCCTCGCCGATCAGGGCGTCGCGAAAGGCGAGGATATGGGGTTTGAGGTACGGCTTCCAGGTTTCGGCCTGGGCGTAGCCCGATATTCCCTCATCGGTAACGATGCGCACGATCGGGCTTTTGCCGATGATGGCGCATTTCAGATCAATGATTTTCACTTCTGTCCCCCCGGAGCGATTGTTATGCGGGCATGGCCTGGCTGATGGCGGCGGCGGTTTCGATCGCCGCCATGCGGATCAGTTCCATGCGGGCGGGCTCGGTGCCGCTGAGAAAGGGCACGCTGACGCCAGCGACCATCTTACCCGTTTTGGCAAAAACGGGCGCGGCATAGGCCTGGATCGAGGGGGCGTTTTCGCCCTTGTCCTGAGCCCAGCCCAGGCGCCGGATGCGCGCGAGTTCGCTGCGCAGGCGCTTGGGATCGGTGACGGTCTTGGTGGTAAAGGCGCTGAGTGGCCTGTCGATCCAGCGCGCCTGTTCCTCAGGGTCGAGATAGGCGAGCAGGAGCTTGCTTGCGGCGCCGGCATGGACGGGCATCCGCTGGCCGGGCGCGACGGTCAGCGCGTATTCGCGCCGGCCCTGCGAGGCGGCCAGCACCAGAATGCCTTCATTGTCGATGACGCTGAGCTTGACGCCCTCGCCCAACTCAGCGGCCAGCTTGTCGATAAAGGGCTGGGCAATGGCGACGAGGTCGATATCGGTGGCGCGCGAGGCCACATGGGACGCCAGCGTCAGCAGGCGCGAGCCAAGATGGTACGCGCCGGCATCGTCGCGGCGCACCATGTCATGCTGCTGCAGGGTGTTGAGAATGCGGTAGATCGAGGTGCGGGGCTGGCCGAGCACTGCCGTCAGGTCGCTGATAGTCATGCCTGAGCCGCGCTGTTCCAGTGCGCCCAGCAGGTCCATCATCCGATCGATCACCGGAATGGTGTGCTTGTGGGCCGCGCTGGATTCGAGCTCGCTGTTCAAGGCATGCGGTCCGCAGTTGACAAATTATGCCTTCTGACTACCATAAGTTTGTGAACTGTCAAAGTTCATATTTGGATAGGTCGTGAAGCGGTCATCCCGGCGCAACGTCGCTTCGAGAGGATTTCAATGCGTTACCAGCTTACGTCGCCCAGTGGGCGGCTCTTACGAACCTGCCATTTCGCGTTGGGCGGTTCGATCCTGAAAGGTCTCGTTTCATGCTGACGGTTTCCGCGATCGCCCATGTCGCCATCCGGGTAAAGGACATCGAGCGCACGCTTGATTTCTACATCAACAAGCTGGGTTTCGCTGAAATGCTGCGGCTCGACCGCGATGGGCGGCTTTGGCTGGTGTATCTGCGCATCACCGACGACCAGTATTTGGAAGTTTTTCCTGAAGGTGAGGGTGAGCGGGCCAGCGAGCGCGAGGCGGTGGGCTTCAACCATATGTGCCTGCAGGTACCGGACATCGAGAAGACCGTGCGCGAGCTGAATGCAGTGGGGGTTGAGATCCGGCCCAAAGTGCAGGGCGCCGATGGCAATTGGCAGACCTGGATCGAGGATCCTGATGGGCACCGCATCGAGTTGATGCAGATGGCGGAAAATTCCATGCAGGCCCAGGCAGTGGCCCGGATCAAGGGACAGTAAGATTATGGCACGTATTGCTTATCTCACGGCAATCGACTTTGGGGCAGGGGAGCTGGCTTCGCTGCCCACCGCGTTGGCCGAGCTCAAAATTGCCCGCCCCCTGCTGGTGTCGGACCGGGGTATCGCCGCTTCCGGCCTGCTGGCGCGGGTGGAGAGCTTGCTGCCGGAACGGAGCGCGGTGTTTCTGGAAACCCCGCCGAACCCAACCGAAGGGGCGGTGGATGCGGCGCTGCAGGCTTATCGCGCAGGGCAATGCGACGGCGTCGTGGCGTTGGGCGGCGGTTCGCCCATCGATTTGGCCAAGGGCGTGGCGCTGCTGGCGACCCATCCGGGCAATCTTGAGCAATATGCGGCCATCTATGGCGGATTGGAACGGATCACTTCTGCTGTCGCGCCGACCATTGCCATTCCCACGACGGCCGGGACCGGAGCAGAGGTGGGTCGGGCGGCGCTGTTGACGCTGGAGGATGGCCGCAAGCTCGGGATCATCAGTCCACATCTGATCCCGCGCCGGGCTATTTGCGACCCAGAGCTGACCCTGGGACTGCCGCCATACCTGACCGCCGCGACCGGGCTCGACGCGCTCTCGCATTGCATCGAAACCTTCTTTTCGCCGCGCTTCAACCCGACCGCCGAAGCGATTGCGCTGGATGGGGCCGGACGCATCTGGCGCAACCTGCCACGGGCCTTTGCTGACGGCGCCGATGTTGCGGCGCGCACCGAGGTGATGCTCGGGGCGCTGCATGGTGGGTTGTCGTTCCAGAAGGGTTTGGGGGCGGTGCATTCGCTCAGCCACGCGCTGGGCGGCATGCAGGACCTCAAGCTCCATCACGGCACCCTCAACGCCATCCTGATGCCGCTCGTCCTGCGGTTCAACGCGCCCGCCGTTGGCGACAAGCTCGACCGGCTCAAGGCGGCAATGGGGCTCGGCCCAGATGCAGACCTGGCCGATGCGCTTGAGGCGCTGAACCGTTCCTTCGCACTGCCCGCGGGCCTCGCGCAGATGGGCGTTCGTCGCGACCATTTCGACTGGATCATCGAGCGGGCGCTTGCTGATCACAGCCACCCCACCAATCCGCGCGCGGCATCGGCCGAAGATTATCGCGCTATTCTCGAAGCGGCCATGGCCGACCCCGCTTCATCGGAATCCAAGCAATGAAGATTGTTGCCCTCAAGACCTTCGTGGCCAATGTGTCGCGAACCAATTTCGTGTTCGTCAAGCTCTACACCGATGCGGGGATCGACGGCGTTGGCGAAGCCACGCTGGAATGGAAAACCAACACTGTGGTTGCTGCGCTGGAGGAGCTGGAGCGCGTCCTGATCGGCAAGGATCCATTTGCCGTGGATGCCCTGGTCGAACAGTTGCACCGGGATAGCTATTGGCGCACCGGAGCGGTGTTCCGCACTGCTCTGGGCGGCATCGAGGCGGCATTGCTCGATATCAAGGGCAAGGCGCTGGGCGTGCCGGTGTTCGAGCTGCTTGGTGGCAAATATCGCGACCGAGTTGCCTGTTACGCTAATCACTGGTTCTTTGGGGCCACGACGCCCGAGCAATATGCTGCCAATGCCCGCAATGCAGTGGCGATGGGCTATAATGCGCTTAAGTGGGACCCCTTCGATGTTGCCGATCTCGAAATGGATCGCCGTCAGCGACGGCAGGCCATCGAGATCGTGGAAGCCGTGCGCGACGCCGTCGGCCCAGATGTGAACCTGATGCTCGACGTGCATGGTCGCCTCAACGTGCCGACGGCCATTGCTATGTGCAAGGCGCTGGCGCCTTATGACCTGACCTGGATCGAAGAGCCGACGCCGCCCGAAAGCATCGATGCGCTGGCCGATGTGCGCGCCAACAGCCCGGTGCCGATCGCGGCGGGCGAGCGGTTCTATGAACCGGCCCGTTTCATTGAGGCCTTGAACAAGAAGGCCGTCGATATCCTGCAGCCCGATGTGTCCCATGCCGGTGGCCTGGGGGAAACCAAGCGCATTGCCCACACGGCGCACGCGCATCTGATCCCCATTGCCCCACACAATCCCGTCGGGCCGGTGATGAACGCGATGACGCTCCATATGTCCGTCGCCATTCCGAACTTCTCGGTGTTCGAGACGGTTTCCGTTGACGTGCCATGGCGCAAGGAATTGGTACGCGAAACCCTGCAGTTCGAGAACGGCTTTATGCTGGCGCCGACCGCCCCCGGGCTGGGCGTCGAGTTGATCGAGGAAGCCTGCGCGCGCTTCCCCTATGAAGCGACCAATGTGCCCTTGTTTGATGGGTCGATGAACACGTCGGGCGTAGCGACGGGTAAGCAGACCTTTGGCAACTAGGGTTTGGCCGGTGGGGGGCGCGAACTCGGGCGAACAGTCGCCCGAGCCGCTGCTTATCCGGGGCGGGCGCGTGATTGATCCCGGGTCGGGCTTTGACCAGGTGGCTGATGTGCTGCTGGCGCAAGGGCGGGTGGCGGCGATTAGCCGTGACTTGCCGACGAATGATGGGGCGGAGTTCGATGCCCATGGTGCCCTTGTGGTGCCGGGCCTGATTGATATGCACACCCATGCCTATTGGGGTGGCACGCTGCTGGGCGTCAATGCCGACAAGCTGGGGCCTCGTTCAGGCGTGACCACCTGGGTGGATTGCGGCAGCGCTGGTGCGGCGACCTTTGAGGGCTTTTTGTATCATGTGATCCGGCCCAGCCGGGTGCGCATCCTGCCCTTGATCAACCTGTCTTATATCGGGCTGACCGCAGCCGGCAATCTCAGCATGGATGTGGGCGAGCTGCACGATTGGCGCTTTGCCGATCTGCGTGAACTGGCGCGCATGCGCGACACCCATGGGGGTGAGATCGCCGGGGTGAAGCTGCGGGCGAGCAACAATGCCTGTGGCGAGAACGGGCCCATGTTGCTGCCGCTGGCACGTGAGGCCGCCGATATGCTCGGCGTGCCGCTGATGGTCCATGTGGGCGCGGCGCCCCCGACTATCGATGAGGTGCTGCCGTTTCTGGCGGAAGGGGATATCCTCACCCATATCTACAATCCGGCCCTTGGGGGCGGCGTTCTGGATGCTCGCGGCAAGCTGCGGACCAGCGTGCGCGACGCCCTAGCGCGTGGCGTGCGCATGGATGTGGGGCATGGCGGCAGCAGTTTTTCGTTTCGGATCGCCGAGCTCGCGATGGATCAGGGTTTGCTGCCCGATGCCATCAGCACCGATCTGCATGCGCACAACGTCGATGGACCGGTGTTCGATCTGCTGGCGGTTATGGCCAAGTTCGGCGCGCTGGGGATGGATCTCGTCGAGGTGCTGCGGCTGGTGACGGCCAGCCCTGCAACGGTGATGCGGCACCCTGAGCTTGGGCGGCTCGGCGTTGGCGGCGAGGCCGATCTCGCGGTGTTTCGGCTCGAGGCGGGTGGAGACGAGCTGGTGGATTCCGAGGGGCAGATACGACAAGCGCCCTGGCGGCTGCGCAATGAACTGACCGTCTGCCGCGGGCAGGTGCTCCACAGCTTTGAGGATGGCAGATCCGAAGGGCGTCACTACTGAGCTGGGCAGGCAGAACTTGACGGCCAGACTGGTTGACAAGAGGTGGGCTTCTGCGCCACAGTGCATAATAGAACTAACAGAATTCAAATATGAACTGGATCGCTCATAAGATCCGCTGTTGGCCGGGAGACTTGCAAATTCGCTGGGCCTTTGAGGCCGAGCCGCCGTGGGCGGGTGATTGCGGCGTCCGGGCCGTTCGAGTTTCCGCCGGTGAAGGACGCCGGCGCGTTGTAACCGCGACCTTGTCGCTATGGGAGGAATGATGAAGAATTCGACGATCAAGACCATGTTGGCGGGCGCCGTTTCGGTCGTGGCGCTGAGCAGCGGCATGGCTTTCGCCGGCGAAGTTGTGTGGTGGACCCCCAACTTCAACGAGGCGCGTGCTCGTGAACTGGTGACCAAGTTCCAGGAAGCGCATCCGGAAATCACCGTGAACCTGCAGATCACGACGACCGATGGTTTGCCACAGCGCGTGCTGACTGCATTGCAGTCCGGGGCTGCCCCCGATGTGATCGACGTGCAGCATGGCTGGGTGAACGGCTATGCCCAGAATAATCTCGTGATCCCGCTCGATGACGTGCTGCAGGATCGCGAGGACTATGTTCCGGCCGCGCTCGATTACGTCACCTTCGACAACCAGCTCTGGGGCATGCCCTACCGCATTGAATCCATTGCGGTGATCTACAACAGGGGCCACTTCACCGAGGCTGGTCTTGACCCCGAAAACCCGCCCCAGACCTGGGACGAGTTGGTGGCGGCAGGTGAGGCGCTGACGCGCGACGGCCGTTCCGGCTTTGCGATCACCGGCGGCGGGGAAGTCGGCAACACGATTTTCCGCTCCATGCCCTTCATGTGGATGAATGGCGGCGGCATCATCTCGGAAGACGGCACGCAGGTGTTGGTCAACAGCCCCGAAACGGTGGAAGCGGTGACGTTCTATACCGACTTTTACAAGAATGGCATTTCCCCCAGCTCCACCCTGGAAAATGACGGCACCGCCAACCGGCGTCTGTTCATTGCCGAAACCGTCTCAATGTACCAGGCGGGCCAGTTCGACGTGAACTCGATCAAGACCGAGAACCCCAATATCGATATTGGGGTGATGACCATCCCGCATCCTGAGGGCAAAGACACGGCAGCGGTGCTGGGTGGCTGGAGCTTTGTGGTGCCGGCGTACGCCAAGAACCCTGACGAGGCCAAGGTCCTGGTGGGTTTCCTTGCCGAAGCGGAAAACCAGGGCGCTCTGACTGACACCTTCCCGGCCCGCCTGAGCGCTATGGAACTGCCGCGCTTCGACGATCCGATCCTGCAGGTCTACAAGCAGATGCTGCCCTTCGGTCGTCCGGCTCCGGCCCATCCGAACTGGGTGCAGATTACCCAGGCCTATTTTGATGGCATCCAGCGCATCCTGCTGGGTGACGAGGATCCGCAGACCGCCATGGACGGCGCTGCCGAAGAAATCGAAGCCTTGCTCTAAACTCTGCTTCTCCCCGTACCCCGGTGGTCAAAAGCCGCCGGGGTATTGTTTATCCCTCGCTTTCGGTGGCCGCCATGCAACGACAGTCCACAGGCTATTTGTTTGTTCTGCCCGCCCTTTTAGTGCTGGGCCTGCTGATCGCCTATCCGGTGGCTTATACGGGCCTGCTCAGCGTCACTGACAACAAGGGCAGTTATGTCGGCGTGGAAAACTTCGCCCGCATCCTGGGCGCTCGCGCCACCCCCACCGCCTTCATGAACACGCTCTGGTGGGTATTCGGCTCCATCGTGTTCCAGGTGATCCTGGGCGTATTGGCCGCGATCCTCCTCAATCAGAACTTCCGGGGCCGCGCGATTGTGCGCTCTGTGACGCTGATCCCATGGGTCGTGCCCGGTATCGTGGCCGCAACGACCTGGGCCTGGATGCTCCACACCGAATTCGGCATCATCAACTATATGCTGACAGCGCCCGGGATCATGCCCGAGCCCGTGGGTTGGCTGACCAACGGCAGCACGGTGCTGCCGGTGATGATCGCCATTAATATCTGGAAGATGTTTCCCTTTGTCGCCATCATGGTGCTGGCGGGCCTGCAATCCATCCCCAACGATCTCTATGAAGCCGCGCGGATCGATGGCGCCAGCTTTTGGGAAGAGGTCTGGTACGTGATGCTGCCCCAGGTGCGGCCGGTGATCGTCGCGGTGACGCTGTTGCTCGTGATCTGGGCACTCAACCACATCACCATCATCTATGCGATCACCCGCGGCGGGCCTGCCAACCGGACACTGATCACCCCGATCCAGATCTTCCGCACCGCTTTTGAGAGTACCCAGTTCAACCAGGCCGCGGCACTGTCGGTGATGTTCTTCGCCGTCGCGATCGTGGTCGTCTTTATCTATATCCGCACCCTCGCCTCCAATGCCGGAGAGACCCGATGAGCGCTGTTGCTTCCGTCCCTGCCAAGCTCAAGCGCACGGGATTGCCGGTGCCGTTGATCATCATCGGCTCGCTGCTGCTGGTGTTTGTGTGCCTGTTTCCGTTCTGGTGGATGGGGCTCTCGTCGATCAAGACGCTGCGGGAACTCTATACCATTCCGCCCATCTGGTGGCCGAGCATGCCCACGCTCGAGAACTATCGGAAGGTATTGTTTGAATCCAACATCCCGCGCTACTTCCTCAACAGCGTGGTGGTGTCGGTCGGCTCGACCGGGCTGGCACTGATCCTGGCGATCTTTGCGTCCTATGGCTTTGCCCGCTTCAACTTCCGGGGCAAGCCAGTGCTGCAAAGCTTTGTGCTGGTGGGGCAGCTACTTCCGACAGCGGCGATCATCGTGCCCTTGTTCATCACCCTGCGCGTGCTGGGCCTGGTGAACACCTATTGGGGGCTGATCCTCGTTTACATGATCCTGACGCTGCCGCTTTCCGTGTGGATGCTGACGAGCTATTTCAAGGCCATTCCAGTAGAGCTCGAGGAAGCCGCGATCATCGATGGGGCGAGCCGCATCGGCTGCCTGTTCCGAATCACGCTGCCGCTGTCGGTGCCCGGGCTCGTCTCCGTGCTGGTTTATGCCTTTGTTACCACCTGGAACGAGTTCATCTTCGCGCTCTGCTTTGCGACGGACTCCTCGGTCAAGACGCTGCCGATCGGGTTGGCGGAATTCTCGACCGAGTTCAACACCGACTGGGGCGCCGTGATGGCCGCTTCAGTGGTGATGACGCTGCCGATCGCGATCCTCTTCTTATCCATGCAGCGCCTGTTTGTGGGCGGCATGACCGCTGGCGCCACCAAGGGCTAGTTCCAACCACCGAAAGGGCCGACTTCATGGCAGTCTCGACATCTATTCCACCCCTGGGCCTTGGTACCTTTGGGCGCACTGGTCCCGAAGGAATCGAGGCGATCTCGACGGCGCTCGAGATCGGCTATCGCCATCTCGACACGGCGCAAAGCTACGACACTGAAGCAACGGTTGGCGAAGCCGTGCGGCGCGCGGGCCTCAAACGGGAGGAAGTGTTCATCACCACCAAGGTCGCCGATACGCGCCTTGCGCCGGCCGACTTCATGCCGAGCGTGCGCCAGAGCCTCGAGACGATCGGGGTGGACCAGGTCGATCTGCTGCTGATCCACTGGCCGGTACCCGAAGAAACGGTGCCGTTCGAAAGCTATATGAGCGCTTTGAAAGAGGCGCAGGACTCCGGCCATGCCCGGCTGATTGGCGTGTCGAACTTCACCATTGCGCTGCTTGAACGGGCTGAAAAGTTGCTGGGCAAGGGAGCGCTGGCGACCAACCAGGTCGAGATTCATCCCTGGTTGCAGGTTCCCAAGCTGCGCGACTACGCGCGGGGTGCGGGCCTGCAACTCACCGCCTACCAGCCCCTGGTCAAGGGGCAGGTCGCGAGCGATCCCGTGCTTGTCGGTATTGCCAGAGAGCTTGGCAGCAGCCCGGCCGCCGTGGCACTGGCCTTCCTCATGGCCGAGGGGCACATCGTCATTCCGGCCTCAGCCAGCCGTACCAATCTGGTCAGCAACTGGGCTGCCACCACCATCACCCTGACCCCCGAGCACATGGATGCCATCCGCCGGCTCGATCGCGGTTATCGCCACATCAACCCGACCAAGTCTCCGCGCTGGGACGACTGACGGGTTCGCTCGAGAAAGGTTTCTCCATGGGTTCAGTTTCCATTCGCGACGCTCGCAAATCCTACGGCACCGTCGAAATTCTTCACGGTGTTTCCATCGATATCGCGGACGGGGAGTTCGTGGTGCTGGTGGGTCCGTCGGGTTGCGGTAAATCCACCCTGCTGCGCATGCTGGCGGGTCTCGAAGATATTTCGGGGGGTGAGATCGCCATCGACGGCAAGGTCGTCAATGCGCTGCCTCCCAAGGAACGGGACATCGCCATGGTGTTCCAGAGCTATGCGCTTTATCCGCATATGACGGTGGCGCAGAACATGGGCTTTTCACTCAAGCTTGCTCGCGCCCCCAAGGACGAGATCAATCGCCGCGTCGCCGTGGCCGCCCAGATGCTCAGCCTTGATCCCTATCTCGATCGCTATCCGCGCCAACTTTCGGGTGGGCAGCGCCAGCGCGTGGCCATGGGCCGTGCCATGGTGCGCGACCCGAAAGTGTTTCTGTTCGATGAGCCACTGTCGAACCTTGACGCGAAACTGCGCGTCCAGATGCGCTCCGAGATCAAGCAGAACCACCAGCGCCTGAGCACCACGACGGTTTATGTAACGCACGACCAGATCGAGGCCATGACCATGGCCGACCGTATCGTCGTCATGCATGATGGCATTGTGGAGCAAATCGGCACGCCCCTCGAGCTGTACGACTATCCGGACAACCTGTTTGTCGCTGCTTTCATTGGCTCGCCCTCCATGAATATACTGGGTGGCAAGTTGCAGAGCGGCCAGTTCCTGGCCGCCGATGGCAGTGGCATTGCGCTGCCTTTCGCTCCGACAGGGATGGACGGGCGTGCCGTAAGCCTGGGCATCCGGCCCGAGCACTTCGTGCTCGATCCCACCGGATTTCCGGCCGAGATCATCACCGTTGAACCCACCGGCTCGGAAACCCAGGTCGCCATGCGGCTGGCCGGTCATGATGTCGTCGGTGTGTTCCGCGAGCGCATTACTGCGCGGCCAGGCGAAACTATCCCCGTGCGGGCCGACCAGGCGCGTATTCACCTATTCGACAGCCAAACTGGCAAGCGGATCCAGCAGGGCTAAGGCACTGCCGGGACTGACCCTTCGGGTCCTACTGCAACATGCCCGTCAGCCGGGCAACCATTCTTCCCTTCTCAAGGCGTTAGTTATGCAATCTCCCGAAGACATCAAGGACATCGTGCGTCCATCGCGCGCCCACTGCGAGGCGCTCGCCAAGATCGGCACCGCGACGGCGAGCAGCGAATTGAGCCTTCTCGGCATTCGCGACGCCCAAATCCGGGGGCCGCGACCGCTCAAGACCGGCCGTTCGGTCGCTGGGGCAGCGCTGACGCTGCAGATGATGCCCAAGCGCGAGGACCTTTATGGCTCGGACGAATATGAGAACCCGGAGCGCCAGCTGCACCGTCATGTCATGTATTACGCCCAGGATGGGGACATGGTGGTGGTGGATGCCCGCGGCGACATGGGGAGCGGCATTTTCGGCGAGATGATGCTGACCTATCTCGCCGGCCGGGGCGGCTCCGGCATCGTGGTGGATGGTTGCATTCGCGACTCCGCCGAAGCGGCCAAGCTCGACCTCGGTATTTGGGTCAAGGGCGTTACCCCGAACTACCATGCTCAGACCAATCTCATCCCCTTTGCCGTCAATGTGCCGATCGCCTGCGGCGGCGCTCTGGTGATGCCGGGCGATATCATCGTGGCCGATGATGACGGCGTCGTTGTGGTGCCAGTGGGGCTGGCCGAAAAGCTGATCGAAGGCGCCAGCAAGCATGCGGAGTGGGAAGAATTTGCACGATTGCGCCTGTCGCAAGGTGCCGATCTGCGCAAATATTATCCCTTGAGCGCTGAAGCTGAGCCAGAATATCAGGCCTGGCGGGCGGAGAATCCACTGCAGAAGTAAGGGACATGCAGCAATGTACAGCACGATGAACGGCTCGGCGCATCCATTGGCGCCGCCCGAGATCGCGGTCAAGGCAGTGCCTGATGATGAGCGGGTCTGGGTGCCGCAGGCGGAGGGTGTGTGGTTCCGGCCGCTGATGCTCAACACGCTGGTGGGACAGTGGTGCAATCTGTTGCGGGTGCGCCGCTCGGGGGTGCTGTCGCGGCACCTGCATCCTAACCCGGTGCATGGCTATGTGATCAAGGGGCGCTGGCATTATCGCGAGCATGACTGGGTGGCCGAGACGGGTTCTTATGTGTTCGAGCCGCCCGGCGAAATTCACACGCTGCTGGTGCCCGAGGATGTGGAGGAGATGATCACCTTCTTCAACATCACCGGCTCGATGGTTTATCTCGACGAGAACAACCAGCATGTCGGCTACGAGGACGTGTTCACCAAGATCGACATGTGCCGCGCCCATTACGACAAAATCGGGTTGGGGGCGGACTATGTCGACCAGTTCATCCGCTGAGACCGTGAATTACGACTGGGCCCGCGGCTGGTACGCGGGCAAGCGGGTGCTTGTGACTGGCGGCACTTCGGGGATCGGCGCCGCCGTGGCGCGGGCGTTTGTGCTTTCGGGTGCCCACGTCACTGCGACGGGCGTGGCGCAGCGCGAGATCGATGCGCTGTCCGGGGATGCGGATTTTGCCGGGGCGGAACTGGGCCTCCTCGATGTGCGCGATGCCGCGGCCATCGGAGAGCTCGTGGGCAAGCTGCCGGCGCTCGATATCCTGGTCAATTGCGCGGGGATGATCCGGCGGGGCGAGGAACTGGATCCAGAGGTGTTCGAGCAGGTGCTTGACGTCAATCTTAATGGCACGATGCGAATGTGTTCGGCGGCGCGGCCGCTGCTGGCGGCAGTTGGGCAGGGGAGCATCGTCAATCTTGCGTCCATGCTGTCGTTTTTCGGCGGTGGGCTGGTGCCGGGCTATGCGGCGAGCAAGGGTGGCGTCAATCAGCTGACCAAGTCGCTCGCCATCGCCTTTGCCAGGGACGGCATCCGCGTCAATGCGGTGGCACCGGGCTGGATCGCGACGCCGCTGACGCAGGCGCTGCGCGATGATCCTGCACGTTCGGACCCGATCCTGGCGCGCACCCCGATGGGGCGATGGGGCCGTCCCGAGGACGTGGCCAATGCGGTGCTGTATCTGTGCTCGCCGGCGGCCGGGTTTGTCACCGGATCGACGTTAGTCGTCGATGGCGGCTATTCCATCACCTAACGGGGCGAGATCCTCCCAGTCTTTATCCGCTTCAGAACAGCCCAACATCGCCGGAGTTCAATCGTGACACCCACCCCCCCAACGCTGGACGACCTGCTCGCCCAGGAGGCAGACCTGCTGTTGAGCCGCTTTGACTACGCCACGGCCTGGCAGATCGGCGCCTTTATCCAGGCGGAAGCGAGCCGTCGCAACCTGCCCATCGGCATTGAGGTGTCGCATGGCGCAACGCCCGTCTTCCTGGCGCTGATGCCAGGCTCGACGCCGGACAATGTGGATTGGGTAAGGCGCAAGCGCGCCGTGGCGCTGCGTTTTTATCACAGCTCACTCTATATGCGCCTTCTGTGCGAGAGCAAGCAGTGGAACTTTGCGGCTCGCTACCGGCTCCCCGACAGCGACTATGCCGCCAGTGGCGGCGGCGTGCCGATTTGCGTGCGCGATGTCGGGGTGGTCGGCGCCGTGGCGGTCAGCGGCTTGCCCGATGTGGAGGATCATCGGCTCGCGGTTCAGGCGCTGCGGAGCGTTGCTGCGCTGTCGTGAGCGCCGAACACAGCTTGCGGCTGGCGCGGCCGAGCCAGCGCCAAGAACGATGAAATGGAACTTCACCATGGCCTATGACGACACCGCCTTGCGGTCGATCCATCCCAGTTTGGCCGGGCGATCGGTCTTCATCTCGGGCGGCGGCAGCGGCATCGGCGCCGCGCATGTCAAAGCCTTTGCCGAGCAGGGGGCGCGCGTCGGCTTCGTTGATATCGCCCGGGACGAGTCTCAAATTTTGGTGGAAGCCGTGGTTGCTGCGGGTCATGAGCGGCCGGTTTTTGTTTCAGCCGATCTCACCGACGCTTCGGCCTTGCAGGACGCCATCCACACCATTGTTGGTGCCAATGGCAGCATCGATGTGCTTGTCAACAATGCCGCCAATGATCAGCGCCATAGACTAGATGACGTCACCTCCGAGTTCTTCGACGAGCGCATCGCCGTGAACCTCAAGCATTTCGTCTTGGCCGCCCGTGCGGTCGCTCCCGCCATGCGCGCCAAAGGTGGCGGCGTGATCATCAATACCGGCTCGATCAGTTGGCGCGGCGGTTTCAGCAACATGCCGCTCTACATGACGGCCAAGGCCGGCATCGAGGGCCTGACGCGAGCACTCGCCCGCGACCTAGGGCCGGACCGCGTCCGCGTTAATTGCATCATTCCCGGTTGGACCATGACCGAACGGCAATTAACCCTGTGGATTGACGATGCTGCGCTCCAGACCATCAAGGAGAAGCAGTGCCTACCAGACCCCGTTTACCCCCAGGACATCGCCAACATGGCCACTTGGCTTGCCTTGGACGACAGCCGTATGGTCACAGGCCAGATCATGGTCGTCGACGGCGGCTGGACTTAGCCTACATTGTCAGGCCGTCGCGGCAGGAGGATGGTTGAACTACCCCCGGGTCGTCGTGAGTTGGCCCCGCGCCATTACCGGCGCGAGGTCACCATCATTATAGCGATTTGACCGGGTTGAGGCCGTTCCTAGAGGGGGCCAAGGAAATGGCATTGCTCAGCGGACGGCCGAATTCGGGGATGCTGATCTCGAACACATCGCCGACCTGGGTCTTGATGCCATCGCCGAACGAGGCGACCGAAGTGCCCATGAACTGCACATGCACATCGCCAGGGCGCAGAAATTGGTCATACTTGAAGTGATGGTATTCGAGGTTGGCGAGGGAGTGGCACATATTGTCCTCCCCGGTGGGGAAAGACTTTTCCCACAGAGTTGCGCCGTCACGCAGGATACGGACATGGCCGACAAGATTTGACGGCAGGTCGCCGATGAGCAGCTCCGGACCATAGGCGCAAAAGCGCAGCTTGGAATGGGCGAGGTAGAGGTAGTTCTTCTTTTCGGTGACGTGGTCAGTGGTCTCATTGCCCACCGCAAAGCCGACGCGCCAGGGCGCGCCATCAGGGGCAATAACATAGAGCCCAACTACTTCGGGTTCTTCGCCCGAATCTTCGGCGAAGTCTGGCATCGGCAGCGGCTGGCCCGGACGGGACACGATAGCGCCGTCCCCTTTGTAGAACCATTCCGGCTGAACCCCGGCCTTACCGGCCTCGGGCTTGCCGCCTTCGACGCCCCACTTGAAGATGCGCATGGAGTCGTTGAGTTCAGCTTCGGCGCCAGCGATCTTGGCGTGCATCTGGCTGCGGGCCGCGGCGCTGCCCGTATGGGTCAGGCCAGTGCCGGCTATAACCGTATGGGCCGAATCTTCATGGTCGAGCGGCGGCAGGACGCGACCGGCTGCCAGGAGCGCATCGTAGTCATGCGTTTCGCCCGTGCCCCGAACCTCGACCTCTTCGGAGAGCGAATGGCCGGCAGCGATGGCGTCCAGCGCTAGCTGGCGGACCGTGGCCGTGCCGTTGAGGGTGAGAATGGCATTGCCGTCAACCACGCCAACGGCGCGCGCGCCATCGGTCGGCTCGAACTGAATCAGCCGCATGAAAAGTACTCCGTTATCTTTGAAATGTGGGGGCCCGTAGCTAGGGCCCAACTCGGAAGGCGGTTAGCCGCCTCCCGTCTGGGCTGCTTAATTGGCGCCCATGTCTTCGCGCGCCTGCTGGATAAGATCGGCGCCGATGGTTTCGGTGAATTCCGCGACGACGGGAGCGACGGTCTCGCGCATGCGTGCCATTTCCTCGTCGGACAGTCGGGTCACTTCCATGCCTTCTTGTTCGAGCAACCCGATTAGTCGGTCCGCATCAGTACGCGAAAGGTTGCGTTGGAAATCGGCGGACTCCCGGGCAGCTTCCATCACCAGCGCCTGATCCTCGGCCGGAAGGCTATCGAACCATGTTTTCGATGCCAGCAGCAGGTATGGCGTGTAGACGTGACCGGTCAGTGCCAGATGATCCTGAACTTCGTAGAAGCGGCTGGAATAGATCAGGCCTACAGGGGTCTCCTGAGCGTCCACGGCGCGGGTTTCAAGCGCCGTGAAGAGTTCAGGGTAAGGCAGGGGAACGGGGTTGGCGCCGAGTGCGGTGAAGGTGGAGATGAACAGCGGATTAGGAATGACGCGGATGTTGAGGCCGGCTACGTCATTAACCGAATTGATCGGGCGCACCGCATTGGTCATGTGCCGGAAACCGTTATCCCAATAGGCAAGTCCTACCATGTTGAGGGCGTCGAGCTTGGCGAACAGGGCGTTGCCGACGCGTCCGTCCATGACCTTATCGACGGCTTCGAAATCGGGGTAGAAGAAGGGAAGGTCAAAGATCAAGTATTCGGGGATGGAGCCGACGAGGTTAGAGGTCGGTCCGACCATCATCTCCATGATGCCGCCCTGGAGCGAGGACTGCATCTGGGGCTCGTTGCCGAGCGTGCCATTGCCGAATTTTTGGATCTCAATGCGGCCTTCGGATTTTTCGCTCACCAGTTCGACGAACTTGTTGACACCTTGGCCGACGGGGTGATCCTCGGTCGGGACGTAGCCAATGCGGGCAGTCTGGGCTGTAGCGGGCAGGCCAGCTGCAACTAGCATCAGGGCAGTGGCGGTGAGCAGTTGCGTTAGCTTCATTGGTTCCTCCGGTTTTTTTGTTGGGTCGTTTAAAAGAACAAGGAAAGTGGGGCGGTAACGATGGCTGGGAACAAGATCAGCAAGATGAGCACGGCGCATTCGGCCAGCAGGAAGGGCAGGACACCCACGATCGAGCGTTCGAGCGGAATGCGGGCCACACCACTAACGGTGTTAAGCACTGCACCTACGGGAGGAGTGATCATGCCTATGGCGGCGCAGATGATGAATACGACACCAAAATAGATCGGGTCGATGCCGGCGGCGTTTACTACCGGCATGAGAACTGGCACCAAAATGGTGATGGACGGAGTAAAGTCGAGCACGCTGCCGATGATGAAGACGCCCAACATCATCAGGGCCATAACTAATATCGGCTGATCGATGAACGGGCTAAGCAGGCCAATCACTTGCGCCGGAACATTCGCCACGGTGATCAGGAATCCGCTGACGCTTGATGCGGCGACCAGCAGCATGATGATCGCGGTGAGCTTGGCCGAAGCCAAGAGGCAGTTGTAGAGGCCTCTGAACGTCATCTCGCGGTAAATCACCACGCTAACCAGCATGGCATATGCCGCTGCCACAATGCCGGCCTCGGTGGGGGTGAATACGCCCATGCGCAAGCCGACCACGATGATGACGGGAAGCAGCAGGGCCCAGATCGCCCTGCGGATGGCCGAGAGAACCTGACGGCCGCTCTGACGCGGCAGGGTTTGGACATTGTCCCGGCGCGAGATGAACCACCAGGCCGCGACGAGGCTCAATGCCATCAGCAGTCCGGGTACAATCCCAGCCATAAACAGTTTGACTATGGAAAGGTTGGCCGTAACGCCTAGAACCACGAAACCAATCGATGGCGGGATGACGGGGGCGATAATGCCCGTGGCAGCCATAAGTCCGCTGGTGCGCCCCACGTCATAGCCGGCCCGGACCATCAGGGGCATCAGCATGACTGCAAGGGCAGCAGTATCGGCAATCGCAGAACCGGAGAGGGAAGCGAGGATCACCCCCGTGCCAATGACGACATAACCCAAACCGCCACGCAGGTGCCCGAACATGGCCATTGCCACGTCCACGATGCGGCGTGAAAGGCCACCTGCGGTCATCAACTCACCTGCCAGGATGAAGAAGGGGATTGCCATCAGCGGGTAACTGTCCGCCCCGTCGATCATCTTCTGGGCCAGGAACTGGGGATCGGTGAGGCCCATGAACCACATCATGGCGACGGCACAAACCATCAGGGCAAAGGCGATGGGCATACCGATAGCCATGGCTACACCGAGCGAGCCGATAAGGACGACGAGGCTCATTGGCCAGCTCCATGACTCGCTTCGAGAGGCAGGGCCGCAGTGGTGAGTGCTGCATGATTGCCGCGGGCCGAACTAAATAGATTGAAGAGGAGGATGGCGGCCCACAGGAGTGCGGCGACGACACCCGAAGCGTAGATCAGGCCGGACGACACGCCCGAAAGCGGCAGGACGTTGTTCCAGTTGAGCTGCGTCTGGCGCAGGCACCCCCAGAACACCAGCCAGCAGCAACCCAACATCAAGAGGTGGGATATCCAGAGGACGCCCACGCGAGCACGAGTGGGCAAGCGGTTGATAACGGCGTCGACCGAAAGGTGAGCGCCTTCACGCAGAGCGACGACGCTGCCCAGCATGATGATCCAGACGAAGATCAAGCGAGATATTTCCACCGAGATGGGAATGCCCGAACGCAGGCCGTAGCGCAGCACCACGTTCCAGAAGACCAAGAGGCACATCACGGCCATGCCCAGGACGAGCAAATGCTCCATCCAGCGAAAGATGACGAATTTTGGCTTGTTCAACCCCAGCCCTCCTCATGCGCAAAGTGTCCGCCTTGAGATGGCGGGTCCTTGGATTACACGCATGCTGGTTTCTCTAGCGGCCGCTTACTAGCGTGTATAATGAGGTGTTCTGATAATGGTATGAGGGGGAGTTATATCAGTGCTGCCATCTTTGGATTCCATGGCGGCGCGCCTGCGCCTGCGCCATTTCCGACTGCTCATCGCGCTTGAAGACCACGGCTCCATCCAGAAGGCGGCCGACGCGGTGGCGTTGACCCAGCCAGGTGCGACCAAGGCATTGCAGGAAATAGAAGCTGCCATGGGCGAGCAGTTGTTCGTCCGCAACTATCGCGGCTTGGAGCCGAACGAGCTTGGACATTGCGTGATCCGCTATGCACGGATGGTGATGATGGACATGCAACACCTGCGCGACGAGATGAAGGCGGTGCTCGAAGGGGTCGGCGGGCGACTGTCAATCGGCATGATAATGGGCGCTGTTCCACTCGCCATGCAGAGCCTCTCCCGCTTGCTGCACAAGCAGCCCCAACTCTCGGTTCAGGTGCACGAGGATACCAGCGCCCGGCTACTTCATCTTATCGATGACGGCCGGCTCGACATTGCCATTTGCCGCACCAGCGTCAGCCACCGACCTGAACAGTATCACACGCTCAAGGTAAAGGATGAGCAGCTGTGCATTGCAGTCAGCGTGCAACATCCCTGCGCCAAGCTGAGCGCCGTGACTCTCGAGGATGTCGCAGACTATCCGTGGATCGTCTGCTCGGCCAATATGCCGATGCGCCGGCTACTCGAGCGCGAGTTCAATGAGTATGGATTGCAGTTCCCGACCAATCTGGTGGAAACCACGTCTGCCTTTGCTACCATGTCTTTAATGCGGCACAGTCATCAGATGGTAGCGCTGCTGTCGACCGACGTAGGTAATTTCTTTTCGCAATCGGCGGCGGTCCGCGTGCTGCCGGTGACCCTGCGCACACGCTCCGAGCCCTATATGCTGGTTACGCGTTGGGACCGGCAACCGTCTCCCGTCATGCGAATGTTCATCGAGCAGCTCAGCGACGCCAAGCTGGAATCTCAGGCGAGTATGTCCGTATCGATCCCGGCATGACACCGAACGGGGGAATCTCAGCGGCCTTGATCGGATACCAAAAAAGACCCGCACCGTAAAAGGTGTTGCGGCCCTCGGCATGCCGGCGCAGGTGCTCGGACCTTTGGAATGGTCCAAGCCGCTGTTCAGCACTGCGCCTGTTCCGGCAGTTCGACTGGCGCGGGGTGAGAAGTGTCAGGTCACTTTTGGTCGGAACGTCCACGGAGCCAAGACCGATGGAGGCCCAACCAACTACGCGCGCCTCGCGGCCCCATCCCTCAACTCGGGCCGGGGTCGCGCCGTTCGCGAATTGAGCCAGGCCAGCTTGCGGCCAAGCCGCTCTGCCAAAGCGGAGGAGATGACCCCAAGTCTGTAACAGATCTCTGTAGATGCAAGCCTTACCTGAAGGAACTCAGGTACCTTCCGGCGGAAGTAGGTCACGCGACCTTTCAGGCGCGTGTAATGTCCGGTGCGCATGTCGATGCATGCTCCCAACTGACCGGAACGACAGCTTTGGCTGCGAACATTGCTCCCCTGCAAATCCGCAAACCGAATCGTGTCCGGTGGCCAAACTGGTGGGAAACCACGCAGTCGGGCCGGCGGCGTTGGCACTAACCTGCTGGGAACAAAGAGTTTTGCTGAGAGTGTGGCTGGGGAACCTGGACCCTCCCGTTGTCGAGAGTAGTATAGTCAATTCAATGGGTTAGCAAGATAGGTGACCGAAAAAGTGGGCCAAAGTGGGTCACCTTCTCGGTCCGGAACTAGCCGAACCGTGCCTCCCTGATATGGCTATAGTTGATGGCCTCGAACCCGGCTGATGAAGCTGCAAGATAAAGGTCTAAGTCGTCAGTGAGAAGTGTTGCTCCATCTGCAAGGGCAACTAGGACCATGTCAGTAAGACCAAGACGTGCGAAGTCCCACCCGGAGGCAACAGAATGGCTCGCTATATACGTTTCCTCCGAAGATGCGATGATGCGAGAAAACATGGTCGTGATCTCGGAGCGGATCGGATCGGCAATGTAGCGGATAAGGTTAGAAGTCTCACTCAAAACGTTGGGACATAACAGAAGGCCCGCCGAAGCGTCGATCAATTCAAGAATGACCTCAAAGTCCTTTTCGTCGAACGTTGCAAGTCGCTTATGTTTCTCGATGTATTTCCTGTTAGTCAATCCGACAGCAAACAATAGTGCCAAGTTGGTATCTATAACTACCTTTCTTGGCATTTAATCAGTCTCGATTACGTCTCTGCGCTTCATAGAAATTGCATTGCCACTCGCATCATCAATAGTAATGACCCGATAGGCCCTTTTTTGGAGCTGTTCGCCGGTAATTGCGGCCACCGCCGACCGGCTGGTGTTCCATGGGCGCGAAAATCCTATCGTGACGTTCCACTTATTGTGCCGATCATCATAGTCAACTTCCTCAAGACCAACGTTTGTGGGGTTTTCCTCAGCAAGAACCTCGGAAACAAATGCTTTCGCGGCGCTCACAGCGTCCTTTACATTCATTCGTGGCATCAGAATCTCCAGGCGGCAAAGCAATGGGCGTAGAACTGCCCCGGCACTCATACCGCAAATATGGTTCCTTAGGGCGGTGTATCTATTGCGGTGCAAAAGAAGAATTAACCGACGAGCACATAGTGCCCTTTGGGCTTGGTGGGCGCTGGGTGCTGCCAAGTTCGAGCTGCAAAGCTTGCGCGGCTCTGACATGCACATTTGAGGGCACTTGCATGCGGGCGCATCTCGGGCCCCTTCGTCTTCGATATGACATGAACTCGCGTCGGAAACGGCAGAGGCCAGAGACGCTCCTGTTGAAGGCTAAGTTTCATCCAGATGAGGAATGGCAGAAAGTGCCGGTGCCTACTGAGATGTATCCTTTTCTGATCGGATTTCCTTTTCTTCGGATGCCGGACGAATTAACCGGACATACGGGAAACGGCCCGATGAACGGCGCGACAGACAAACTTTGGATCCGTGGCTCGCCGAACTTGATGGAGGGCCATTTAGAAGCAGTCGCTAAATATCTCAAGGCAACCAACCTAATGCCAGAATGTGACGTGCGGGTCTCCGAGTTCTGTTTGATGGTAGCCAAGATCGCGCACTCATTTGCCGTTGCTGAACTGGGGGCTGGTGCGTTTTGGCCCTACCTTTCAGAAATAATTCGGTCAGGGAATACAGACCATATAGCGCGATATATCGGCGGTCTCCGAAGCGACGAACCGCCTTCAACGGAGTTGCATGAAGTAGATTTTGAAAATGGAGGCATTGTGCGCCCTGAACTAGTGACGGTTAGGGTTAGATTACTTGCTGTTCTAGGAACGCCAACTTACTTCGCTGTGGTCGGGCGAAAAATTGTAGTGTGAAAATAATGGATTCACATTTTGTTCCTGCTCTGGCATAGTGCGGTATCATAATACCTCATGAGCAGAGCTTTTGTCTTTAAACGACCTACTTACTGGCATCTTTCGCAAGGCAGAACCTGCGACATCGTCTGAGCCGGTAACGTTTACCGATCCTCTGGCGGCTTGGCTTTTTGCTGCTCAGCCGACGCACTCCAATGTGTCGGTTACGCCAAAGTCCGCAATGCAGGTGCCCGCCGTTTCATCAGCGGTGGAGTTGATCGCAGAAGCTGTGGGCACGCTGCCGATCGAACTTTTCGTGCGTAATGCCAAGGGCAAGGAAGCCGACCCGGCACACCCTGCCTTTCGCCTTGCGCACGATGAGGCCAATGACTGGACCAGCGCTGCCGAGCTGCGCACGCAGCTCACCCGAGATGCGCTGTTGCACGACAATGGTGGCTTCGCCCTGGCCAACCGCACCGGCGGTGGCCGCGTAGTCGAGTTCATCCGGGTTAACCCGGCCAGCGTCGAACTCAAGACCGATGAGGCCACCGGCGAACCCTTCTATATGGTCCGGCAGGGCCGCAAGAACGTTCGGTATGAATACCGTGACGTTCTGCATATCCGCGCCTTCGATGACGCCGCGCCGATCACCCGTGCCCGCAATGCAATTGGCCTTGCCATGTCGCTTGAGCAGCACGCCGCCCGCCTCTTTGCACGCGGCGCCCGCCCGTCTGGCATCCTCAAGCATCCGGGAAAGCTTGGCGCTGAGACCGCCAAGCGTCTGAAGGAAGGTTGGCAGGCCAGCCAGTCCGGTGACGCAAGTGGTGGAACCGCATTGCTCGAGGACGGCATGGATTTTCAGGCGCTCACGTTCAACAGCGTGGACTCTCAGTTTCTTGAGCAGCGCCGATATCAGACGGAAGAAATCGCCCGCGCCTTCCGGGTTCCACCCACCATGCTTTTCGACCTCACGCGCGGCACCTGGGCGAATACCGAAGAAATGGGACACCAGTTCCTCACCTATACCCTCCGGCCTTGGCTGGACGCATGGGAGTGGGCTTATGCCCGCGTGCTGTTGTCAGCAGAAGAGCGCACCGAGCGCTTCTTTGAGTTCATTGCCGACGACCTGCTCACCGTGAGCCATGGCGCGCAGGCAACGGCGTTCGGCCAGTATCGCAGCATGGGCGTTTTGACGGCGAATGAAGTTCGTGCCGCCCGCAACCTGCCGTCGCTTCCCGGTGGTGATGAGCTGGGCAGCCCGCACATTAATCCCGACCCGGCCAGCACGCCGAAGGCCGATAACGACAATCCCCCTGATACCGAGAAAGACGCCGCCTGATGCACACAGCATTCTTTGGCGACCGTGAGCGGGATTTCTCGCTCACGCCGCACCTGATTCCGGAACTTGAACGCCTCACCGGCAAGGGCATCGCTGCTATTGTTGAAGGCGTGCGCCGCGCAAGCTTTGCCGAGCTAGTCAACACGATCCGGCTTGGCCTCATTGGCGGTGGTGCCCATCCAGAAGAGGCCAGTTCTCTCGTCAACGCCTATGTAAAGGCGCATCCATTGGGTGAGGTGCATCTGCTTGCACTGGACATTCTCAATGACCTTTGGACCGGCCCGGCTGAGCAGCCTGTCAATGACGCCGCTGCCACCGGCGACCTTTCCGCTGCCGTCAACGGTAGTGCCGCCTGATGGACAAGCTCGAAATCAAGGCCGAAGTCAGCATCGATGACGCTGGCACCATTACCGGACTGGCTTGGCCGTTCGGCATTGCCGACAGTATTGGTGACATCATCGAAAAGGGTGCTTTCACCCTTCCGCCTGCGCTGCCCATCGTCATGGAGCACGATCAGTCTCAGGTTGTCGGTGTCTGGGAAAGTGCCGCCGAAACCGATGCCGGGCTTGAGGTGAAGGGCCGTCTCTTCGTGGAAGGCATCGGCCCGGCCCGGAAGGCGCGGGACGACATGCGCAGCAAGCGTATCACCGGCCTATCCATCGGCTTCAAGGCCAATGGCTTTGACCCGCTGCCCAGCGGTGGTCGCAAGTTCAACGCCCTCACCATCACCGAAATCTCTCTTTGTCGCCGTCCGGTTCATCCCGGCGCGCGGATTACCTCTGTCAAATCCATCAATCAGGAAACCCGTATGGACCCCGAAACGACCGACGAAAACGCCGCACTCGAATTGAAGGCGGCAAACGACAACATCGCCAAGCTCACCGCACGGCTGGACAAGGTAGAGGCCAAGGCCAGTCGCCCTGTTGCTGCCAATGATAATCAGCCCGGCGCTGCCAACGACAACGAGCGCAAGGCGTTTGCCGATTTCATCCGCAATGGCGACACCACGGAAGTGAAGTCGCTGGGCTATGGCTCGCCGTCCACCGGCGGCATTCTGGCACCTGAGCAGGTTGCCACGACCATTCTGGAAAAGGTGGCTGAGTTCTCTCCTGTCCGCACGCTTGCCCAGACTATCAGCATGTCCGGCCCGCTGCTTCAGCTTCCGCGCCTTGTCGATGAAGTTGACCCGGTGCCCGTCGCTGAAACCGCGGCCCGCACCGAAGATGAGCCGACCTTTGACCAGATCGACCTCAAGCCCTTCGAAATGGCCGTGATCGTCCCAGTGACGCGCATCCTGCTTGAAGATGCCCAGATCGACCTCACCAGCTACCTGAGCAACCACGTTGCCCGGCGCTTCGGCCAGAAGGAAGCGACTTGGTTCGTCAACGGCAATGGCACGACGCAGGCCGAAGGCGTTCTTACGTCTGATGCCGTCCCTGAGCATGAAGTTGAAGCCATCACCGGCGACGACCTCATTGACCTCTTCTATTCGATTAAGACGGCCTATTCGTCCAATGGCGCTTGGCTGATGAACCGCAAGACCATGGCGGTTGTGCGCAAGCTCAAGGACACTGACGGTTCCTATATCTGGGAACGCGGCATTGCCGGTGGTCAGCCGCCGCAGCTCTTGGGCCGCCCGGTCTATGAGGCCGTGGATATGCCTGACATTGCCGACGCGGCCACGCCCATCGTCTTTGGTGATTTCGCAACTGGTTATGCCATCGCAGACCGGACCGGTTTCGAAATCATCCGTGATGACCTCACCGGCGCTGGCAACGGCATCGTTAAGCTGCACGCGCGCCGTCGCGTGGGTGGTCGCATCATCATGGGCGAAGCCCTGACGAAGCTGAAGATCGCCGCCTAAATGAAGCTGAGCGCGGACGGCATCTATGTCGAGTTGGCAGGCGAGGCTTTCGAGCTTCGCCCGTCACTCCGCGCCTGCATTCGCCTTGTTCGGCGGCATGGGCTTACCAGCCTGCTTGCCGCCGTGCAGGGCTTCAACGTCACCACCATCCTCGACGTATTGAGGGAAGCCGCGATCAAGCCCAGCCTGTTGCTGGCCGAGATCGCAGCTATTGGCCTTGGCACTGTCCGCAGTCGGCTCACCGGGCCGCTGGCAGAATTCGTCCTGGCTGTTGCGGGTATCGATCCCGACGACGCCACGCCGGCTGAGCCAGCACCGGGCAAGCCCGTCGATCCTGAGCGGGTGTTTGCCCAGCTCTTCGGCATCGCGACGGGCGCACTAGGCTGGGCCCCGGAAGAAGCATGGAACGCAACACCTGCCGAAATCATCGCCGCACACAATGGGCAGACCGCCCATCTCATTCGGACTGGCGTGCTGGTCCAACAGAAGTCCGACCAGACCGCAGACCACTACACCGAAGCGCAGCTCAAGCAGATCGAAGCAGAGGGCCGCGACCCGGCGTTCAATCGCGCTGGCCTTCATGCCCTCAAGGGTAAGGAGCGCGTTGCCTGATGCCCGTTGCACCGCCTCACCTTTGCAGTTGCGGCAACATTGTCGCTTCCGGCCAGCGCTGCTCTTGTCAGATCGCTGGCGACCGCGCCCGCAAGGCCCGCCATGATCGCCGCCGCCCTTCCGCACGTGAGCGCGGCTACAACCACGAGTGGCGCAAAGCCCGCGCCGCCTACCTCATCACCCATCCCCATTGCACCCATCCTGGCTGCAATGCAGCGGCCACCCATGTGGACCACGTCACCCCGCACAAGGGTGATGATGCCTTGTTCTGGGACGGCTCGAATTGGCAGGGCCTTTGTGCCCATCACCACAACAGCACTAAGCAGCGTGAAGAGCGCAAACCGGTGCAGCCGTGACCCTAAGTAAGCTCGATCTGCGTCATGGCTTGGAGCAGAGTGACGTTGTAAGCAGCGCCGTCTGCGCCGGAGTGCACCCGCCTGTGACAATTGGGGCAGAGCGCAATTACATAGCGTGGGTCGTCTGGCCCGCCGTCTCCCAGGCGTCGAATGTGATGCGGTTCAAGATAGGGCACGCCGTTCGCTCTCAGAAAGGGAGCGGGGGACTTGCACCCTTCGCAATTGCCGCTGGCCCGCGCAACCACGTAGTCCCGAACGCAGCGGCTACGCTCGACTATCGAGACTTCAGAGCTTCTGCGACCAGGTGTCGACTTCGCCGCCTCCATCGCGAGACGTCGCATCGCTGCAAGGTCAGGTCCAACTGCTGGCGGCACCTCATCGGCAACTTCGTTGACTGCATCGATCGGCCTCAGCTCAAAGACGATTGCTTGACGCATTTGCCCCGATCGATCGGGCGCCTGCTCGAAGTGGGTTCCGGCGCACACCATTTCACCTTCAAATCGAAGGCCGGCCGGCACCTTGCTGAAGAGCAGCAGGTCACGACCGTTAGCCACGTGATCGCTGACCGCGGCATTCCCGCGGATGAACGTCATGTCTCCCAGCTGGCCCTCACCAAAGTATTCAAACGTCCCGTCAACCAGACGCCGGTCGGCATAGCCATGTGCAAGCCCTTCTTCGCCGGTGATTATCACGACGAGGGAGTGTCTTGCAGGCGTGATTATCCCGCCCTGCTGCTGCCCTCCAAACCTGGCGTGAATGTCCGCACGCCTGTTGTAGACCCGCCCTCGCTCGAAGCCCCACGACATTTGTATTCCCCCAGTGTTGTCGTGCTCATCGTCACCGCAGTGAACGGTGAGTGCAACCGCAAATGCTGGCCGGGGGTGGTGAAGAACTTGCTAGCCCTGAAGGGGACCGGCGGGGGGAGCACCGCACAAGATATTTCACAAATAGAGTTTTCACAGTGACCGCACTTTCCGACCTCAAAGCCCAGCTCAACATCATCGATGATGATGCCGACGATGACTTGCTCAGCGGCATGGTTGCCGACGCGCTGGACCATACGCGCAGCGCCATCGGCGCTGAAACGCCTGTGAACTATGACGATGCGCCGGGTGGCCTTCGCCGCGCTGTCCTGATGCTTGCCGCCCATTTTTACGAGAACCGCGAGGCCGTGCTGGTTGGCGTGAGCGCTGATGAGCTGCCCCTAGGCTTCTGGGAACTGGTCGCGCCGCACCGGGAATGGGTGTTCTGATGGCGTATTCTGCGCAGGTTCAGCGCCTTATGCGGCGCATCGAAAGCATTCCCGACGCTATCCGGCAGGATATGCAGCCCAGCATCGTCAAATCTGCCGAAGAGCTGGCCGAAATGATGGGTCATCTTGCCGAGCCGTCGCGCGACACGGGTGCGCTGATCGACAGCATCGAAGTGACGCCGCCCGGTGGCAACACGCCTGCCTATAGCCAGCCGGGCGGTGAGCGCACCGCCCATGAGCTTGAGGCCATCGTCGCTGTTGGCAATCACGCCGTCCGCTATCCGCACCTTGTGGAGCATGGCACCGCCAATGCACCGGCCCAGCCCTTCTTCTGGCCTGCCGTGCGGACGCTGCAGAAGCGCATCAACTATAGGATCAACCGCGCCCTGCGGAAGGCCATCAAAGAGCATTGGAATCAGCCGTGACCGAACCTAGCCTTGCCTTACAGACGGCCATTCGTGCCCGCCTCATCGCCTCGCCGCATGTGATGGAGCTGGTGGAGCCCCGCGAAATCCGTGATGGCGACACCCGGCCCGATGCGTTTCCGAGCATCATCCTTGGCGCTGGGCAGGTCGTGATAGCCGGTCACTACACCAATTATCGGAACGTGACCGCCTACCTGGACCTGCACATTTGGGCAGAAGGCGAAGGACTTGAGAACACCAAGACCATCGGTGGTGCCGTTTGGAACGCCATTGGGCGTGATCTCACGGTGCCCGGCTTTGACCTGCACGATGGCATCCATGTTGAGCGCAGCATCTACATGCGCGACCCTTCCGGTTGCGGCCATGGCGTTGTGAGCCTGCGCGCCAACATGGGGTATCACCTGTGATGCGCGCCGGGCGGTTGGACCGCACCATCACCTTGCAGCGTGAGACCGAGAGCGTCTCACCGGCTGGCACCGTCACCTCCACCTGGACGGATTTTGCCATCCTGCGCGCCGAGCTGGTGAGCAACGTATTCGCCGAGGTTGCTCGCGCTTATGGCGAGGGTGATGGCGCGGACATGGTGTTTCGCATCCGGCACTATCACGGCCTCACCACCAAAGACCGGCTGGTCTATGAAGGCCAGCCGTATGGCATCACCAGCATTGTTGAGCTTGGCCGTCGCCGTGCCATGGAACTGCGTTGCGGGGTGTCGACATGACGCGCGGACGCAAGCCCAGCACCATCGTGAGCGGTAGCAGCCCGGTTACGGTTGTGCCGTCGCCGCCTAGCTATTTCCCCAAGGATGCTAAGGCAGAATGGCGCAAGATCGCGCCCATTCTAGTGCTTGAGCGCAAGACGCTCACTGAAGCCGATATGGGCACGCTGGAAAGCTACTGCCTGTCCACCAGCACCATGCGGCAGGCCCAGCGCATCATCAACGTGGATGGATTGGTTACGGCAGACGGCAAGCGCCACCCGGCCTTCGGCATCATGAACGCTGCCCAGACTACCCAGCGCCTTTGCGCTGCTGAGCTTGGCTTGACGCCAGTGAGCCGTTCGCGGCCTCACGTGCGTAGCGAAGGGAACGATGACGATAACCCCTTCGGCATCTAGCACCTATCCGGCTTGGATTTATGACAGCAGGCCCATCGAAGACACCTTCGGTGATGGTGAGCGCGCGGTGCAGTTCCTGCGCTGGCTCAAGCATCCCAAGAGCAAGCTGCCCGGCAAAGGCTTTCAGCTTGACCCTTGGCTGGAGCGTATCGTTCGCCGCATCTATGGCCCGCGCCACCCTAATGGAGACCGCATAGTCAAGACGGTGGTGCTGTTGCTGCCGCGCGGCAATCGCAAGACCAGCACGGCAGCGGCGCTGGCCCTGCTGCACACCATCGGCCCGGAACGGGTGCCGCATGGCGAAGCCATCTTTGCCGCTGCCGACCGCAAACAGGCCAGCATCGCTTTCAAGGAAGCGCTGGGCATTGTGCAGGCACGTGCCCAGATCAGCGGCGCGGTGAAGGTCTATGACGCCCATAACAGTGCGAAGAAGATCGTCTATGCCAAGGAGGGGGTGGCGCTCGAGGTTATCTCCGGCGATGCCGGCACCCAGCATGGTCGGACGCCGAACTTCGTGCTGGCCGATGAGCTGCACGTCTGGCCGAACTTCTATCTGTGGGAAGCGCTTCAGTCTGGCCTGGATAAGAGCGACAACACACTCATGGTCATTGCGACGACTGCCGGGCGTGGGCAGGAGAACGTCGCTTGGGAGCAGATCGAAGACGCCCGCAAGGTGGCACGCGGAGAAGTCGACGACCCTTCCGTCTTGCCGATCTTGTTTGAAGCTGAGCGCGATGCCGACTGGCGGGATGAGGCGGTATGGTTCCAGACTAATCCCGGCCTTGAGCATGGTTATCCCAGCATTGAAGGTTTCCACCGTGCCGCTGCCAAGGCTGAGCGCAGCATGCGCGAACGCCAAAGCTTCAAACAGCTCAAGCTCAATATCTGGCTGGACCAGTCCACCGACCCGTTTGTTGACATGGAAGTCTATGACCGTGGCGCTGGCGACGTTGAGCCGATGGACAATGAGCCGTGCTGGATTGGTGTGGACATGTCCACCACCACCGACCTCACCGCCGTTGTCGCTGCCTTCCGCGATGAGCATGGCACCATCAGCGTTAAGCCGCATTTCTTCCTGCCCGGCGATCTCTTGCGCGATCGTGCCGACAGGGATGGTGTGCCTTATTCTGAATGGGCAGAGCAGGGATATCTCACCGCCACACCCGGCAACGTCATCGATTATGGTGCGGTGACGGAATACCTGGCTGAGCTTTGCGCTCGCTATGACGTGCGTGAATTGAACTTTGATCCGCACTTCGCCCAGCCGGTGATGGCTCCGCTGCTTGAAGAGGGCCTGCCGGTGCTCACCATGCGGCAGGGCTGGGTGACGCAGTCGCCCGCGCTCAATGAGCTTGAGCGTGTCATCGTCGGCGGCAAGTTCCGGCACGGCGGACACCCGCTCTTGCGCTGGTGCTTTTCCAACGTCGCCATCCATACCGACAGCGCGGGCAACCGCACCATGCACAAGGGCAAGAGCACCGGGCGCATCGATGGCGCCGTTGCCAGTTGGATGGCCGTGTCACGCGCTGCCGCGAACGATAACCACGCATCGATTTATGACGACCAAGAAGCCCGCCCCGGCGGCTTCCTCATGTTCTAGAAGGGACGAGCATTGAATAACGACCAGATCCTCGCCGTATCCGTTGAGGCGCGCATCAACAAGCTTGAGCGCGAAATGAAGAAGGCCAGCGGCATCGTCGGCAAGAGTTTCGATGGTATGGAAAGCCGCAGCAAGCGCGCGGCCACTGACATCGAAAAACACTTCTCCGGCCTTGGCTCACGCATGGGCGGCATCGGTAAGAACATGGCGGCTGGCTTCGTCGGTGGTCTCGCCGCGGGCGGCATCATGGGCATTCTTGGCCGTGGTGGTGAGCTTGCACGCGGCATCGCTGAAATTGGTGATGAGGCGAAACGCGCCGGGTTAAGCATCGAGACTTTTCAGGAGTTGAAGTATGTCGCTGAGCAGAACCGCATCGGCGTTGATAGCCTCGTAGACGGCATTAAAGAGCTGAATCTTCGCGCTGATGAGTTCATCGGCACCGGTGGTGGGTCGGCAGCGGAAGCCTTCGCCCGCCTTGGTTACAGTGCAGAGGCCTTGCGCACCAAGTTGCGCGATCCTTCGGCGCTGTTCACCGAGATCATTGGCAAGCTGGGCCAGCTCGACCGGGCCGCGCAAATCCGCATCGCTGATGAAATCTTCGGCGGGAACGGTGGTGAGAAGTTTGTGCAGCTCATCGAGCAGGGCGAAGACGCCATCTATGCCACCCGGCAGGAAGCGCACGGCCTGGGCCTCATCATGAGCGATGAGCTTGTTGCCAAGGCCGATGAGCTGGACCGCCGGTTCAATGCTGTTGCCAACACCGTAGGCAGCGCGCTCAAGCAGGCAATTGTCGGTGCAACCTTGGCGCTGGTGGACTTCCTCAATACCTTCAATCAGCTACCGGCCATGGTCCATCTGCGGGCCAGCACTGCTCCTCTGGACACCCGTGACATGTCCATCATCCGGCGCCAGCTTGCCGACAAGCAAGCTGCGCTTGATGGCGTGCTTGAGCGGGAAACTAAGGGTGAGCTGAGCGGCTGGTTCAACACGGGCATCGGCCATGATGATGCCAAGGACAGCTTGGCTGCTGAGATTGCCGAGCTTTCCGCAGCAATTGAAAAGCGCAGCGACCCTAGCCAGTTCGACGTCGCCAGCGTTTTTGAAGGCCTCAAGACCCCGACCTATGGCAGCGTTGAGGAAATGCAGGCTGCGCTCAACCCCCCGCCTTTGCAGATCGTGGTGGACGGCGCCAATCCCATTGAGCCGCTGCCGCGCGTTGGCGGTGGTGGTGGACGCTCAGCTAGTGCCATGCGCGAAGAGCGCGATGCTGCTGCCGAGCTTATTGCAGAGCTTGAGGAAGAGCTGCGCGTTATCGGCATGTCCGAAGTCGAGAAGCGCGTTGACGCCGAGCTTCGCCGCGTGGGCGCTTACGCAACCGATGCACAGAAGGCCAGCATCCGTGACCTTGTGATGACCATTGAAGCAGAGACCGCTGCCATGGACCGCATGCAGGCAGCGATGGACAACGCCAAGGGTTTGGCGAAGGACTTCTTGGGTGGTTTGCTGGGCGACCTGCGCAGCGGTGTTGACGGTGCGACGGCACTCGCCAACGCCTTCGGTCGCCTCGCTGACCGCCTGCTTGATATGGCGCTGGACCAGCTCATCAACAGCCTTTTCTCGAACCTGATGGGCGGTGCTGGTGGTATTGACTTCTTGGGTGGTTTCTTCGGCTTCAGTGAGGGTGGCGTTGTCGAGGCCGCAACGGGTGGTTTGATCCGTGGGCCGGGCAGCGGCACCAGCGACAGCATCCCGGCTCGCCTTAGCGATGGTGAGTTCGTCGTCAATGCCTCTGCCACAAGACGCAATCTGGACGTGCTGCACGCAATCAACCGGGGAGAGATCGCGGCTTTTGCAAGCGGCGGCTTGGTTGGTAAACCTCAGAGCCTTAACGCGGCAAGCAATAACGCCAACAATGACAACGCCTCGCCGGTTATAACCATTCACGCTCCGATTACGGTTGAAGGCTCTTCGGGAACGCCAGAGCAGAACGCCGACTTAGCGAAGAGGATGGCACGGCAGCTTGAAGCCACCATGCGTGGTGTCGTCGCTAATGAGATGCGGCTCGCCATGAGGCCAGGCAACATCGCGAACACCCGGAGCCGTTAGCAGGTTCGGGCATAGCGACACGGGCGCGCACTTGAGTCAGGGCGGCATGAAGGTGTGACCGGAAGGGGTGTGCAGCTACCGAACACCTTCGGTTGCCTGTGAGGCTCTGACGCGGTTTCTGGTTGTCGTGCCGGAACGTCTTGCCGGGAGCATGAACCCTCTTTCGGCAAACGAGTTTCACCGGAAGCGAGCGTAAGCGAGCTGGCAAGGCCGAAGGCCGCGCAGGCTGAGCCGGAGGCTCAGCGTTGGTAGTGTCCTTCCGCATTTTCCTGTCCTTTATTTATGTTCTCTATCTACAGGTAGGAGATAAATAACGGGGGAAATTGCGGATGGACACCGCACCCCGCTGAGTTGAATATACACGTAAACTAGTATACATGTATGGCTTACGTCAATGGAGTTCCCATGTCCACCGCTTCGCCTATGCTTCGCCTTGATCCCCGCCGCCTTGATCAGCTTAAGGCCATTGCCGCCGCTACCGGAACCACCAGCACCGGCGTCATTGCTGAGTTGATCCGCGCCAACATCGCTGCCGGGGTGATTGGGCCTGCGATTCCGGGTGTAACAGTTACCCATACCCCCACTGGTGTAGCTATCAGCCTGAACGACAATCCGCGAACGGTGATCACACATGACTTTGCTCGCCGTCTTGCAGCATGCATCCGTGGAGTTGTTCAGGGCACAGAAGAGCCGACAATCTTCCCCATCGAGCAGGTGGCGGTGCTCCGGCAGGGCACCGGTTTTAAAATCGTCGTCCCGTTCCCTGGCTCCGGCGTAGCGTTTCCGGGCGACCTCGCGCTTGATCTGGCTGACCTGATTGAAGGGGTGGCAAAATAGAAAACCCCTCACCGGTGTGATGACCGGAAAGGGGCTAACTGGTGTTTGGAGAACGCCTCAATACTATGACAAACTCAGATGATTGTCCACCAAGAACGAACAGTGACGCTCAAGCATGTTTAGTAGATGGCAGCGAAGTGGAGCGTCTTTCTAGGCTCAGCCAGATTGTTGATCTGGCCAAGAATTGGAACGCTACCACGCTGCCAAAAGCCGAGCAGGACAACGCTGCCCGGCTTCACCTGCGGAACAAGCGGTTGTTGCGCGAAGCTGGCGCGATTATCGACAAGCACCGGCAAACCGAGGAGGGCCGCGCCGCATACAATGAGGCAGAGCGCCAGCGGTATGCAGCCGATAAGGGCACGCCACCTCGCGAGTATGTAACCGGCCTGCCCGAAGAGGAAAAGGCGCAGCGGCGGCGTGCAAAGGATAGAGCCCGTAAGAACGCCAAACGCGCTTCTATGACTCAAGTGGATCGTGATGCCGAGGCAGCAGCAAAGCGCACTTCACGCGCCAGAAAGGCTGCACTTGCGGCAGACAAACCGGCCGACTAAATAAACATTTACTTATTAAATATCAGCTACTTAGCAGAATATAGCGCTTGACCGATTCTCGGTTCCCGTGAGACTCATGGCCTCAATGAGGGCACACCATGCACGACCAGCCGACCTTCCTGCGCACTATGACTTGGGCCGACCTTCTCCACGCGCTCAATATCGATGAGGCCTTGCGCCTAAAGCTAGGCGTCCAGCTCTGCCCGTTCTCCGGCAAAGTGGAAGAATACACGCTAGTGGACCGGCTGGGCGGGATGCTCAACGTCTGGCCTGCGAAGTGGCGGAAGGTGATTGAGCAGGGCAGGGTGGAGCTGGCATCGGCACAGCTAAGCCGCTGATAAAACACGCGAACCACAATCGCCTCAAATCGCCTTTTGATTTCCTACCATTCGTGTGGCTAATACGAAATCCCGACATAAACGACGATGCTCACCCGGCCAGCAGCCAGGCGACGTTTCGCGCGTCTATGGAAAGGAAAGCGGCGAGCGTTTGGCCTAGGAAACTTCGCGCTCGCCGTCTTGAAGCGTCAAACCTTGGAAGGAAATGACATGACGGAGACTATCACCACTGAACCCGCACCGGCAACGCTCACTGAACAGATCGACTTCATGCTTATGGCTTGCTCTGACTATGGCGTGGCTTTGCAGGTAGAAAACGCCAGTGAACTTCTGTCCGAAATTGAAGACCTGGAGGTCGCCGCCGCGCAGCTTGAAGAATTGGCCCGTCTCATCCGACTGCGCGCGAATTCGGCAGAAGGAAAGGCAGCGTAATGGCACTCGATAAGCGCATTATGGAAATGGTGGAAGCCGCCAAGCACTCCGGCGAAGAACTCAACAAGATGATGGCTGAGCGCCGGGAACGTCGCAACAATGCCATCAGGGCCTATCAGCCGGAAAACCTTGATGACATTGATGCCGTCGACATTGCCCGCGATGAGATGGAATTTATTCAGCGCATCGAGGCTTATGACGGACACGATGTAAGCAGGTTTGCTGAAATCGTCGGCACCTATCTGGCCAGGGCACCGGCTGGCGACCAGAAGCGCTTCACTAACAATCTGATGCGCCTTCATGACGCCGTTGCGAATGGCGCAGCATGGTGCAACGTCTCCGATGATCTTGATAGCCTGACTTAACACCGGCCCGATCAAACACTAGCGCCGCCCGACCTTTGTGGTTTGGCGGCGCTTCAGGATTAGCTGGGAACTGGCGCGCCCAGCCGGTCAAGCTCATCTGCCATCTCAACCATCAGGATAACCATTTCTGGATACTGAATTTCTGTTCCAATGACCTCGCGTCCTTGGTCGGCATAGGAGAATTGGAGATGGTGCCACCCAACCGGTAACGCTGTAGGTCTATCGAAATAGACCCTTCCGGAATGGGCGATAAAGTTCCTGATTGCTCTTCCGAAGTTCAGAACTGGGGGCCAGTGATCTACGCCGCCTGACAGGCCATTTGCCTGTCTAAGCCAGTCTCTATGCGACTCATAAAAGTTGGCCAGCGCCACACCAGCGGCCATCGTGAGCAATGGAAACAGAGTGCCAGAGCGACCCGTCTCCGGAAGTTGTTCGCGCAGATGTTGCGCCTGCCCAGGCATAAAACCAAGGGCAATTCGATCCGGCTTTTCGTCGTGTATCGCCAGCGCTAATGGGCCACGAGAAGGCACCGCGACTGTCAGATCAAAGTTCCGGCTAGGGAAATAGCTTGTGTTGATGTTTGGGATCGCCCGGTTTTGAGTGACCATAAAAGCGACAGCAACGCACTCGGTGAGCGTGAGAAGTTGCCGGACAGGCTCGAACAACCGGCTATCCGGAAGTATCTCCCGCTGCCCGTTGAGATAGGTCATTCTCCGCCCTCGCTTGAGTCAAAATACCTCACCGCTTCAATAAGCTCCACACGCTTTTGCAAAGTGCCCTGGGGCATCTGCCCATAGCGCGCCGTCATGCTGAACTTGCTATGGCCCATCAGGAAGCCGAATTCTTCGTCCATGAACCCAGCCTGCCGCATGGCATCTGAGAAGCCGTGCCGGAAGCTATAGAGTGTCAAACCGCGTCCTTCTTTCAGGCCGAGCTTGATCAAATAGGTGCCGAACTTCTTTTCAAACGCCGAGGCGATATGACCGCGCGCATTGCGCTCTGCTTCGGGGAAAACCCGACGCTCGCCAGCCACGCGCTGGCGCTCCACATGCTCAATGAAGCCCATTTCCACCAGCTTGGAATGCACAGGCACGATCCGGAATGATCCCTTGGTCTTGAGACTCTTTTCTTCGTCGCCCTCGTCGGTGATGTGCATCACCCAGACGCCGTGCATCTGACGCACGTCGTCCACCAAGAGCTGGGCAATCTCACCGGGCCGTGCGCCGGAATACATCATCACGTGCGGCAGCCAGTAGCGGTGGTCCCTGATCTTATGCCCGCCGACCACATGCCACTTCGCATCGCTCTTGCAGCAGTGGAAGAGGGGAGAGGCAAACAGCACCTTGCGCTCTTCGTCGGTGAAGGGCCGCACATTAGTCTTGGTCTTGTCCACCGACAGATACATGTCAATGAACGGATTGGCAGTAAGGTAGTCGTGGGCCACCAGCCAATTACAGAAGGCGCTAAAGGCGGCAATGTAGCGATTGACGGTCTTTGCAACGATGATCTTCTTTGGCGTTTCAAGCCGGGCGTTCGCAGCGACAATCTCCTTGATCCCCATACCCTTAAAGATGCCGATCTCAGCTGCCTTTAGCGGGTATTCCATGAGCAGGGCCTTCCACTCACGCGCTGCCTTCTTGTCGAGCCTAGTAACCGGGAAGTCAGGACCGACAAGCTCGATGAATGTGCCAATATCGCGCCGGGCCTGCATCAGCGCCGCTTTCTTTACCCGCTTGGGGTTTTCCTTGGCGTAACGCTCAAACAGGTCCATCAGCCGTTCACCGGGCTTGGCGACTTCCGCAGTGGCAGTAGGGCGGGTGACGATAGGGTCGGCAGGGACGCCAGCATAGTTGCCGATGTCCCGCTCACCGGCCCGCAACAGCACCTCAATCTGGGCGCGCATCAGCCGGAAGCAAAGTTCACGATACTGCCCGGTCCCAGGTGGAACCAAGAGCTGATGCCGCTCGATGAAGGCGTCTGCTGCCCATTCAATCAGAATCGTCTCACCGCGCCCCAGATGCTCCCGCAAGGCCTTCAGGTGGTGTTCCCGGTGTCCGAGCAGGCGCGTTGCGTTGCCCAGCTCCGGCATGGTGCGCTGAAGCTCATCGGTGTGAAGCTCGGTCGCGTAGTGATCCCAAGTCGCATTTGCGAAATCGGATTCGGTCATATCGCGCCGCCGACGCAACTCATCGAACTTGGCATGCCATTCTGAAAGAACGGAGAGTTTGCGGACATTGGCCGTCCGCCGATCCTTAGTGTTGAGCGAACGCGAGAATTCCGCTGTGCTCATCAGGTGCCGAAGCTCAACGGGAACCTTGAGCCGGACATAGTAGACAGAGTTACGAATCTTGAGGTTGGAGCCGGTAGGCATGCGTGATTTCTCCTTCCCCAGGTATTATAGCGATCCACCAAAACCGATGCAGATTTTGCCCGGTGGTGGATCACCAAAGTGGGCCAGTGACGCGCTCGAAAGCCCTTGGAAAACAAGGACTTATTGCGATATCAATGACTTAGGGAGGATTGGCTGGGGAACCTGGATTCGAACCAAGATTGACGGAGTCAGAGTCCGCTGTTCTACCGTTGAACTATTCCCCAATGCGCAAGCGGCATCGGTGGGCTGTGAGCGAGCCCGGCGCTGGGAGGCTGGCGGGGCGGGTGCCCGGCTGGCTTCGGGGCGGCTTTTAGCACATGGGCGGTGGGGATCAAGGGGCTTTGACGGAGAAAGCGCGGGGTCAGTGGATAAACCTGGCCCAGCCAAGGGCGCGGCCTACGGGGAAGCGGCACCGAGCAGCTGATTTTAGGGTAGATAACTGGCCAGGATTGCCCACCGATGGCGGCTGTCCGCTCCGCCGTTGTGGGCTCTTGCCATGCTCCTTTCGGGCGCTCGGGCGCTTTGCAGGGACTTGGCGCCCGGCTTGAGCGCCGCGAGGGTGGGGCGACAAAGGGACAAGGGCGAGGTCGATATCCTTACCTCCCTCAAGAGGATAGCGCGCCAGCAACAATCCTTGCCATTGCGCTTGGCCGCCCCTTGCACTACCTTATCGCGTGACACGCAATAAACAGTGCCCGGGCGCGTCCGGACAAGCCGGACCGGCGACCGTGCACGCAGGAGTTCACAGTGACCGATCCCGATCGGTCCGCTGCAGCGCCGTCGCTTGCCGACGATGCGCCATTCCGTTCCCGGCCAGCGCAAGGCCAGCCGGGCAGGGAAGAGGGGGCCGGTGCGCCTCCATACCCCTCGGAACAGCGGACATCAGCCGCACCTCCACCTCCCCGCCGGCATCGGGGCACCATCTATGCCGCTCTCGATCTCGGCACCAATAATTGTCGGCTCCTGATTGCCCGACCCCATGATGGCGGCTTTCGGGTGCTGGATGGGTTTACCCGCATCGTGCGGCTGGGCGAGGGCGTTTCCGTCACCGGCCGGCTCGGCGATGCCGCGATGGAGCGCACGGTCGAGGCGCTGCGCCATTGCCGCAACAAGCTGCGCGAGCATCAGCCCGCCCGCATGCGCCTGATCGCGACCGAAGCCTGCCGGGCGGCGGAAAATGGCCCCGCTTTTTTGCAGCGGGTCAAGGATGAACTGGGGATCGAGCTCGAGATCGTCGATCGCCGCACGGAAGCCGAGCTGGCCGTGACCGGCTGCGCCGACCTCATCGATGGTGGGGCGCAGGGAGCCCTCATGTTCGATATCGGGGGTGGCTCATCCGAGCTCGCCTGGCTCGATTTCCGCGGCGGCCGCCCGAAGGCCACCGGGCGCATGTCCGCCTCGATCCGCTCCTGGCAGTCGCTGCCGGTGGGCGTGGTGTCGATTGCCGAGCGCTTTGGCGGCGTCGATGTGACCCCGGCGGTGTTCGAGGCCATGGTCGCCTATGTCGCCGATCAGTTGCGCCAGTTCCGTGGCCGCGAAAAGCTGCGCCAGATGATCACCACCCATCCCGTGCACCTGATCGGCACGTCGGGCACGGTGACGACGTTGGCGGGGCTGCATCTGGGGCTCGAGCGCTATGAGCGGCAAAAGGTCGATGGCTTGTGGATGAACCGCGCGGAGGTGGATGAAACCATGCGCGTGTTGCTCAACATGCCATTCGATCGCCGGGTGGCTCACCCCTGCATCGGGCGCGACCGCGCCGATCTGGTGCTGCCGGGCTGCGCGATCTTTGAAGCCATCCGGCGCGAATGGCCGGCGGAACGCGTGCGGGTGGCTGATCGGGGCCTGCGCGAAGGGATCCTGATTTCGCTGATGGATGCCGACAAGACTCGAACGCGCGCCTCGCGCTATCCGACGCGGAGAAGCAGCAATGGTTGACAAGGCACTGGGTACGGGCGGGCGCAAGTCCGACAAGGACCTCAAGATCCGGGTCAAATCGGCCAAGGGACGCAAGGTTTCATCCACCAAATGGCTGGAGCGGCAGCTCAACGACCCCTATGTGGCGCGGGCGCGTGCTGCGGGCTATCGCTCGCGGGCGGCGTTCAAGATCAAGGAGATGGATGAAAAGCACCATCTGTTCCGCAAGGGCATGCGCGTGGTCGATCTGGGCGCGGCGCCGGGCGGGTGGTCTCAGGTGGCGGCGACGGCGACAGGCTCCACCGAGGCTAATCCGCTGATCGTGGGGATCGATTACCTGGAAATGGATCCCATTCCGGGCGTGATCCTGCTGCAGAAGGATTTCACTGACGACGATGCGCCGGCCATGCTGATCGAGGCGATGGGCGGCAAAAAGGCCGATCTCGTGATGTCCGACATGGCCTGGCCGACCACTGGCCATCGGCCGACCGATCACCTGCGCATCGTGCACTTGATCGAGATTGCGGCGGACTTTGCGCTCGACGTTCTGGCGCCGGGGGGCACCTTTGTGGCCAAGGTGTTCCAGGGCGGCACCGAGCATGAGCTGCTGCACATGCTCAAGCGCCACTTCCGCACCACCCAGCATTCCAAGCCACCGTCCAGTCGTTCCGACTCGGCGGAGGCTTATCTACTGGCCAAGGGTTTCAAGGGGCGCCAAGCGCCCGAGGCGGCGGCGGAAGACGACGAGGACTAGTGTCCTCTAAGGCACGGGTGCTGGCATGGCTGGCATCGGCCACGACCCAGGCGGTGGCGCCCAGCATTACCGCATCTTCCACGAGGCCAGTCGTGGTCTGTCCATGGTCGCGCATTGCCGCCATGCGCGCGTTAAAGGTGAGATAGGCCGCGGCGAGAGCCCCCGCCGCTCCTAGCAACGCCCCGGTATAGCGCTGTTCGCGCGGGGCCAGGGCCATGCCGGTGATGGCGCCGGTGATCGCGCGGGCGGCCAGGCCCGGCGCAATGATCCGGTCGGGTGAGGAGGGCAGTTTGTCGCCCAGCAATTCGCCGGCGGCGAGCGCGACCGTGCCCGCAACCACCAGGGGATGACCCAAAAAGGGCGGGGCGCCGTTATCGGCGGGCAGGGCACCGCGATTGGCGGCAATGGACACGGCCGCAAGGGGGCTCAGCGCCCGCATGCCGCCGGCCATGCCGATCAGAAGGGAATGAAACAAGCGCAGAACTCCGTGGCTGGATTGATCCTGCCAGCAACGGGTGGGCTGTGCCGGAGTTCCTCGCCCCCTCTTACTCGGCCGCCGGGGCCGGGCGCGTCAGCTGGTGGCCGGCATTGCCGGGCAGGCGCATGAAGAGCGCCGTCGAGATCAGGCACATGCCCGCCAAAACGAAAAACGCCAGGTGGAAATCGGCGAGGATCAACTCGCCCCCCCGCAGGGCATTGCTGGCTTCGAGAATGCCACCTCCCAGCGCCACGCCAAGGGCGATGGTCAGCTGTACATTGACCTGGCTGATCACATTGGCCTGGCCGGCGTCCTTGTCGTTGATGTCGGAAAACACAAAGGCATTGCTGCCGGTCCAGAAGATGGATTGCCAAAAGCCCACCACAACGAGAATGGCGATGATCAGGGGCAGGGGCGTTTGGGGGGTATAAAGCCCCATGGCGACGAGCCCCAGCGCCGACACGGCCGTCGCGACCACAAGGGCGTTGCGGAACCCCATCGTGGCAAAGATCTGGTTGGCGACGAATTTGGCGATGATGGCACCGACGGCACCAGCGAAGGTGACCATCCCTGACTCAAAGGGCGACATGCCAAAGCTGAGCTGCAGCATCAAGGGAAAGAGGAACGGGATCGCGCCCTGGCCCAGGCGGAAAAACGAGCCGGCCACGACGGCGCTGCGGAAAAACGGGAAGCGCAGCAGCCGCAGATCAAACAGGGGCTTGGGGGTGGCCAGCGCGTAGCGGACGTAAAGCAGGCCGAGCACAATGCCCAGCACTGTCGCGATCACGCCAAACAGGGGCGGCAGGGCGGGCAGGCTGATCACCGAGGTGCCAAAAACAAAGAGGGCAAAGGCGCTGCCAGCCAGGATGAAGCCCTTGAAATCCATCATGCCCGGTTCGATCCGCTCCATTTCGGGCAGGAACTTGCTGACGAGAGCGATGCCGACCATGCCGATCGGCACATTGATCAGGAAGATCCAGTGCCAGGACAGATAGGTGGTGAGAAAACCGCCAAACGGGGGGCCCACGATAGGCCCGATGAGACCGGGGATGGTCAGCCACGCCATGGCCGCGACCAGGTCGTGCCGGGCGGTGGAGCGCACCAGCACAAGGCGCGCTACGGGCGTCATCATCGCGCCGCCCATGCCCTGAAGGAAGCGGGCGCCGACAAAGGTTTCCAGCGAATTGGCAAAGGCGCAGGCGAGCGAGCCCAGCACGAAGACGCCCATGGCCCAGCGAAACACGGTACGGGCGCCAAACCGGTCGGCCATCCAGGAGCTGATGGGGATAAAGATCGCAAGCGCCACGAGATAGGCCGTCAGCGCCAGCTTGAGCGAGATCGGGTCGGTGCCGATATCGCTGGCAATGGCATTGAGCGATGTCGAGATCACCGTGGCGTCCATGTTTTCCATGAACAAGGCGGTGGCGAGGATCAGGGGCGTGATGCGGGACAAATCTGTGTTCGAGCCAAGGGGCGGCAGCCCCCCACTCACTCCTTTGTGGCAACTAGGGCCTTGTAGCCCGAGACATTGTTGCCCGCTTCCGCGGGGAGGCGAAGATAAACGAGGCCGGCAAGGGCGCTGACGCAACCAACAACGAAAAACGCGATCTGGAAGTCGGCGAGGGACAGTTCCCCGCCATGGGTGCGGGTGCTGATTTCCAGCACCGCCCCTGCCACCGCAACGCCAAAGGCGATGCTCAGTTGCTGGGCTACAGCAACGATTGCGGTGGCCTGGCTGGCATCCTCGTCGCTGATATCGGCGTAGCCCAGCGCGTTGGAGCCGGTAAAGAACATCGAGCGCAAGACGCCCCCGACCAGCAGCACGGCCATGATCAGGGGCACCCAGGTGGTGGTCGTGAAGGTGCCCTGCACCGCGATCAGCACGCCGCCGATGATGCCGGCGACGGCCAGCACATGGGGAAAGCCGAACCAGGCAAAAACGCGTTCGGCGATGAACTTGCTCATGATGGCGCCGATTGCGGACACAAAGGTGATGGCGCCTGACTGGAAGGGGTTAAGTCCGAAGCCGAGCTGCAGCATCAGGGGCAAGAGGAACGGCACGGCGCCTATGCCGATGCGGTAGATCGAGCCGCCGATGATGGAGGAGCGGAACAGGCGCTGGCGGAACATGCGCGGGTCGAGCAGCGGATATTTGGTGCGCTGAGCATGGAGCAGATAGAAAATGCCGGCGACGACCCCGACGGCAATGGTGAGATAGCCATAGATCAGGGGCAGGGCGGGCAGGCTGATCACCGAGAGGCCAAACACGGTGCCGGAAAAGGCGATGCTGGCGAGCAAAAAGCCGACGGCGTCGATGGGGCGCGAATTGCGCTCGTCCTTGACCTTGAGGTACCGCCCGGCGAGCAGAATGCCGGCAATGCCGATGGGGATATTGATCCAAAAGATCCAGTGCCAGCTGAGATAGGTGGTGAGGAACCCCCCGATCAGCGGGCCGGTGAGCGGTCCGATCAGCCCGGGCACGGTGAGCCAGGCCATGGCGGCAACGAGTTCGTTGCGCGGGGTCGAACGCACCAGCAGCAGGCGTCCAACCGGGGTCATCATCGAGGAGCCGATGCCCTGAAAGAAGCGCGAGATCACGAAGGTCTCGAGCGAATAGGAAAACGAGCAGGCGAGCGAGCCCAGCATGAACACGAAAATGGCGATGCGGAAAATGTTCTTGGCGCCGAAGCGGTCCGCCATCCAGCCGCTGACCGGAATGAAGATCGCCAGCGCGACAAAATAGCTGGTCAGCGCCAGTTTCAGCGCCACCGGCTCGGTGCCGATGTTCACCGCAATGGCGGGCAGCGAGGTGGCGATCACCGTGGAGTCCATCTGTTCCATGAACAGGGCGACCGCCAGGATGAGGGGTGTAACGCGGATCAAGGGAAAACCGGGGCAAAGCAAAAGAAGGGCCGACGCAGCAGCCAATGCCAGTATGGTCGCCAGCGGCGGCACTGGAAAGCGCAAACAAGTGTTGATCGACCAATTGATGAATGCTTGCTCTTGCCGCGCTGTATTGGCGGCGCTCGCCATGGGCATGCGCGTCATGCAAAGCCGGCACCCCCGCTGCGCGCCCGCCCCCCTATGCAGCGCAATCGGGGGGTGCTAGAGACCCTCGCCAACCTGAACCCGGCGCCCCGCTCGCCCCGTTCACACCCCCAAAGCTCTGATCCCCCTCAGACCACCGGAAAGTTATTGGCATTGGCAAAGATCATCACCACCATTACCGGCGATTCCGCCCTCACCTTTGATGACGTGCTGCTGCAGCCGGCACGCTCCGATGTGCTGCCCGGCGAAACCGACATCGCCACCTATGTGACGCGCGACATCGCGCTCAACCTGCCCATCCTGTCCTCGGCCATGGATACGGTCACCGAAAGCGCCATGGCCATTGCCATGGCGCAGGCCGGGGGCATGGGCGTGATCCACAAAAATCTCACCCCGGCCGAGCAGGCCGAGCAGGTGCGTCAGGTCAAGAGTTTTGAATCGGGCATGGTGGTCAACCCCATCACCATCGGCCCTGATGCGACCCTGGCCGATGCGCTCTCGCTGATGCAGACCAACCGCATTTCGGGCATTCCCGTGGTGGAAAATGGCGGCAAGGGCGGGCGCATGACCGGCAAGCTTGTCGGCATCCTCACCAACCGCGATGTGCGCTTTGCTTCCAATCCAGCCCAGCGCATTGCCGAGCTGATGACGCATGAAAACCTCATCACCGTGCGCGATGGCGTCAGCAAGGACGAGGCCAAGGTGCTGCTGCACAAGCACCGCATCGAAAAGCTGCTGGTGGTCGACAGTGAAGGGCGCTGCACCGGGCTCATCACCGTCAAGGACATCGAAAAAGCCCAGCTTAATCCCAACGCGGTCAAGGACGCCCAGGGGCGCCTGCGGGTCGCGGCGGCTTCCACCGTCGGGGATGCGGGCTTCGAGCGTTCGCTGGCGCTGATCGAAGCAGGGGTGGACCTCCTCGTCATCGACACCGCCCATGGTCACTCGGTGCGGGTTGCCGAAGCCGTCGAGCGCGTCAAACGTGAAAGCAATTCCACCCGCATCATGGCCGGCAATGTCGCCACCGCCGAAGCCACCCGCGCGCTGATCGATGCGGGCGCCGATGCGGTCAAGGTGGGCATCGGCCCCGGGTCGATCTGCACCACCCGCATCGTTGCAGGCGTCGGCGTGCCGCAGTTGGCCGCTGTGATGGCCTGCGCTGAAGAGGGCGCCAAGCACGGTGTTCCCGTGATCGCCGATGGCGGCATCAAGTTCTCGGGCGACATGGCCAAGGCCTTGGCCGGCGGCGCCTCCTGCGTGATGGTGGGCTCGCTGCTCGCCGGCACCGATGAGAGCCCGGGCGAGGTTTATCTCTATCAAGGCCGCTCCTATAAATCCTATCGCGGCATGGGCTCGGTGGGGGCCATGGGTTCGGGCTCGGCCGACCGCTATTTCCAGCAGGATGTGCGCGACCAGATGAAGCTCGTGCCCGAGGGTATCGAGGGGCAGGTGCCCTATAAGGGTTCGGCCGGCGCCGTGCTGCATCAGCTCGCAGGGGGCCTGCGCGCCGCCATGGGCTATACCGGCGCCCATAATCTCGAGGACTTCCGCAACAATTCGGTGTTCGTCAAGATTTCGGGCGCGGCGCTCAGCGAAAGCCATGTGCATGATGTGACCATCACCCGCGAAGCCCCCAACTATCGCAGCGCCCGCTAAGGCGCTGACGGAACGCCGCCCTGCCGCACCCGTTACCCCCGGGCACAAACTCCGGGGGATTGGCTGGCATGGACGAGGCGGAGAAGGACGCGATCCGCAAGGATTTCAACGCGGCGGTCAACATGGCGCCCGCCGAGCTCAACAAATGGCTGGCCTCCGAGCACAGCCAGAAGTTCGGCTGGCCCAAGGATCGCGACGAAGGCGAAGAATCGGTGGGCCACCAATCGGGCCAGCGCATCATCGAGATCAAGCGGAAGCCCAAGGCCGAGCTGACCGATGACGACTACCAGCATATGCGCAAGGTGGTGGGCTATGTGCATCGCCACCTGGCGCAGCGCCCGAGCGGGGACATCAGCGAAACGCCCTGGCGCTTTTCGCTGATGAACTGGGGCCATGACCCGCTGAACGACTAACCCTCCGTCACATTCTCGCTGTCTCACCGGGGGCTTGCCTCATGCCGCTCAATGCCAAGCTCCTTGTGCTCGCCATCGCCGCCCAGGTGCTGCTGACCCTGGTCATCCTTGTGCTGATGGGGCGCGAGCGGGTGCCACGCGTCTTGTCGGGCGAGATCAAGGTCGCCGATATTGCGGTGGAAAGAACCGCCTATCCGCTGCGGGCGCGACTGCTGTCGAACAATTTCGACAACCAGTTTCAGCTGCCGGTGCTGTTTTACATTGGCGCGCTACTGGCGCTCTGGGCTGGGGTGCCGAACCTCATCGAAGTGCTGCTGGCCGCCTTCTTCGTGGCCTCGCGCTACGTTCACGCCGCCATTCACGTGACTACCAACAATGTGCAGCAGCGTTTTGCCGCCTACGGCCTTGGCCTTGCGGTGCTGGCCATCTTCTGGCTAGTGCTGGTTTTCCGCATTCTGTTAGCCTGAGTTGCCCATGCGCCTTCCCGGCCGCCTTGCCGCTGCAATTGCCGTTCTGTCCGAGGTGGAAACGCGCAAGCGCCCCGTTTCCGAAGCGCTCAAGGCCTGGGGACTGGCCAATCGTTTCGCTGGCGCCGGTGATCGCGCCGCTATCGGTAATCTCGTTTATGACGCGCTGCGCCACCGCGCTTCGCATGCTTTCCTGATGGGCAGCGATTCCCCGCGCGCCTTGGTGCTTGCCGTCGCCCTGCGCGACTGGCAGGAGGACCCGCAGGCGCTCAACGCGGCTTTTGCGGGCGACAATCATGCCCCCGAGCCGCTGAGCGAGGACGAGATCGCCCGTGCCGCCGGCAGCCTCGAGGGGGCGCCCGCTCCGGTGCGCGCCGATCTGTCGGAATGGCTGGCGCCCTCGCTCGAGCGGGCCTTTGGTGCCGACTGGGTAGCCGAAGGGGCTGCCATGGCCAGTCGTCCGTCGCTTGATCTGCGCGTCAATACGCTCAAATCCAGCCGCGAGCGGGTGCTCAAGTCCCTTGCGCGCTTCAATCCGCAGCCTACCGCCATTGCGCCCCAGGGTGTGACCATGCCGGCCGGGCCTCGCGATGCGCGCACGCCCAATGTCACCACCGACGAGGGCTATCTCAAGGGCTGGTTCGAGGTGCAGGACCAGGGCAGCCAGATCGTCTCGGCCCTCGCCAATGCACAGCCCGGCGAACAGGTGCTCGATCTCTGCGCCGGGGCCGGGGGCAAGACCCTCGCCTTGGCGGCAGCTATGGGCAACAAGGGCCAGATCTTTGCCTATGACAGCGATCGCAACCGTTTGGCGCCCATTTATGATCGCCTCAAGCGCAATGGCGCGCGCAATGTGCAGGTGCGCGCCCCCCATGAGGGCGCCCTCGATGACCTTTTGGGCAAGATGGACCGCGTCGTCATCGACGCCCCTTGCACCGGCACGGGCACTTGGCGGCGGCGCCCCGACACCAAATGGAAGCTCTCGCCAGAACTCCTCGCGACCCGCATGGGCGAACAGTCGGCGCTGTTGCGCGACGGCCTCGCCTTCCTCAAGCCGGGTGGAACGCTCGTTTACATCACCTGCTCGATCCTGCCGGAAGAAAACGACGACCAGATCGTGGCGCTGCGGGCCGAACAGCCGGGCCTTGTTTCGGTGCCGCCCGCCGAGCTCTGGAGCGCCGCTTTCGGCACAGCGCTTCCCGATGGCGTTGCAACCGCGGCGGGCGGCATTGCCCTGACCCCGCGCCTGACCGGCACGGACGGCTTTTACTGCCACATCCTGCGGCGGTGAAACCGAGCGGGCGCCACGGCGTTCAGCGGGGGACCTCTGTCCAACCGCGAGAGCCCAATGTCCAGCGTCTCCACCGCCGATCATCGCACCCCGCGCTCCTGGCTGCTTCTCGCTGTCTTTGTGGTCGGGGTGCTGGGGATCGGCTCGCTGATCGGGGTGTTCACCGGCGGGGGCGGGGAATGGTACGACAATCTCGAAAAGCCGTTCTTTAATCCGCCCAGCTGGGTGTTCGGCCCGGTCTGGTCGACGCTTTACGTGCTGATCGGCATTGCCGGCTGGCGCATCTTTACGGTCGATCCAAGCAGCACCGCCATGAAGCTGTGGTGGGCGCAGATGGTGCTCAATTTCGCCTGGTCGCCGGTCTGGTTCGGCGCGCACCTCTTGTGGCCGGCCTTTGTGGTGATCGTTCTCATGTGGCTGGCGATCATCGGCTTCATGCTGATGGCGCGCCCGCTCGACAAGCTCGCCAGCTGGCTGTTCCTGCCCTATTTGCTGTGGGTGAGCTTTGCCAGCGCCCTCAATCTTTCGATTGCACTTTTGAACTAGGCAGGCATGCATCCGCGAGGCTTGCACTTAGCTCTTTGTGCCGGTAAATGCTCGCCATGCAGCACCCCCAGAAAGATCCCGAGACCGACGCAATCCTGATTGTGGACTTCGGTTCGCAAGTCACCCAGTTGATTGCGCGCCGTATCCGCGAAACCGGGGTTTATTGCGAAATCCATCCCTTCCAGCACGCGGCCCAGGCCGCCGCGAAGCTCAAGCCGCGCGGCATTGTGCTGTCGGGCAGCCCCGCTTCGACGCTGGACGAGAACGCTCCCACCATTGATCCCTCACTGCTCGAGGCCGGCGTGCCGATTCTTGGCATCTGCTATGGCCAGCAAGCCTTGTGCATGGCGCTGGGCGGCACGGTGGAAGCGGGCCATCACCGCGAATTCGGCCGCGCCGAGCTGACCGTGCAAAAGCACTCGGCCCTCACCACCGGCGTCTGGGAAGTTGGCACCGAGCACCAGGTCTGGATGAGCCATGGCGACCGCGTCGTCACCATCCCGCCCGGCTTTGAGATCGTGGCCACTTCGCCCGGCGCGCCCTTTGCCATGATCGCCGATGAAAGCCGGCGCATCTGGGCCACCCAGTTCCACCCCGAAGTGGTGCACACCCCTGACGGGTCCAAGCTCTTTGCCAATTTCGTGCATGAAGTGTGCGGCGTGGCGTCCAGCTGGACCATGGCGGCCTACCGCGACAAGATGATCGAGCGCATCCGCGCCCAGGTCGGCACCGGCCGGGTAATCTGCGGCCTTTCGGGCGGCGTTGATTCCTCGGTGGCGGCCGTCCTCATCCACGAAGCGATCGGCGATCAGCTGACCTGCATTTATGTGGATCACGGCCTGATGCGGCTCAACGAGAGCGAGCAGGTCGTCAGCCTTTTCCGCGACCACTACAATATCCCGCTCGTGCATGTGGATGCCTCCGAGCTGTTCCTGCGCGAGCTGACCGGGCAGGTCGATCCCGAAACCAAGCGCAAGATCATCGGGCGCCTGTTTATCGAGACCTTCGAGGCGGAAGCCGAAAAGCTCGGCGGCGCCGAGTTCCTCGCCCAGGGCACGCTCTATCCCGACGTGATCGAAAGCGTGTCGTTCACCGGCGGACCTTCGGTGACCATCAAGTCGCACCACAATGTGGGCGGCTTGCCCGAGCGCATGAACATGAAGCTCGTCGAGCCCTTGCGCGAATTGTTCAAGGACGAAGTGCGCGTGCTCGGTCGCGAGCTTGGCTTGCCCGAAAGCTTTATCGGCCGCCACCCCTTCCCCGGCCCGGGCCTGGCCATCCGCTGCCCGGGTGGCATCACGCCCGAAAAGCTCGATATCCTGCGCAAGGCGGACGCCATCTATCTCGATGAGATCCGCAAGTCGGGCCAATACGACAAGATCTGGCAGGCCTTTGCCGTGCTGCTGCCGGTCCAGACCGTGGGCGTGATGGGCGATGGGCGCACCTATGAGTTCGTGTGTGCGCTGCGCGCGGTGACGTCGGTGGACGGCATGACCGCGGATTTCTACCAGTTCGACATGAACTTCCTCGGGCGCACAGCCACCCGCATCATCAATGAAGTGCGCGGCATCAACCGGGTGGTCTATGACGTGACCTCCAAGCCCCCCGGCACGATCGAGTGGGAGTGAGCGGCCGGCCGGTCGCCCACTCAAGCCCATTCCGTTTGCAATCGCGGGGACCCATGGTAATGCTCCCCGCACTTCTCCAACGACGTCAGGCCGCCCATGTCCCAGGACAACATCTTTCGCGAAGTCGACGAGGAACTGCGCTCTGATCGCATGCGCGCGTTCTGGCGCCGCTTTGCGCCCTATATCCTGGGTGCAGCCGTTGGCGTGGTGCTGATCGTTGCGATCAACGAAGGGTGGTCCTGGTATCAGTCGAGCAATGCGGCCCAGTCCTCGGACGAGCTTTATGCCGCTTTTGACCTCGCCGACGGAGGCGACCTTGCCGCGGCCCAAACCGAGCTCGACCGCCTGATCGCCGATGGGTCGGGCGGCTATCCGGTGCTGGCGCAGTTCCGCAAGGCGGGGCTGCTGGCCAAGGAAGGCAAGGCGGCCGAGGCCGTAGCCGTTTACGACGAACTGGCCAATACCCAGTCCAATCCGCGCCTGCGCGAACTGGCGCTAGTGTTTGCCGGCACGCTGCTGGTGGATAACGGCACGCTTGCCGATGTGCAGACGCGCGTTGAAACCATCGCCACCGAAGGCAATCCGCTGCGCAATGCGGCGCGCGAAGCCATGGGGCTGGCGCAATACAAGGCCGGCGACTTTGCCGCCGCCCAGGCCAGCTTTGAATCGGTGCTCAACGATCCCCTGACGCAGAACACCACGCGCCAGCGCATGGGCTATTATCTCGGCCAGATGGTGTCGGAAGGCGTGATTGCGCCCGAACCGATCCCCGACAGCGAAGCTACGCTGCAATCGAGCGAAACCGTCGTCGTGGACGAGGCCGCGCCCGTCGAGCCGGCAGCTGAGGCACCGGCACCCGAGGCTGCGGCACCCGCTGCGCCAGAAGCTGTTGCCCCGGCGGCCCCGGCCACGGGCGCGCCTGCAGCTACGGCTCCCGCGGCTCCGGCTCCGGCCACCCCAACCACCGATCCTGTCCTTGAATAGCGGCGGAGCCTTGCGCCCCGCCCACCAGAAAGCCATGCCATGACCGTCACCGTAGCCATTGTCGGTCGTCCCAATGTCGGCAAGTCGACCCTGTTCAACCGCCTGGTCGGCCGCAAGATCGCGCTGGTCGACGATACGCCCGGCGTCACCCGCGACCGGCGCGAAGCCGAAGGCCATATCGCCGATCTCACCTTTCGCGTGCTCGACACCGCGGGCTATGAGGATGTCACCGACGGCTCGCTGGAAGACCGCATGCGCCAGCAGACCGAGCTGGCCATTGCCGAAGCCGATGTGATCCTTTTCATGATCGATGCGAGGGCCGGCGTCGTGCCGCTCGACCAGCGTTTTGCCCAGGTGCTGCGCAAGGCCGGCAAGACCGTCCATCTCGTGGGCAACAAGGCTGAAAGCAAGGCTGCGGAAGCGGGGCTCGTGGAAGCCTTCAAGCTCGGCTTTGGCGAACCCATCGCGCTTTCGGCCGAGCATGGACTGGGGCTCTCCGAGCTTTATTCCATCGTCGGGCAGGCCATCGATGCCGCTGCCGAGAAGCAGCAGGCCGAAGCCATTGCCGATCTCGATGCCATGCCCGAGGTCGATATCGACATCACCCCGGACATGCTCGAAGGCGAGGGCGACGAAGCCACGCTGCGCTGGAACCCGCGCCGCTATCTCAATGTCGCGATTGTCGGCCGCCCCAATGCCGGCAAGTCCACCCTCATCAACCGCATGGTCGGGGAAGATCGCGTGCTGGTGGGCCCGGAAGCCGGGATCACCCGCGACTCCATTCTCGTGCCCTGGGAATGGGAAGGGCGCACCATCAATCTCGTCGATACCGCCGGCATCCGCCGCCGCTCGCGCGTGCAGGAAAAGCTCGAAAAGCTCGCTGTCGGCGATAGCCTACGCTCCATCCAGTATGCCGAAGTCGTCGTGCTGATGCTCGACGCCACGATCCCGTTCGAAAAGCAGGATCTGGCGCTGGCCGACCTGGTGGAGCGCGAAGGGCGCGCCATGGTGATCGCGCTCAACAAATGGGATCTGATCGAGGACAAGAACGCCACCCTATCGGCGCTGCGCGAGGCCTGCGACCGGCTCTTGCCGCAGCTGCGCGGCATTCCCCTGGTCACCCTTTCGGGGCTGACCGGGCGCAATATCGACAAGCTGATGGACGCGATTTTCACCATCGAGCGGGCCTGGAACTCCCATGTTTCCACCGCGCGCCTCAACCGCTGGCTCGCGGGAATGGTTGAGGGGCATCCGCCGCCGGCCGTTTCGGGCCGCCGCCTCAAGCTGCGCTATATGACGCAGGCCAAGACGCGGCCGCCCAGCTTTATCCTGTTTGCCTCGCGCCCCGATGCCTTGCCGACTGCGTATCAGCGCTACCTGGTCAACGGGATGCGCGAAGCCTTTGATATCAAAGGCACGCCCATTCGGCTCTGGGTGCGTTCGGGCAGCAATAACCCCTATAACGATCCTAGCAAGCGCCGGCTAGGCTAGCCAAACCGGACGAAGCATCAACACCCCATGGTGCTTCGGCTCGCTTTGCCTCATAATCAACGTGTCTGAAGCGACCCGATGCTGAGTGCGGGGCCGCGTATCACGTTGAAATCTTGTTCCTAGAAATCCTGATCGTAATCGTTCTGACCATCGTCAATGGCGCGTTGGCCATGTCCGAGCTCGCCGTTGTTTCCGCCCGTCCGGCGCGCCTGCGCACCATGGCCGATGCCGGCAACAAGGGGGCTGAGGTCGCCATCCATCTGGCCGAGGACTCCGGCAAGTTCCTGTCTTCGGTGCAGATCGGTATCACCCTCGTCGGCATCCTGTCTGGCGCCATCTCCGGCGCGACGCTTGGCCTGCGCTTCACCGACTGGCTCGAAGCCCTGGGTGTCCCCGATAACATCGCCGATGTGGTGGGTGTGGGCGGAGTGGTGCTGTTCATCACCTATATCTCCTTGATCCTGGGCGAACTGGTGCCCAAGCAGATCGCTCTCCGCGACCCTGAAGGCGTTGCCGCCCGCGTCGCCCCCGCGATGAAGCTGCTGGCCAAGGTTGGCTCGCCCATCGTCTGGGTACTCGACATCTCGGGCAAGGCGGTGCTGACCCTTTTGGGGCAGGGCGGCCAGATGGAAGAAACGGTCACCGAAGAAGAAGTGCGCACCATCATCGCGGAAGCCACCACGGCCGGCGTGATCGAGACCGACGAGCACTCCATGATCTCAGGCGTCATGCGTCTCGCTGATCGCTCCGCGCGCGGCCTGATGACGCCGCGCCTCGAAGTAGATGTGATCGATCTTGCCGATGACGGCGCTGAAATCCGCCGCAACATCCTGAGCACGCACCGTTCGCGCCTCCTGGTGCAGGACGGCGACGCCGACTCCATCATTGGCGTCGTGGCGATCACCGATCTTGTCGCCACTTTCGCCAACGGGCAGCCGCTCGATATCCGCAAATTCGTGCAGCCTGTGCCAGTGGTCATGGATCATGCCGATGCGCTCGACGTCGTGCGCGCCATTCGCAATTCCACCGTGCATATGGCGCTGGTCGTGGATGAATACGGCCATTTCGAAGGCATTGTCACCTCCGGCGACATTCTGGAAGTCATCACCGGCGTGTTCCAGGAAGAAACCGGCGACGATCCGGCCGTGGTCCGGCGCGAAGACGGCTCCTACCTCGTGGCCGGCTGGATGCCTGTGGACGAGTTCAGTGAAAAGCTCAAGGTCGCCATCCCCAAGGATGCGCGTTTTGAAACCGTAGCGGGCTATGTGCTTTCGACCATCAACCGCCTGCCCGCCGTGGGCGAAACCTTCGAGCACGACGGCTGGCGCTTCGAGATCGTTGATCTCGATGGCCGCAGGATCGACAAGGTGCTGATGACGCGGCTCGATGGCGTCACGACAACGGCCTAGAGCGGGGTAAACCCGCCTTGGCGCATGTCATAGATCTGGCCCGTCTGCGTTAGCGACGGGCTCAGCAAATCCACCAGGCGCGGCGCAACATCCTGTGGGCGGGGCAGGGTCTCAGGATCCTCCCCCGGCATCGCCTTAGCGCGCATCGCGGTACGCACGGCGCCGGGATAGAACACATTGACGCGCAAGCGGGTTTGCTCGATTTCGCCGGCATAGGCCTTGGCCAAAGCGTCGGCCGCGGCTTTGCTCGCGGCGTAAAGTCCCCAATAGGGCCGGACATTGCGCGCGGCGCCCGAGGACACGAACACAACCCGTCCATCCGCCGCCTGGCGCAGCAGCAGGTCGGTGGCGCGGATCAGCCGGTAATTGGCGGTGACATTGACCGCCATCACCGATTCAAATTCTTCGGGCTTGAGATGGGGCACAGGCGACAGCGTGCCCAGCATGCCTGCATTAGCGATCAGGCCATCCAGCGCACCCCAGCGCTCGAATATCGCCGCGCCCAGCCGGTCGATGGCATCGCCATCACGTAGGTCGAGCGGCACGAGCGTTGAGGATGAGCCGAGCTCCTGGATTTCGTCATCCAGCTCTTCAAGGGCGCCAACGGTGCGGGCGACCGCGACCACATGGGCGCCGCGACGGGCCGCTTCGAGGGCGCTGGCATAGCCGATACCGCGCGATGCGCCGGTGACCAGGACAACTTTGCCCGCAAGATCGTGTTCTGCAGGCATTAACCAGCCTCTCGCAACAAGGAAATCTGCTTGGGTTCGTTCTTGGAGCGCCCGTTCAGATCCGTCAACTGTGTTGGGTAGTCGCCGGTGAAATAATGGTCGGTAAACTGGGGCGCCTGGGGATTGCGCTTGGCGCCGCCCACAGCTTCGTAGAGCCCGTCAATGGAGAGGAACTCCAGCGAATCGGCGCCGATGAACCGACACATGGAAGCGAGGTCCGCGTGCTGGTTGGCCAGCAGCTTGTCTGGGTCGGGCGTGTCGATGCCGTAATAATCGGAATAATGGATCATGGGGCTGGCGACGCGGATATGGACTTCCCTCGCGCCCGCTTCGCGGATCATCTGCACGATCTTCACCGATGTGGTGCCGCGCACGATGGAATCGTCGATCAGCACCACCCGCTTGCCCGCGATCTCGGCGCGGTTGGCCGAGTGCTTGAGCTTGACGCCAAAGGCACGGATCGACTGAGTCGGTTCGATAAAGGTGCGGCCCACATAGTGGTTGCGGATAATGCCGAGCTCGAACGGAATGCCGCTCTGCTGGGCAAAGCCGATGGCCGCGGGCGTGCCGCCATCGGGCACGGGCACCACCACATCGGCATCGACCGGAGCTTCCTTGGCCAGGTTCATGCCCATGCGCTTGCGCGCCGCATAGACGCTGCGCCCGGCGACCACCGAATCGGGGCGGGCGAAATAAACATATTCGAACAGGCACATCCGCTCCGGACGGGGCGGGAAGGGCTTGAGCGATTCGATGCTGATCGAGCCATCGGGCTGGATCTCGCAGACCACCACTTCCCCGTTCTCGACATCCCTGACGAACTTGGCGCCGATGATATCGAGCGCGCAGCTTTCCGAAGCAAAGATGGGCTTGCCATCCAGATCGCCCAGCACCAGCGGGCGGATGCCGTTGGGGTCGCGTGCGCCGATCAGCTTGGTGCGCGTCATCGCCACCATGGCATAGGCACCTTCAACTGCCCCGATCGCATCCACAAACCGGTCCGAGGACGAGGTGCGCTGCGACCGGGCGATCAGGTGCAGGATCACCTCGGTATCCGAGGTCGACTGGCAAATCGCGCCCTGCGCGATCAAGCGCCGGCGCAGGGTCAGCCCATTGGTCAGGTTGCCATTATGGGCGATGGCAATGCCGCCAACTTCCAGTTCGGCGAACAAGGGTTGCACATTGCGCAGAATGGTTTCGCCGGTGGTGGAATAGCGCACATGGCCCATGGCCATGGAGCCGGGAATGCGCTTGAGCGTCGCGGGGTCGGTGAAGTGGTCGCCCACCAGCCCCAGTTGGCGCTCGGAGTGAAACTGGCGCCCATCAAACGAAACGATGCCGGCCGCTTCCTGCCCCCGGTGCTGCAGCGCATGCAGCCCCAGCGCAGTCAGTGCCGGGGCATCGGGATGCCCCAAAATGCCAAACACCCCGCACTCTTCATGCAGGGTGTCGCCGTCAAGATCGAAATCGTCATCGCTCGGATGGACCACCGGGCTCTCCATTTCAGGCTTGTGCGGTAGCCGGTGCGAAGCGTCCGGCGCAGAAACTATAGCGGATGGTGACCCATACCTTATTCAGGCGGCATGTACCAATGCCGATATGGCCCGGCAGGCATGCCCATGCTGGCCGGGTCACCAAGGCTTGATCACGCCCCCGTAGCTGGCGTGACCGGTGCGGGAGGCGTTGTCGGCGCGCCTGCCGGCGGCGGGACTGTGCCGTCCTCATTGGTATCGGTGCCTTCGTCGGCAGGGCCGGGGGCGTCCTCGGCGTCATCGGTCAGGCCAGTGCCACCCTTGAGGATTTCGGTAACCTGTTCTTCGAGGTCAGGCGGCAGCATGGCGATCAGCGAATTGCCCATGCTTTGCAGATGCGGCAGGGTCTGGGACTGGGCGGCCCAGGGGGGCAGGTTGCTGCCCAGGAGCCAGGTGCCGAAAATGGTGACGACAATGGCGATCAGCACACCCCGCAGCACGCCGAACACAAAGCCCAGCGTACGGTCGATCGGCCCAACCCGGCTATCCACCACAAAGTCGGCAATCCGCATGGTGAGCAGATGCAGCACGATCAGGGAAATGATGAAGGTGCCAACTACGGTGGCGATATCGGCGACCACCTGTTCGGCGATATATTGCCGCGCGATTTCGGGGTGATATTGCCACATATAGATGGCAATCGCGGCCGAACCGGCCCAGGTGGCGAGTGACAAGACTTCGCGGGTCAGGCCGCGGGCTGTGGCCAGGATTGCTGAAATCAGCACCAGCACACCAACACCGACATCGAACGCTGTTAGCATAGTCTATTTGCCTGTTCTGCTTGTTGGGTCAGGTGCAACAAGCGCCTCGTTTAACTGCTTTAAGCTGAGATGCCAAGGGCAGGACCCGGGGGCGCGGCAGGATGTCCCCTGAAAGGCGCTGCTTAGTCGTCCTCGCCGGGATGGGCGGGCGCCTTGCCATTGGCGGCAATGCGCCCAACCAGTTCGGACAACACCGAGAATTCTGCGATGTCGAGCCCGCCATGCCGGTCATTGCTAGCAAGGCGCCCGGTGGAAGCCGACTTGAACCCAAGCTTATGGGCTTCGCGCAGGCGCAAGGAGCCGTGCACCACCGGCCGCACACCGCCGGCGAGCGAGATTTCGCCGAAATACACCGCATCCGCCGGCAGGGGCGAACCGGTGAGGGACGAGATCAGCGCGGCTGCAACGGCGAGGTCGGCTGCCGGTTCGTTGATCTTGAGCCCGCCCGCCACGTTCAAATAGATGTCGTTGGCGCCGATCCGCACGCCGCAACGGGTTTCCAGCACCGCCAGCACCATGGACAGGCGCGAGGAATCCCAGCCCACCACCGCCCGCCGGGGCGTACCCAAGGGCGAGGGCGACACCAAGGCCTGGATTTCAACCAGCAGCGGCCGAGTGCCTTCGAGCCCGGCGAACACGGCCGAGCCGGCGGCGCCTTCGTCACGCTGATCCAGGAACAGCGCTGATGGATTGGCCACCTGTTCGAGCCCCCGCTCGGTCATGGCGAAAACCCCGATCTCGTCGGTTGCGCCATAGCGGTTCTTGACGCCGCGCAGGATGCGGAAAGTGTGGCTGGTGTCGCCCTCGAAATACAGCACGGCATCCACCATGTGCTCGACGACGCGTGGGCCGGCGATCTGGCCGTCCTTGGTCACATGGCCCACCAGCACCACGGCGGCGCCGCTTTTCTTGGCAAAGCGCGTCAGCGCCTGGGCGGAGGTGCGCACCTGGGTGACGGTGCCCGGCGCACTGTCGACGCGGTCGGTCCAGAGGGTCTGGATGGAGTCGATGATGACAAGATCGGGCGGCGGCCCGTTTTCGAGCGTGGCGAGAATGATCTCGACATTGGTTTCGGCCGCGAGCAACACTTCGGCTTCCCCCAGCCCCAGCCGCTGGGCACGCAGGCGCACCTGCGCCACCGCTTCTTCGCCCGACACGTAAACGACGCGCTTGCCACGATTGGCAAGCGCCGCTGCCGATTGCAAGAGGAGCGTTGACTTGCCGATGCCGGGATCGCCGCCCACGAGCAGGGCCGAACCCATCACGAAGCCACCGCCGGTCACCCGGTCGAGTTCGGCAATGCCAGTGATGACGCGCGCCGCGGTTTCGGTTTCCCCCGAAAGGGGCACGAGATTGGTCGGCTTGCCGCCAGCCCTGGCCGATTTGGGTCCCGCGCCCACGCCGCTATCGGTAAGTTCCTCGACAATGGTGTTCCACTCGCCGCAAGCGTCGCAGCGGCCCTGCCAGCGGCTGGTGACCGCGCCGCAGGCTTGGCAGACAAAGGAAGAGCGCGATTTTGCCAAGTCAGTGATCCTTCTGCTCGCGGGCGCTGGCGCGTTCGGCCAGTCCTTTGAGTGTATTCCAGTTGCGGGCGGTGGCGGTGCCCGATCGCTTCTCGATCAGACCGGGAAGCTTGGGGCTAGCAGAGATCTTCCTGGTATAATCGACGATCAGGTGGTTGGCCTCGACATGCAACTGTTCCGGGCCGTTATATTGGGCGACCCAGCCGAAGTCCGGGCTGGGGTCCACAAAGAAATACACGCCCATCTGCCCGCCACGCTCGGCCGCCGCTTCGGGGAAGGGATTGCTGTCCACCAACTGGCGCACCTGCGCTGAGGTGCGCACCACCGCCACATTGCCGGGGCCCAAGCCCAAGCCGCGGACGATCTCGTTCATCCGGCGCTCCACCTCGGCTGGCGTATCGTCGCTTTGCACGATCATGTTGCCGGTAGCGATATAGGTCTGCGGCGCGGTAAAGCCGGCGGCCGCTACCGCATCGCGCCAGGCGGCCATGGACATGATCTTGTGCGTGACCGGACCGATGGCCCGCAGCAGGATCACATATACGCCCATCGCACCCTCTCGTTTCCCCTCAGGCAATACGACAAGGACGACGGGGCGGCAAGAACAAAAGACGAACGCTAATCCTCGCCGACGCCGTCGCCGAGATATACCCGGTTGACCCGAGCCAGCCGCAGCGAAGTCAGCAATTCATAGCCGATCGTATTGCCGGCATCGGCCTGCTCGTCCACCGGCACATTGGCGCCCAGGATTTCCGCCGCTTCACCGGGAAGGGGCAGGTCGGAACCGAGCTCGGTGATGTCGACGATGGAAAGGTCCATCGAGATGCGCCCGATGATGGGGCAGAGCTTGCCGCGAATATAGGCCTTGGCGGTCTGCCGCGCCGTTGCCGAGGACAGCGAACGCAGCCAGCCATCGGCATAGCCGTGACCAAGGATCGCCAGACGGCTGTCGCGGGCCAGCGAATAATGGGCGCCGTAACCAACGGTTTCCCCGGTGCGGGCTTCGCGCACCTGCAAGATGGGCACGTGCAGCGTTGCCACGGGCGCCATCGGGTTGCGGCGCCCGTTGACCGCGCGCCCGCCATAAAGGGCGATGCCAGGTCGTACCATCTGGAAATGATATTCGCGTCCGGTCATCAGCCCGGCCGAATTGGCGAGCGAGGCCGGGATATTGGGGAATTGGTTGAGCACGGAGCTGAACAGCGCCAGCTGCGTGCGGTTCTTTTCATGGTTGGGCTGGTCGGCACAGGCCAGGTGGCTCATCAGCATTTGCGGCTGATAACCAAGCGCCGCGGTGCGCTCGCGCACTTCCTCGGCCTCGTTGAGCCGGAAACCCAGGCGGTTCATGCCGGTATCGAAATGAAAAGCGCAAGGATAGGCCTCGTTGCGCTCCACGCATTTGGCCAGCCATTCCTCAAGCATAGGCACCGAGGAGATCACCGGCATCAGGTTTTGCCGCACGTAAAGATTGGCCGCCCCGGGGTAAAGCCCGTCCAGCACAAAGATATGGGCTTCGGGCAGGGCGGCGCGCACTGAAAGCGCCTCGTCAGGGGTTGCGGTGAAAAAGAATCGGGCGCCTGCCGCAAACAGGGCCTTGCTGGCCTGGGTGATGCCGGTGCCATAGGCGTCCGCTTTCACCACGGCGCCAGTCAGCGCTCCGGCGCTGACTTTGTCGAGGGCGCGCCAGTTACGGGCCAGCGCGCCAAGATCGATGCTCAACTGGCCGCCCAGGCCGGATTGCAGGGCCATGAATTATTCCATTCGCTCGGGGAGGTAATCGGCGCGAGCCAGATTGCCGAAGCGGGTATATTGCGCCTCAAACGAGAGCTGCACCGTGCCGGTCGGGCCGTGACGCTGCTTGGCAATGATCACTTCGGCCTTGCCATGCACCTTTTCCATCTCGCTTTGCCAGGCAATGTGCTCGGGCGTGCCCTCTTTGGGCTCCTTGTTCTTGAGATAGTATTCTTCGCGATACACAAACATCACCACGTCGGCGTCCTGCTCGATCGAGCCCGATTCGCGCAAGTCGGCGAGCTGGGGATGCTTGTCGTCGCGCGCTTCCACCTGACGGGACAGCTGGGACAGCGCGATGATGGGCACTTCCAGCTCCTTGGCCAGCGCCTTGAGCGTGGTGGTGATCTCGGTCAACTCCTGCACGCGGTTCTGGCTCGAGGATTTGGACGAGCCGGACAGCAGTTGCAAATAGTCGACGATCAAGAGGTCCAGACCCTTTTGCCGCTTCAGGCGCCGGGCGCGGGCCGCCATCTGCGCCACCGAGATGCCGCCGGTGTCGTCGATATAAAGCGGCACCCGGCTCATGGCATTGGACACATCCACCAGCTTGGAGAACTGGCTGTCATGGATACGGCCGCGGCGGATATCGGAGGAGGAGATTTCCGCCTGCTCCGCCAGAATACGGGTGGCAAGCTGTTCGGAGCTCATTTCAAGGCTGAAAAAGCCAACAATGCCGCCATCCACCGTGCGGTTGTGCCCGTCGGGGGTGACATCGCCCTTCCAGGCCTTGGCGACGTTATAGGCGATATTGGTCACGAGCGAGGTCTTGCCCATGGCGGGGCGGCCGGCCAGGATGATCAAGTCCGAGCGCTGCAACCCGCCCATCTGTCGGTCAAGATCGTGCAGCGCGGTGGCAACGCCCGAAAGCCCACCGTCGCGCTGAAAGGCTTCGCCGGCCATCCGGATCGAGGCGGTGAGCGCAGCGCCAAAGGCCTGAAAGCCGCCGTCATAGCGTCCTTTTTCGGCGAGCTGGAACAACTCGCCCTCGACCTTTTCGATCTGCTGGTTCGGACTCATGTCGACGTCCGACTCATAGGCGACCGACACCATCTCCTCGCCCACAAGGATCAGGTTGCGGCGAATTGCGAGGTCATAGATCGCCCGCCCATAATCGGCGGCGTTGAGCACGGTGGTTGCTTCGGCCGCCAGCCGCGCCAGATATTGCGGCATGGTCATATCGGCGAGTAGCTGCTCGGGCAGGTGGCTCTTGATGGTGATCGGATCGGCCGATTTGCCGGCGCGGATGAACTTGCCGATCACCTCGTAGATTTCGCGGTGGATGGGCTCGTAGAAATGCACGGGCTCGAGAAAGTCCGAGACCCGGTAGAACGCTTCGTTGTTGACCAGGACCGCGCCCAGCAATGCCTGTTCGGCCTCCACATTGTGTGGCGCCAGACGAAGGGGCTTTTCTTCGGCGCGGGGGAAGTGCGCGATCTCTGCCATGCGGACCTCCTAAGGGATCGTTAACGCTTCTTAACCATGGCACGGAGCCGGGAGTCTCGCGCTACGCCACAAAGGTTAACGGCTGGCGAACAAGGTTGTGAACTATGGGCATAACGGGGATGGCGGGCGCGATTGCCTTGCTAGCGCGCGAACGCGGCAAGATGGGGGCGAATCGAAGCGCCTGGAAATAGCGAAAGGCCGGGCAGGGTGCCCGGCCTTTCACAAATTTGGGCAGAAGGTTTTTAGATCGAGTCGTCGAAACGATCGTCCTGGGCCGCATCGGCCTGGCCGGCGGCGAAATCGCCAGCCTCGTCATCGTCATACTGGGTGACGGTGAGGTCTTCACCAGCCACCTGGCGGCTTGCTTCGTCTTCCGAGCGAGCGACGTTGACGGTGATGGTGACCGCAACTTCGGCATGCAGGTTGAGTGCGACGGTGTGGATGCCGACCGACTTGATCGGGTCGGCAAGGTCCACCTGCGAGCGCTGTACGGTGTAGCCGTCGGTAGCCAGGGCCTCGACGATGTCGCGCGAAGCAACCGAGCCGTAGAGCTGGCCGGTTTCGCCGGCCTGGCGGATGATCACCACCACATGGCCATTGAGGCCTTCAGCGATCCCGGCAGCGGCGTTGCGGCGCTCTTCGTTGCGCTTTTCGATATGGGCGCGTTCGGCTTCGAACTTGGAGCGGTTGCCGGCAGTGGCGCGCAAGGCCTTGCCCTGGGGCAGCAGGTAGTTACGGGCGAACCCGTCCTTAACCGTCACTTCGTCGCCGATGGAGCCGGTGCGACCGACGCGTTCGAGCAGGATAACTTTCATTGCAATTTCCTTGTGGCTGTCCCGTCTCATGGACGGTTAGGAGCCCCGGACCATCCGGAACCCCAGCGATGTGCCCTGGTGAGGGGCACTGTGGCAGGCACTTACGCGGACAAAAAGCCGCTGGGACGAGTCGGATAGTGGTGATCTGCGAGAACCGGAGCGGAGCGTACTGAAGTACGTGAGCACCGGAAGCGCAGCAGATTGCCGCTAACTGGCCGTCCCAGTGAGCTTATTGAACAGCGTAAGGCATGATGCCGATGAAGCGGGCCCGCTTGATCGCACGAGCCAGTTCACGCTGCTTGAGCGCCGAAACGGCGGTGATGCGCGAGGGAACGATCTTGCCGCGCTCGGATACATAGCGGCTGAGCAGACGCACGTCCTTGTAGTCGATCTTGGGAGCGCCTTCGCCCGAGAATGGGCAGGTCTTGCGCCGGCGCTGGAACGGACGGCGGGCCTGGGCGGTGGTAAGGTCTTTGATTGCCATAGCTTTGAGGTCCTTGAATTAGAAACGGCGGGGACGGCGTTCGCCGCCGAAGCCACCACGATCAGGACGGCCGCCATCGCGGTCGCCGCGGTCATCACGGTCGCGCTTCTGCATCATGGCCGACGGGCCTTCTTCCAGCTCGTCAACGCGCACGGTCATGAAGCGCAGGATGTCTTCATTGATGCGCATCTGGCGCTCCATCTCGGCAACGGCAGGAGCCGGAGCGTCGATGTTCATCAGCGTGTAGTGGGCCTTGCGATTCTTGCGAATGCGGTAGGAGAGGCCCTTGAGGCCCCAATATTCATTCTTGGTGACCTTGCCGCCGCCAGAAGCGAGGACTTCGGTCAGAGCAGCGGTCAGCTCTTCAACCTGCTGCTGGGAAACGTCCTGGCGCGCCAGGAAGATATGCTCGTAAAGGGCCATTGATGCGCCTTCCTTTGTGGTTCAACACAGTGCACTTGCTGGCGCGGAGCCTCTTTGAAGCCGGGAACGGCGTCAAAGCAGTCTTGCAAAGAGCGGGAACACGGGAGGCCGGACTTGTTGGTCCTATCGGCGCAGGAGAAACCCCATGCACCAACCCTCCGTTCAGCCCCCGGCCAAACGAATGCTGCGGGTCACATAGGCCAAAGAGGGGCTTCGCACAAGGCTTTTCGGCCTGTTGGCTATTTTGGAACCGCCCGGCGGCTCAGGCTTTGCCATGGCGAGACCACTCAACGTTACCAGGAATTTTGTTTCGCATGAAAAAGCTGTTTGCCCCACTCGCGCTCCTTGCCACCCTTGGGCTTGTGGCCTGTGATGACGCGCCGGACCGGGAGCCTGCGGCAAGTGTTCAAACCAATCCCGATGGTTCGCGCACCTTGCAGCTCAACGTGCCCGAATCGCTGGCGCCCGCGGTTGACGCGATGGCCAACCCCCAGGCGACGATCGATAATCTGCGGTCGCGGGCCGGCACCATGACCGAGCAGATGCGGCGCGATGCGGTTGTCGCTGCTCGTCGCGCAGCCGAAGAAGGTGCTCGTGCCCTGGGGCAAACCGAAGCCGAGATCCGGCAGGCCGGTGACGTCGCCGAGCGCTCGGCCCGCCAGGCGGCTGGCCTCAACAACTAGATTGGATGGCCGGGGGCAGCGGCCAGTGCCTTGACTCTGCCACACACACCCGGCAAACGCCCCTCCCAAGAGGGAGCGGCGCCGCTCCCGAGCAACAAGGACGCCGTCAATGACCCGCTATGCATTCACCTTTCCCGGCCAGGGCAGCCAGGCAGTTGGCATGGGCAAGGATCTGGCCGCGAGCTTCCCCGAAGCGCGCGCCGTGTTCGGCGAGGTCGATGAGGCGCTGGGGCAGCGGTTGTCAGCCATCATGTTCGAAGGTTCGGACGAGATGTTGCGCCTGACGGAAAACGCGCAGCCGGCGCTGATGGCGGTGAGCATTGCGGTGATGCGGGTGCTCGAAGCACGCGGCGTGCGCCTTGCCGATCACGCTGCCTATGTGGCGGGCCATTCGCTGGGCGAATATTCCGCCCTTTGCGCGGCGGGCACCTTTACTGTTGCCGATGCGGCGCGGCTGCTCAAGACGCGCGGGCAGGCCATGCAAAAGGCCGTTCCGGTCGGTCATGGCGCCATGGCGGCGCTGTTAGGCCTTGATCTCGAGACCGCCCGTGCCGTCGCGGCAGAAGCGGGCCAGGGCGAAATCTGCGATGTCGCCAATGACAATGCCCCCGGCCAGGTCGTGGTATCGGGTGCAGTCGCCGCCATCGAGCGCGCCATTGAGCTGGCCAAGGCCAAAGGCGCCAAGCGTGCCCTGCTGCTGCCTGTCAGTGCCCCGTTCCATTGCGCCCTGATGCAGCCTGCCGCCGACGCCATGCGCGAAGCGCTGGCCGAGGTGCAGATGCAGGCTCCCGTTGTGCCGCTGGTCGCCAATGTGCTGGCCGCGCCGATCAGCGATCCCGACGCGATCCGCCAGCGTCTCGTCGAGCAGGTGACCGGCGTCGTGCGCTGGACCGAAAGCGTGACCTGGCTCACCGGCGAGGGCGGGGTCACCCATCTGGCCGAGCTGGGTAGCGGCAAGGTGCTGACGGGCCTTGCCAAACGCATCAACCCTGAGGCTACTGCTGTGGCGGTCAACACGCCCGACGACATCGCCGCCTTCGCCGCGACGCTGTCCGCCTGATTCTTGTTGATCCCCTGTTTGATTATCTGCGGAGAGCTGTCCCATGTTTGATTTGACCGGCAAGCGCGCCCTCGTAACTGGCGCCAGCGGCGGCATCGGGCGCGAGATCGCCAAGGCGCTCGCCGCAGCGGGAGCCAAGGTGGCGCTGAGCGGCACCCGCCAGGCAGCGCTGGAGGATGTTGCCAAGGAAATTGGCGCCGACAGCCCGATCCTGCCGTGCAATCTCTCCAAGCTCGATGACGTCGACAAGCTCGTGCCGTCCGCGGAAGCGGCGCTGGGTGGGCTCGATATTTTGGTCAATAATGCCGGCATGACGCGCGACAACCTCTTCATGCGCATGAAGGACGAGGAGTGGGACGAGGTGATCGCGGTCAATCTCACCGCCGCCTTCCACCTCAACCGTGCCGTTTTGCGCGGCATGATGAAGCAGCGCTTTGGGCGCATCATCGGCATTTCGTCGGTCGTGGGTGTCATGGGCAATCAGGGGCAGGGCAATTATGCTGCCTCCAAGGCCGGCCTTATCGGCATGAACAAGGCACTTGCCCATGAAGTGGCTTCGCGCAACATCACGGTCAATTCCATCGCGCCGGGCTTTATCGCTTCGGCCATGACCGATGAACTCAATGACAAGCAGCGCGAGGGGATTTTGTCGACCATCCCCGCCAACCGTCTGGGCACGCCCCAGGAAGTGGCGGCCTGCGCGGTGTTCCTCGCCAGCGATGCTGCGGCCTATATCACCGGGCATACGCTGAACGTGAACGGCGGCATGGCGATGATCTAAATCGCCGGTGCTGCGTTAGGATAGGGCAGCGGGCGCCCCTATCGGCCCCACTGCAAGGACGGCCCCGTCCCGGGAAAAGCTGTGCTGGAAGCCGATATTCCGGTGTGGCAGCCCAAGACGGCGCTTGAAGATTTGGCTAGGCGCCAATAAGAAGCAACCGAAACTTCGATTTCGAAAAAGGGAAGTCAAATATGAGCGATGTCGCTGATCGGGTCCGCAAGATCGTTGTGGAACACCTCAATGTGGATGCTGAGAAGGTCGTCGAAAAGGCGAGCTTCATCGACGATCTGGGCGCCGACTCGCTCGATCAGGTCGAGCTGGTGATGGCGTTCGAGGAAGAATTCTCGGTCGAGATCCCGGACGATGCTGCTGAATCCATCCAGACTTTTGGTGACGCAGTTTCCTTCCTCACCAAGGCTGTCGGCTAAGGCCGGCGCACGATAGGCTCGACAATGGAAATGCGCCGCGTCGTCGTCACCGGTTTGGGTCTCGTCACACCTTTAGGATGTGGCGTAGAAGCAACCTGGGCCAATCTTCTGGCTGGTAAGAGCGGCGCCAAGCGCATCGACGATTTCCAGGTCGACGACATCGCCTGCCAGATCGCTCATCGCTTGCCGCTCGGCCCCTATGCCGAGGGCAAGTATGATCCCGACGACTGGATGGACGTCAAGGAACAGCGCAAGGTTGATCCTTTCATCGTCTATGCCATGGCCGCGGCAACGCAGGCCATTCAGGACGCCGGAGTCGAGCCCAAGACCCAGGAAGATCAGGAACGCACCGGCGTTCTGATCGGCTCTGGCATTGGCGGGGTCGGCGGCATCTATGATGCCTCCATCACGCTGCACGAAAAAGGTCCGCGCCGGATCAGCCCGTTCTTTATCCCTGGCCGCCTGATCAACCTGGCTTCCGGCCATGTTTCGATCCGTTTTGGCCTCAAGGGTCCCAACCATTCCGTGGTTACCGCCTGCTCCACCGGCGCGCATGCCATTGGCGATGCGGCCCGGCTGATTGCACTCGGCGATGCCGATGTGATGGTCGCCGGCGGCGCCGAAAGCTGCGTTAACCGGCTGGCTCTCGCCGGTTTTTCGGCTGCACGGGCCCTGTCGACGGGCTTTAACGACAATCCGGAAGCTGCATCCCGCCCCTATGACAAGGATCGCGACGGCTTTGTCATGGGCGAAGGCGCCGGCATTGTCGTGCTCGAGGACTATGAGCGCGCCAAGGCCCGCGGCGCCAAGATCTATGGCGAAGTGGTTGGTTATGGCCTTTCGGGCGATGCCTATCACATCACGGCTCCCTCGCCCGATGGCGATGGCGGGTTCCGTGCTATGAGCGCGGCGATCAAGCGCGCTGGCATCAGCCCCGCCGAGATCGACTACATCAACGCCCACGGCACCTCGACCCCGCTCGGCGACGAAATCGAACTGGGCGCCGTCATGCGCGTCATGGGCGATGCCGCCGCCGGGGCGGTTATGAGCTCCACAAAATCGGCCATCGGTCACCTCCTGGGCGCTGCCGGCTCGGTTGAGGCCATCTTCTGCCTCCTGGCCATGCGTGACAGCATTGCTCCGGCAACGCTGAACCTCGACAATCCGTCGGTGGAAACCAGCATGGATTTGGTGCCCAAGACACCGCGCAAGAAAGAGATCAATGTGGCGCTGTCCAATTCCTTCGGGTTTGGCGGCACCAATGCGACTCTGGTGATGCGCAAGGCCGATTAGGGCAATCTCTGATGCGGGGCTGACCGGCGGCGACGCCGGTTGCCCAGCCCGGGCGACTGGCCGTGCCACAGTTTTGTGCCATTGCGGTGGAACACAGCCCCACAACGATTCACCACAAAGGGCGGGGGCAGCAGCAACATGGCCGATCCAAAGAACCGGCGGACGCGCAAGCGGTCGGGCAACGGGTTTCTCGAGATCCTCAACGGATTGCTGACGCTGCTCGTGATCGGGCTGGTGGTTGCCGGTGGCGTGTTGCTGTTTGGCGCATCCCAGTTCTATGGCGATGGTCCCGCCCAGGCCGATACGGTGTTCCGGGTCGAATCGGGCAATGGTCTTGGCACCACCGCCGAGCGCCTCGAAGAGCAGGGGCTGATTTCCAACCGCTATGTGTTCCAGCTGGGCGGGCGGGCGCTCGAGCGGCAAGGCAAGCTCAAGGCGGGTGACTTCACCATCCCCGCCGGCGCCAGCATGGCCGATATCCTCAAGGAACTCACCGAAGGCAATCCGATCCGCTACGCCGTGACCATCCCTGAGGGCTGGACCACGTGGGAAGCGGTGCAACGGATCAATGGCGACAGCAATTTGGTGGGCGAAATCACCCCGGTGCCCCCCGAAGGCTCGCTGCTGCCCGGCAGCTATGACTACCTTCCCGGCGATACCCGCCAGTCAGTGGTCGACAAGATGCAGGCCGCGATGAAGGCCGAGCTAGACGCGATCTGGGCCGCCCGCAATCCGGACCTGCCCCTCCAATCGGCCCAAGAGCTGCTGGTTCTCGCTTCCATCGTGGAAAAGGAAACCGGGGTCGCTAGCGAGCGTCCACAGGTCGCCGCCGTGTTCGTCAACCGGCTGCGCGAAGGCATGCGCCTGCAGTCGGATCCCACCATCATCTATGGCATCACCAATGGCCAGGCCCCGCTTGGGCGCGGGCTGCGGCGCTCCGAGATCGAAGCCAAGACCCCGTTCAACACCTACCAGATCGATGGTCTGCCCCCGACCCCGATTGCCAATCCGGGCGCCGATGCCCTGCGCGCTGTCGCCAACCCCGACACCCACGAGTATCTCTACTTCGTGGCCAAGGGGCCGGTACCCTCTGACGGCCATGCCTTTGCCGAAACCTATGCCGAGCACCAGACCAATGTGGCGCGTTGGCGCGAAATAGAGCGTGAGGCGGCCGCCCAGGCCGAGGCAGATGCCGAAGCAGCCCGCCAGGCGCTGGAAGCCGAAGAAGCGGGTGAGGCGGCCCCCGCCGCGCCGCAATAGGTCGCAGCTGGGGACGGGGTGGCGCACGGCTCTTGACCGCAAGGCTTTGTTCGCTAAACAACCCAGCGACAGAACCTCACGCAAGGCCGTGCCCCAATGGAATCTCAACGTCGCGGCGTGATGCTGGTGATTGCTTCGCCCTCTGGGGCGGGTAAATCATCCATTTCACGCTCCCTGTTCGGGCAGGACCCCAATATCCGGCTGTCGGTATCGGTGACAACGCGAGCCCGCCGCACCGACGAGGTCGAGGGTACGCACTATTATTTCATCGATGTGCCCACCTTCAACCGCATGAAGGCCGATGGCGAATTGCTCGAATCGGCGCAGGTGCACGACAATTTCTACGGCACCCCCCGCGCCAAGGTGGAAGAGCAGCTGGCCGCCGGCAACGACATCCTGTTTGACGTCGATTACCAGGGCACGCTGCAGCTCTACGAAAAGAGCCGCAAGGACATGGTGACCGTGTTCATCCTGCCCCCCAGCATCAAGGAGCTGCGCGCCCGGCTCGAGCGGCGCGCGCAGGACAGCGTGGGCACGATCGAAAAGCGGCTGCGCAACGCCAAGCTCGAGATGCAGCACTACAACGAATACGACTATATCATCGTCAATGACGATCTGGAGGCTTCGACCCAGAAAGTGCGCTCCATCCTTGCCGCTGCACGGCTCGAGCGGAGCCGGCTGACGCAGCTCGACAATTTCGTCAAGGATCTGCAAAACCAGATCGATTCCCTTTGAGTGGCGCCGGGCTGCGGTCTTAAGCTCCTCGACCTCCCGCTGCGCGACAAGGCACTTCTGGCATGACTAACGGCACGCAGATCATCCGCCGTGGCACCCCGGCCTTTGTGCGCGCCAATATCGCGTTTTTTCTGTCCGCCTTCGCGATCTTCGCGTCGCTGTATTCCGTGCAGCCGCTGCTGCCCATCCTGGCGGCCGAGTTTGGGCTCGACGCCGGCACCAGTTCCCTTGCGCTTTCCAGCACCACCGCCACCTTGGCGCTCGCACTCCTGCTCGCCAGCTGGGTGTCCGACCGCTTGGGGCGCCGCACGCTGATGGTCTGGGCCATTCTCCTCACCGCGGCTTTGGGGCTCGTCCTGCCCTTCGCGCCCAATTGGAGCGCGCTCCTCATCATCCGCACCCTGATGGGCCTTACCCTTTCCGGCCTGCCCGCGGTCGCCATGGTTTATCTCGCCGAGGAGATGGACCCCGAAGCTTTGGGCTTTTCCATGGGGCTTTACATCGGGGGCACTGCCATTGGCGGCATGGCCGGGCGGCTGCTGTCGGGCATCCTTGCCGATCTCATTGGCTGGCGCCCCGCGCTCATGGTTCTTGGCGCCGCCATCGCGCTCGCTGCTCTGGTGGTCGTGCTGCTCCTTCCCGCGCCGCATAATTCACGCCGCAGCCGCATTGCGCTGCGTGAGCTTGCCGCGCTGGTACGCCTGCAATTCCGCGATCCTGGGCTACCCTGGCTCTTTGCCTCGGCCTTCCTGTTGATGGGCAGCTTTGTCACCCTTTACAACTATGTCGGTTTCCGGCTGGCGCTGCCGCCCTTTGCGCTGAGTCATGCGGCCATCTCGGCCATTTTCGTGGTCTATCTGCTGGGCAGTTTCAGCTCAGCTTGGGCCGGCGGCCTCGCACAGCGCCTCGGACGGCGGCGGGTGTATTGGACCCTGGTGCTCGTCATGATGCTAGGGGTGTTCCTGACCCTTGTGCCGTCAACCCCGGTGATCATTCTGGGGCTCGCCATTGCCACCACCGGCTATTTCGCCGCCCATGGCATTGCCAGCGCCTGGGTCGCCCGCCGCGCCAGCGTCGGTCGTGCCCAGGCCTCCGCCATTTATCTGTTCAGCTATTATCTGGGCTCATCGGTGCTAGGTACGCTGGGCGGCTATGCGTGGGTCGCCTGGGACTGGAACGGCGTGCTGCTGGTTAGCGGCGGGGCGGCAGCGGCAGCCCTGTTCGTTGGGCTGCACCTGACCCGCCTTGCGCCGCTGCCATCCGAGCAGCCGGTGCCTGCAGCCCCTTCCGGAGCCTAGCCGACCTATTGCTGGCTGGCCGCCGCTGCTGCCTGGCGCAGCTGCGGCAATACGCTCGCCATGGCGAGGAACGCACCAACAGGCAAATCCTCAGCACGTTCATCGCCCTTGAGCCCGGCGGCAGCGAGCAGGCCTTCCAACGGCACGCCCAGCGATTTCAGGCTTTGCCGCACCATCTTGCGCCGCTGTCCGAACGCGGCCTTGGTGACCTGTTCGAGCTGCTTGACCGCGATGGTGTCGTCCACCGGCTTGGGTACGAGATGCACCACGGCAGACGTCACGTTTGGGGGCGGCACAAAGGCTTGCCGACCCACATTGAAGGCAATCCGCGCATCGGTGCGCCAGCCGGCCAGGACGCCAAGCCGGCCATAGGGATCCTCGCCCGGCGCCGCGCAGATCCGCTCGGCCACTTCGCGCTGGAACATCAGCGTCAGGCTGTCCCAGAACGGCGGCCAGGGCTCGGCGGTGAGCCATCCCGTCAGCAGGGGTGTTGCGATATTGTAGGGCAGGTTGGCAATGATGCGGGTCGGCCCATCCGCCAGCGCACGGTAGTCCATCTCCAGCGCGTCGCCGCTGATTACGGTCAGCCGGCCAGGATAGGCTTGGGCAATCTGCGCGAGGGCAGGGAGCGTGCGTGGGTCGCGCTCAATGGCGATCACTTCGCGCGCCCCTTCGGCCAGCAGCGCCCGCGTCAGCCCGCCAGGCCCCGGACCCACCTCGATCACCCGCACGCCTTCCAGCGAGCCGCCCACGCGGGCAATGCGCGAGGTGAGATTGAGGTCCAGGAGGAAATTCTGTCCGAGTTCCTTTTTAGCGCGCAGCCCATGCTCGGCGATCACTTCGCGCAGCGGGGGCAAGTCATCGATCTGGCTCATGCCTTGCTCGGCTCCGTCATGGTGTCGGCCAGCCGGATGGCCGCAAGAAAACTGCGTGGCGACCCATTCCCGGTGCCCGCGAGGTCGAACGCCGTGCCATGGTCGGGCGAGGTGCGCACGATCGGCAGTCCTAATGTAACATTGACGGCGTCTTCAAACGCCACCGTCTTGATCGGGATCAGCGCCTGGTCGTGATACATGGCGATCACCGCATCATATTGCCGCCAATGGGGCGGATAAAACAGCGTGTCGGCAGGAATGGGACCGACTGCGTCAACGCCCTGGAAGCGCATTTCGGCCACGGCCGGGCCCACGATCTCCAGGTCCTCGCGTCCGATCGCGCCGCCTTCTCCCGCATGGGGGTTTAGACCGGCCACCCCGATCCGCGGCTCGGCGATCCCGAAGCGGTGCTTAAGATCACGATGCACGGCGCAGCCCGTCTCGACGATCAACTCCTTGGTGAGGAGCCCCGGCACATCCTTGATCGGGACGTGAATGGTGACCGGTACCGCCCGCAGGTCGCCATGGGCCAGCATCATCACCGGCAGCTTGGGCTTGCCGCCGCCCGCGCAAAGCTCGGCCAGAAACTCGGTATGGCCGGGGTGCCGGAAGCCGGCATGGTAAAGCGCCGCCTTGTGGATGGGCGCGGTCACCAGCCCACGACAATCGCCACGCAGCACCGCGGCCACCGATTGCTCGATGGCGCGGATCACCGCCTGGCCCGACAACGGGCTCGTTTTGCCGGGATGGTCTGGCACCAGCCCCTCAACGGCTGACACGGGCAAAGCCCGCGCGAACACCTCGGCCGCGTCAGCGGGCGTGCATTCCTCTACCGCCAGATCGAGGCCCAGCCGAGCCGCACGGGCGCGAAAGAACTCGGATGCGCCAAAGACGCAAAATGGGGGCAGGGCCTCAGCATGACGTCGCGCGAACAACTGCAAGATCAGGTCAGGCCCAATCCCGGCCGGTTCTCCCATGCTGATCGCCAGCGGCTGAGCCAAATCCATACCCCCCAAAGCAAAAGGCCCGCCGAAGCGGGCCCTGATTAGTTGTAGATGATTTTGGCGCGTTTGCGCAAATCGGCCAGATAGGTCTCGACCTGTCCCTTGAGCGCGTCGCTGCCCGCTTCGGCGCGCAGATCGCCCTTGATGAAGGTCAGGTCTTCCGCCTGCGTCTTCTGGCAGACCGCCAGCATCGACACGCCGGTTTCCACCACGCGCGGCTTGGTGATGCCGCCGGCGTTGAGCCCGGCCAGTTCCTTGGCAATGGCTTCGGGCAGCTGGGTGGCGTGCCGACGGCCCACATCGATCACGGCCGCGTCAGTAAAGCCGAGCGAGAGTTCCACCGCGCTGTCGCAGCCCGAAAAGCTGCTGCGGTAGCGATTGGCCTGGGCAGTGCGGGCGCCGGCGCCCTGGCCGCCCGGGGCCACGAAGATGATTTCCTTGAGGATATAATCAAAGCTCTGATAGGCCGCGACCTTGCTGGCCGCCTGCTGATCGAGCGCCAGGTCCGAGATCTGCACCTGGGGCATGATCGCCGCCTGGGTCACGCCGTTCCAGGCAATAGCCGCTTCCAGCCGATCACGCAGCGTGTCGATATTAACGCCGCTTTGCTGCAGCATCTGGATCAGCTTGTCCTGGCTGAGCTTGGTGTTACGTGCGATCTGGAGGATGCCTTCATCCACCTGTGCGCCCGAAACCTCGATGCCGAGCCGCTCGGCTTCCTGCATCTGGATGGCTTCATCGATCAACTGCTCGGTGGCGCCGCGCTGGCCGGTCTTGTTGCCTTCAATGGCGAACAGCTTGACGCGCTGGGCAATCTGCACGTCGGTGATCGGGGTGCCGTTCACGGTGACCTTCACATTGGCTGCCAAGCTCGGCATTGCCAAACCAAAGCTCATCAGCGCGCCGATCATCACAGCCCCGGCCGCGCGGGCCAAATTTCCAACCGCCATCTCGCTTATCCGCCTGTTGTTCGCTTGCCCACCTCCAATGGGGCGGGAACATCGTGGAGTCAATTGCTCACGAATACGGCCAAAATCGGTAACCTACTCGCCGCCGACGCCGACATTGAACCCTGCGGGCGCCTTGAGGCGGAACGATGCCGTGAACCGCGTATCGTCGGGGGTGGTGTGCGTTGGTCCAGTTCGGGTCGCCCCGGCGCCCAGTTCCAGATAGCCGTCGTCGTATACGACGCCGCCGCTGACCTGCAGCCACTCATTGGCCGCGAGATCCCAATAGGTGGCAGCCTTGACGGTCCAGTAGTCGGCGATGGGCACGCCCACTTGCGCGCCAATCTCATGTTGGTCGCGCAGCACGCCACCTTGGGGGTCGGCGGCAATATAGAAGTAATCGAGCCCCGCCGAATACCCTTCGGCCGAAAAACTCGCCCCCAGCCCCGCGCGGGCGATGTCCATGGTTTGGGTATCAACCTGCAGCTTGCCGCCAAATCGGGTATGGGGATTGAGGGCGCCATAAGCGCCCAGCACCGCATAGGATGCCCCGTCCTCAAGCCCCGTCCGGGCGCTGCTGAATGCAGGATCCGCGGTGACAAAGGCATTCTCACCTGCCAAATGGAAGGACTGGCCGGCAATCAGTTCGAGATAGCTGCCATCGGCGAAGTCAGCCAGATAACGGCCGCCGATATTGGCGCGCAGCCCGGTTTCCTGCCGATCGCTGCCTGAAAAGCGATTATACGAAAACAGATTGGTGTCATCGAAGACAAAGCTTTGGGCGTCGTCATTGGTGATGCCGACAAGCGAAGTGTCCGAGCCGCGATAAACCAGTTGCCCGATCGGCTCCACCAGATGCACCGTGGATCCATCGCTCGCGGCCATCGGGAAGCGCACATCCATGGCGGCGATTGGCGTTGCGCTCCAGAGCGTGGTTTCATCGGGCGCCACTGGCAAGGTGCTTTCGCCATTGTAATAGGCCGCATCGAGGCGCCCGCCCAGATAGGGTGTGGCGACAAAGCCGCCGGCGCCGATCCACTGCGTCTGCCAGCCGCCCTGCAGCATGGCGTGGGTCTTGTCGCCAGCAAAGCCGAACACATAGGGCACACTATTGGCAAAGGCGCGGTGATCGCCCTCACGCTGTACGCCTAAAAGGCGCGCGCTCACCTCCACCTGGCCATAGCCGGGCGCGAGGCGCTCGACATGGTTGAACCGGGCATTGGGCACCGCATCGCCCTGTCGGTCCTGGTCGGCCTCGGGCACATCGCCCAGGAGGTTGAACTGCTGCAGGCGCAGATCGATAAAGGTGTCACGCGTTACATTGGTCGCATAGACCTCGTTGACCGAGGCTTCGCGCTCTTCGAGGCGATAATCCTCGAAGAATGCCGCATCGGTGAAGGCCGAGTAGGACCAACCCACCGTCCAGTCCTCGACTGGCCGGAATGAGCCCGAGCTTTGCACCGCTCCGCGCCAGTCCTCGCGCGCTTCGGGGAAGCTGAAGGCGTCCGGTTGAAGCTGGTAGATCCCCGAGGCCTTGATCCGGAACGAGCCCTGGTCGAAGCGCTGGATCCATTCGGCGCCCAGCAACAGGCCCTGCCGGCTCACCAGCGCGGGCGACAGGATGATGTCGGTCCATTGATTGGAATAGGCCACAAAGGGCACTTCAACCTTGAGCCCGATTTCCTCGCTGGAGTCGATCGATGGCATGCGGACATTGGCCAGCGCGCTGTCGCTGGTATCGGGCAGCCAAAGGTAAGGCAGCCACGCCACAGGAAATCCCAGCAACGCCAGCGAGGGCTGCTCGAGCGTCAGAGAGCCATCTTCCTCATTGGAGATGATGCGCGCCGCGCGCATCGACCAGCCGATTCGCCGTCCCTTGGCGTCGATACAATCGCCGCAAGGCGAATAGGTGGCATCATTCAAAAGGGTTCGCAGCGCCGCGTCATATTCGACGCTGTCCGCCGTGATCCGGGCGCCGTCATAGGTGGTGATCGTCAGGGCGTTGATGAAGGCCTGCTTCATGCCACCCGTCACGCGCAGATCGGTAGTCTGTGCCACATTGCCCGAGGGGTCGCGCACGCTCACGGGCCCCGTGAACTGCACATCATTGCTGTTGCGGTTGAAGACGAGATTGTGCCCGGTTACGGTGTAACCGCTATAATTCAGCACCACATCGCCTGAAGCGGTGATGATCCCGGTGCGGGCATCAAATTGCAGATTATCGGCTTCCACCGCTGCAGCGGCTTCGGAATCGACGGGAGCATTGAAGAATTGCGCCGGCACCAGCCCTTGCGCCATGGCGCCCGTAGACAAGGCCAGCGCCAGCAGGGCACCCGCACCCGCCTTGCGGAGCGGCGACACCAAACCTGTGTTCCAGCCCCTGTTACTCACGCGCGCCCGTCTTCCTTATACAGCAGCACCGTTACACCAATAACGATCGCCACCAATGCCGGTCCAACTGCCGCAAACGTGGGGTCGAGAACGCCGGTCGACCCTGCGCGGTCAGCCATCTCGGTAATCACGAACACAACGAACCCAAGAACGATCCCCGAAAGAACCGCGGGGCCATAGTTAGCCGACCTTCGATAACCCGCAGTAAATGCAAATGCAATGAACAGCGATCCGGTAAGCACAAGCGGCAAGGAGAGCAGCTTGATCAGCCGCATTGTCGCTGCCGCCCGGATGCCCTCATCGGCAATCCCCGCGCTCACAAGGCGCGACAGCTCGAAAAAGGTCATGTCTTCGGTGGAGGCCAGCTTGAGGCTGATTTCGGCCGGGCTCGATGTGGTAGGCAGGGCGAAGTCGCGTACCAACCGTGCCGGGGCATCGGCCGTGCGCACGGTCGCTTCCGGCATCAGCCAATGTCCGTCGCGCAGCTGCGCTTCGGGTGCCTCGATGCGCGGGGGCATTTCGCCTCCGAGGGCATAGACCGTCACATCCCCCAGCACCGAGCCGCCCGGCTGCATGGCACGGGCGAGCAGCACATAGCGGAACTCCCCGCTGCGCTGCTCGAGCCAGATATCGTCCCCATCGGTGAGCATGGAGGATTTGCCCGGGGAGGTTGGATAAAGCTGACGGTTGATCTGGGTGCTCATCGTTTCGGCGCCCAGGGCAATGACAAAGCTCACCAAGATCAGCGCCACGGTGGGGGCGCGCACGATGCGCCAGATGGAGATACCGCTGGCGGCAATCACGGTCAGCTCATGGCGCGCCTTGAGATCGAGGAAGCCCAGGATTGCGCCCAGCAGCACGGTCACGGGCAGGGTCTTGATGGTCCAGCGCACCGCGCTCATCGCCACCATCAGGATGGCCAGCGGCACCCCCTGGTTTTCGGCCACATAGTTGAAGCGCCAGGTGTCGAGCGATTCCACCAGGGCGATCAGCCCGTAAAACACAAAAACGATGGTGGCGATGCGCCCGCCCAGCCGGGTGAGCACGAGGAGGTCGATCCGGCTCATGCGGGCACCACCTTGCCCGGCGCCCGGGGCCGCGCGCGCATCAGGATGATCAGGAGGGCGGCGACAATGAGCACGATCCCTCCGGTGGCCGGACCCCATGGGCTATAGGAGCTCACGCCCCGCTCGGCAAAAGCCAGCAGCATCACCAAGGCTTCCATGGGCACGGTGAACCTGCTGCGCCTGCCATTGGGAAAGCCCAGCACCGCGACCATCAGCAGACAAATGCCCAGAACGCTGAGCGCGGGTGCTTGCCGCTCCAGCAGGTCGGCGCGCAGCTCGGGCGTCCATTGCCCGCTCTGCAGTGCTTCATTGACTGCGGAAAGGCTGTCCTGCTCGCGGAAGCGGAAATTGTCCTCGGGGGTTTGCGTTAGCCGCTCGACGCTGAGGTCATAGCGGGCAAACGAGATCTGCGAGAACTGCCCCGTACTTTCGGTATATTGCAGTGAGCCATCGCGCAGCTCGAGCATGTAATTGTCGCCGTCCCGTGCCACCCGGGCCGAACTGGCGATATAGGTGCGCTCGGTGCGCGGATCGCGCCGGTCATCGGCAAAGAAATCGGTGATTTCTCCATTGCCGGAGCGGCCACCGATCAACAGCACAACGCCAGGCGTTACCTGGGTGAAGCGCTTGGGCTTGAGGGTGGAGCTGACGAGGTCCGCCGCGATACTGGTTTGCAGCAGGTTGACCCGCCGATTGGCCATTGGCTCGACAAAATTGCTCAGCAGCAGCACGAAGATCATCCCGCCCGCTGCCACGATGGCGGCCGCCCGCCACAGCGATCCCAGTCCATGGCTGGTGTGGATGATATGGAGTTCGCGATTGTTCTGCAGTGCCTGCAGGGCCCGGGCAACGCCGATGCCGATGCACACATAAGCAAAGGTCAAGGCTAGCGGCGGCATGGTGAGCAGCGCCTGCAGCGCCAGCGTCAGCAGATCCTGTCCCTTGACCGCCACCACGTCAAAGGATCGCAGGCAGTTGACCAGCCAAAGCAGCACGCACACCACACCAAACAGGATTACGGCATCGCGCACGAACAGGCCCGCCACATATCTCGTCAATCGCTTCATGGGCTGGCAGAAACTCGCACTACTCTTGGACTGTCGGAACGACCTTGAGACCTTTCCCTGCCCGGTTCAAGCGCGGGCCCGGCCGCAGGGGCCCTTTGCCGCGCCGCTGTTGCGGGATTGACGCGGGCCGAAAACCCCGTGAAAGTCCCCCTCAACCTTTGCGCACACTGCGAGCCTATTTCGCCAACAAGGCCATTCCATGCCCCAACAGTTTGATCTCCACACCGCAGCGCTGGCTGGCGCTGCTGCGCCTCTCGTCATCGTTTACGCCCATGAAGGGCAAGCCCCCGCCGGCGCTGCCGCTGGTTTGTGGGCGCAGACGGGGCTGGACTGGAGCCAGGTGAGCAAGGCTGCCACCTTTACGGGCAAGCAGGGGCAGGGACTCGATGTGGTGACGGCTGCGGGGCGCCTCCTTGTGCTGGGCGCGGGCAATGGGACGAGCGAAATCCCGCTCAATGCCTGGACCGACCGAGGCGGCTCGCTGATGGCCAAGATTCTGGCCAGCCGCGTGCCCACGGTTGCAGTCGTCGTCGATGAGGCCGGCGCTACCCCCGCCGCCATCGCCGAACTCGCGGCCGGGCTACGGCTGCGTCAATACAAGTTCGATAAATACAAGGCGGTACGCGAGGATGCACCGGCCGATCTTGCCGTCACCCTCCATGTGGCCGATCCCGCGGCCGTCGATGCCGCGATTGCCGATCGCGGCGCGGTGGTGGACGGCACGCTGCTGGCGCGTGAACTGGTCAACGAGCCGGCCAATGTGCTGGGCCCGGTGGAGTTTGCCGACCGTGTTTCCGAACTGAGCGAATACGGCATCAATGTCGAGATCCTCCTGCCCGAGGACATGAAGCGGCTGGGCATGGAATCGCTGCTCTGCGTGGCCCAAGGCTCGGCCCGTCCGGCTCGCCTTGCCATCATGCAGTGGCGTGGCGGCGATGTAGATGCCGCCCCACTCGCCTTTGTGGGCAAGGGCGTCGTCTTCGACAGCGGCGGCATTTCCATCAAGCCCGCTGCCAGCATGGAAGACATGAAGGGCGATATGGGCGGCGCTGCGGCCGTTACCGGATTGATGCTGGCGCTGGCCAAGCGCAAGGCGCCGGTCAACGCCGTGGGCGTGATTGGCCTCGTTGAAAACATGCCCTCGGCCACTGCGGTGCGCCCGGGCGATATCGTCAAGGCGATGTCGGGCACCACGATCGAAGTGATCAATACCGATGCCGAAGGCCGGCTCGTGCTGGCCGATGCGCTCTGGTACACCCAGCAGCGCTTCAAGCCGCGCTTCATGATCAATCTGGCGACCCTGACCGGGGCGATCATCGTGGCGCTCGGCCATGATCATGCGGGTCTGTTCTCCAACAATGACGAGCTCTCGATCCAGCTGCTCAATGCCGGGCTTGCCGCCAATGAAAAGCTTTGGCGCCTGCCGCTGTCGCCGGCCTATGAAAAGCTCATCGAATCGCGCTTTGCCGATATCAAGAACACCGGCGGCCGCCCGGCCGGCTCGATCACGGCGGCCCATTTCCTGCAGCATTTCGTCAATGATGTGCCTTGGGCCCATCTCGATATTGCCGGCATGGCCTTTGGCGCCGGCAATAGCGAGATCAACGCGTCCTGGGCGCCGGGCTTTGGCGTGGCGCTGCTGGACCGGCTGGTCCGGGACTTCTACGAGAACTGAGCCGCGCATCGGAGCTGGCATGGCCGAAGTTCTGTTTTACCATCTGGAGCAGCGCCCGCTGGAAGCGGTGCTGCCCCAATTGCTGGAAAAAACCCTCGAGCGCGGCTGGCGAGCGGTGGTGGAAATCGGCAGCTCCGAGCGCGCCGAAGCGCTCGAAGCCCATCTCTGGGCCTATCGCGACGACAGTTTCCTGCCCCACGGCTTGGCTGGGGAGGACACCGATCCGCTCCAGCCCGTGCTGTTGACCACCGGCACTGAAAACCCGAACGGGGCTGAGGTGCGCTTTTTCGTTGAGCGCGCCGTGCCCCAATCGGCCGAGGGCTATCAGCGGCTGGTTTATCTGTTTTCCGGGCACGATCCCGATGCCGTGGCCGAAGCGCGCCTCGCCTGGCGGGCGCTGACGCCGGGCAATACCGTGACCTACTGGCAGCAAAACCAGGACGGACGCTGGAGCAAACGCGCTTGACCCCCGACCTCGCCGCTCCCAGCCGCCACAGCCTTGCCGAAGACATCTTCGCCATGCTCATCGGCACCATGCTGGTGGGGCTGGGCATCGTATTCTACGCCGAAGCCACCCTCATCACCGGCAGCACGGCGGGTCTTGCCCTCCTTTTGCAATACGGCACTGGCTTGAGCTTTGGCCTGCTGTTCTTCGTCATCAACCTGCCATTCTACGTGCTGGCGGTGCTGCGCATGGGCTGGCCCTTTGCGCTTAAGACCTTTTGCTGCGTTTTGCTGGTGTCGTTCTTCTCTTCCGCCATCCCCACCTGGCTCGATATCAGGCGCATCGAGCCGCTCTACGCCGCGCTCATGGGTGGCGGCATGATGGGGCTGGGGATTTTGTCGCTGTTCCGGCACAAGGCGAGCGTGGGCGGCATCAATATACTCGCGCTGTATCTGCAGGAAAATTTCGGCATTCGCGCCGGCTATGTGCAGCTGGGGATCGACGCGGTGATCCTGCTCGCCGCCTTCTTCATCCTGCCGCTCGACCGGGTGCTGTATTCCCTGCTGGGCGCGCTGGTGCTCAATCTCATCATTGCCACCAATCATCGCGCCGGCCGATATGTCGGCTTTAGCTGACTAGAGCGCAGGGACGGCCTTGCCGGGCTTTTGGCTGGTATAAAGCTGCATATAGTCCTGCATCATCTCGTAGCAAAAGATGATCTCGCGCGTTTGCGGATCATAAAAGGCGTTGGCTTCCCCACAACGCTTGGCGTTGAGCTGCACCGGTTTGTGCAGGCTGTAATGCCCGCGCAATTCATCCGCCACCTGCTCGAACACGCCGCTGGCCTTGAAGGCATCCGCCGCCCCTTTGAGCCGTCCGCTCACGCTCTGGTAGGACACCTCGACCCGGGTCTTGCTTTTCTTGCGGTCCCGCCCGGCCAGGAGCTTCGCCAAACTGCGGTTCACCAGCCGGTAGTCATCCGGACAGGTGCCTTGCCGCCCCTCGTCGATAGCATAGGCATTGGCGATGGGAGCAAAGGCGCGCGCGTCGCTGCCCACCATCAGACACACGATCCCGAACGCGCGCTGCCGATCCAGGCTGTGATTGTCGTAGTAATCGGTGTCATCAAGCTCGGCACCATAGACCAGCCCCGACAACAGCCAGCCGCGCGCCGCATCGGCCAGCACGGCTTCGGCATGGGGCGTGCCCTGGTTGAGCAGCGTCCAGGTCGCCATGTTGTCGGCCGCGTCTTCCTCGCGCCCAAGCACCGGCAGCCCCAGCTGATGCACCAGCAGATGCGCCATTTCATGGTACAGCACGAACAGGCTGTTGTTGGCGGCAAATTGGATCACCCGCGCCCGCCGCTCGGCCTCGCTCAACGGCTGCGCCTGCGCCGCGCCGCCCAGCATCAGCAACAGGGACATGACAACGGCAAGGCCCGGGCCCCAAAAGCGCATAGCGGTTCTTTCCGGTCGTTGATCCCTCTTGGGGATTGTCGGGGGCGAGCGGAGTGGAGTCAACGCCGGCCGGGCGGCAGGCTTAACGCTCCGTAGGGCTCCAGCCGGGCGCCGCGAGCTCAAACCGGGCGAACTCAAAGCCCGGCGCCACCGTGCAGCCCACCAGCGTCCACTCCCCGCTGCTGCTCGCCGCCTGCCAGGCCCCGGGCGGCACCACCGCCTGCGGCCGCTCCCCGGCAAAGAGGTCACCCCCCAAGGTCAGCGCCCAGGCCCCGGTGTCGTCGGCAATCTCGAGCGTCAGGGGCGCGCCGGCATACCAGTGCCAGACTTCGGCCGCATCCACCCGGTGCCAGTGCGAACGCTCCCCGCCTTCGAGCAGGAAATAGATCGCCGTGGAATGGACCCGACCATCCGCCGCCGCCTTGTCGGCAAAACTCTGCACATACCAGCCACCCTCGGGGTGCCGCTCGAGCCCCAAAAGGGCAATCACCTCGGCGGCAGTGCGGCCGATCATGCCCCCTCCATGCTTTCGAGGTCCGCGCTCAGGGTCAGCCAGCTTTCCTCGGCCTCCTCGAGCTGGGCGTTCAAGCGCGCCTTGTCCTTGCCCAGGCTCACCACCTTGTCGGCGGGGCCGTTATAAACCTTGGGGTCCTCGAGCTGGGCGTCGATCTTGCCGATCTCGCTCTTGAGCCGGCTGATCTTGGCTTCCACGTCCTTGATCGAGGCCTTGATCGGCGCGATCTCGGCGCGGCGGGCCGCGGCCTGCGCCTTGGCGGCCTTGCGGTCTTCCTTGGTGCCGCCCCGGCTTTCCTTGGCGCCGGTGATGGAGCGCTGGTAGCTGTCGAGATCCTCGTCGAGCTGCTTGATCGTGCCGCCTTCGGCGATCCAGAGCGTGTCGCAGGTGGCTTCCACCAGATGGCGGTCGTGCGAAATGATCAGCACGGCCCCTTCATATTCGTTGAGCGCATGCACCAGCGCATCGCGGCTGTCGATATCGAGGTGGTTGGTGGGCTCGTCAAGGATCATCATCCCCGGGCCGCCAAAGGTGATGAGGCCCATCAGCAAACGCGCGCGCTCGCCACCCGAGAGGTTCTTGGCTGGCGTATCCATGCGCGATTTGGTCAGGCCCATCTGGCTGAGCCGCGAGCGGCGCTTGGCCTCGCTATCGGTGGGCATCAGCTCGATCACATGCTCGAACGGGGTCCATTCGGGCTTGAGCTTGTCCATCTGGTGCTGGGCGAAGTGGGCGATCTCGAGCTTCTTACCCTTGTTGAACGAGCCCCCCATCACCGGAATGTCCCCGGCCAGCAGCTTGGCGAAGGTGGATTTACCGTTGCCGTTGACGCCGACCAGCGCGATCCGGTCCTCGGGATCGATGCGCATATTGATGTTGCGCAAAATCGTCTTGTTGCCATAGCCCGCCGAAACGCCATCCAGCGTGATCATGGGGGTAGGGGGCTCGATCTTGGGCTGCTGGAAGGTGAAGGGCGCCGCATATTCATCGAACATCGCGGCGGGTGGACGCAGCTTCTCGATCATTTTGACACGCGCCTGGGCCTGCTTGGCCTTGGTGGCCTTGGCCTTGAAGCGATCGACGAACTTTTGCATATGCGCGATCTGGTCGAGCGTCTTGTCGCGGCTCTTGTTGTTGAGCTCCATCTGCATGCGGCGCGTATTCTCAAAGGTGTCGTAATTGCCTTTGTAGAAGGTCAGCTTCTTGTGCTCGAGATGGATGATCGAGCTCACCGACTTGTTGAGCAGGTCGCGATCGTGGCTGATCATGAAGACGGTATAGGGATAGGTGGCGAGATATTTCTCGAGCCACAGCGTGCCCTCGAGATCGAGATAGTTGGTGGGCTCGTCGAGCAGCAGCAGATCGGGCTGGCTGAACAACACGCCCGCCAGCGCCACGCGCATGCGCCAGCCGCCCGACAGCTCGCGGGTCGGCGCGTTCTGCCGGTCCTGCTCGAAGCCAAGCCCCTTGAGAATGGATGAGGCGCGCGCTTCGGCGGTGTGGGCATCGATATCGGCCAGGCGAATATAAATCTCGCCGATCCGGTCGGGATCATCAGCGGTTTCCGCTTCCGCCATCAGCGCGGTGCGCTCGGTATCGGCGGCCAGCACCACTTCGAGCACGCTCTCGTCGCCCGCCGGCGCTTCCTGCGCAACGGCGCCGATCCGGGCCTTCTTGTTGAGCTCGATCGAGCCGGCATCGAGGTGGATATGGCCCTGGATCAGGTGAAACAGCGTGGTCTTGCCCGTGCCGTTCTTGCCCACAAAGCCGGTCTTGGAGCCGGTCGGCAGCACCACCGATGCGTCCTCGAACAGCTCGCGGCCCTGGATGCGGTAGGTGAGATTGTTGATGGTGAGCATGGCGCAAGCAATTTCTGAATCGAGAAGGCAGCACAAAGCGCTGCGGAACAAGGCGGGCGGGTCAAACGCCGCGGCAAAACTGTCTTTGGAATGTTGGATAGAGTTAAGTGTCCGTTATGGCAACCGCCAGCCCTGCATGGCCGTGCCCCATTGTCGCGCATCCACCTGCGCGGCCCATGCGTTGGTGTCCTGACAAGCTCTTCACTCGAAAGGAACTCAGCATGAAGCACTTTGCCCTGAACCTTGCCGCCGGCCTCGTTCTGGCGACCACTGGAGCGGCTTTCGCCCAGGACGCTGCGTCCATCGATGATCTGGATGCTGACCGCATTGACCAGACGCAGATGGAGATCGAATTCGAGTATATGGGCAGCTCCTGCGACCAGGTGGGCATGGCCGAACTCAACGATGCCATCGATGGCGTGCTCGACATCACTTTCCCGGTCACTCGGACAGGGGATAATTGCACCGCCATGCAGACCGAGCAGGAAGTGGACCAGACCGTGCCCGTCGATGGCACCGTCAACACGGTCAACATCACCCTGATCGGCCCTGATGGGGCAACGCTTGCCACCGGAACCACCACGGTCGACGATTGATCCTTTTTGCCAATCCCCAGCGGCCGCGTTCCTTTGAGCGCGGCCGTCTTGTGTCGGACACAGAGTGCAGCTAAAAGCGCGCCACCTTCCAACAACAACAATCAAGGGATCAGCCCGCCATGGCGCTCGAACGCACCTTTTCCATCATCAAGCCCGATGCCGTCCGCCGCAACCTGATCGGCAAGATCATTGCCAAGTTCGAGGAAGCGGGCCTGCGTCCGATCGCCCTCAAGAAGATCCACATGACGCGCGAACAGGCCGAAGGCTTTTACGCCGTGCACAAGGAACGCCCCTTCTTTGGCGAACTGGTCGAGCAGATGATCGCGTCGCCCGTCGTGGTCCAGGTTCTGGAAGGCGAAGGCGCCATCCTCAAGAACCGTGAAGTGATGGGCGCGACCAATCCGGAAAATGCCGCTCCCGGCACGATCCGCAAGGAATTTGCCCTCTCGATCGGCGAAAACTCGGTACACGGTTCGGACGCTCCCGAAACCGCTGCCGAAGAAATCAAGTTCTTCTTCACCGAAGACGAGATCGTCGGCTAAGCCAAAAGCCTTGTGCGCAATGTCGTCCCGGCTGCTGGCCGGGGTGACAGGGCGCCGGTTTTGTGCTTAATGCGCTTAGACAGCCTTCGGGCCGCCCTCGGGGCGGCCTTTTGCTTTGCTGTGTGCTGTGCCTCCAACCACCACGGCGTTTGTTCCTGCCAATGCAGGAGCCTCCTTTACCCTATCCGCGACCAACGGCTCACTGCCGCGCGGGCCATGACGCCAATGATTGGCGGCGTCCAGAAAGCCAGAAATGTCCTTGCCTGAAACTATCCTTGCCCCGCTCGCCCGCGCCCTCGTGGCCAAGGGCTATGACACGCTGACCCCCGTCCAGTCGGCGATGGTCGAAGAGGAAACCGCGGGGCGCGACCTGCTGGTTTCCGCCCAGACCGGTTCGGGCAAGACCGTCGCCTTTGGCATGGCCATCGCGCCAACCCTCCTGGGCGATGAAGACCATTTTACCTCCGTTGGCGCGCCGCTGGCCCTACTTATTGCCCCGACCCGTGAATTGGCCCTGCAGGTGCAGCGCGAGCTGGAATGGCTTTATGCCGAAACCGGCGCCAAGACCGCGTCCTGCGTTGGCGGCATGGATGCCCGCACCGAGCGCCGGGCGCTGGAGCGGGGCGCCCATATCGTTGTCGGCACTCCGGGGCGTCTGCGCGACCACATCACCCGTGGCGCTCTCGACATGTCGGCGCTGCGCGCCGTCGTGCTCGATGAAGCCGACGAGATGCTCGATCTGGGTTTCCGCGAAGATCTCGAATTCATTCTTGATGCCGCGCCCGAAGAGCGCCGCACGCTGCTGTTCTCGGCGACCGTTCCCAAGCCCATCGCGCAGCTGGCCAAAACCTTCCAGCGCGACGCGCTGCGCATTTCGGCCACCTCGGCCACCGAGCAGCATGCCGATATCGACTACAAGCTGATGCTGGTGCCCGCCGCCGAGCGCGAAAACGCCATCATCAACACGCTGCTCTACTTCGAGGCGGTCAACACCATCGTCTTCGCCTCCACCCGCGAAGGGGTGAAGCATCTTTCGGCGCGGCTGCATAATCGCGGCTTTGATGTTGTGACCCTTTCGGGCGAACTCTCGCAGGCCGAGCGCACCAATGCGCTGCAGGCCATGCGCGACGGGCGCGCCCATATCTGTGTCGCCACCGACGTTGCGGCCCGCGGCATCGATCTGCCCAATCTGGATCTGGTGATCCACGCCGATCTGCCCACCAATCCCGATACGCTCCTGCACCGTTCGGGCCGTACTGGTCGGGCCGGGCGCAAGGGCACCTGCGTCATCATTTCCCCGACGCATCGGCGCAATGTCGCCCAGCGCATCCTCAAGACCGCCAAGCTCGACGTGTCCATGATGGCCCCGCCATCGGCCGAGGAGATCGAGGCGCGCTACCGCGAAAGCATTTTGTCCAACGAGATGCTGAGCAAGCCCATCGCCGAGGAAGAAACCGCCTTCGTCGCCCAGCTTCTGGAGCGCCATGCGCCCGAAGCCATTGCCGCCGCCTATCTGCGCCAGCAGCTGGCCGCACGTCCGGCACCCGAGGATGTCAGCGACATTCCCGTGTTCGACAAGCCCGGCGACAAGGACCCCCGTACCCGCGAAAAATTCGAAGGCGGCACCTGGTTCAAGGTCACAGTCGGGCGCAAGCACAAGGCCGAGCCGCGCTGGCTGCTGCCCATGCTGTGCAAGGCCGGCAATGTCACCAAGACTGCCATTGGCTCGATCCGCATTTTTGATACCGAATCCATCTTTGAGGTCGCTGCGCAAAAGGCCGACGCCTTTGCCCGCAGCATCGAAAAGAATGGCTCGGGCGAACGCGGCGTCACCATTGCCCCGGTTGATGGTCCGGGCGAACGCCGCGCGGGTCCCCCGCCGTCGCAGCGCCGTCCCGCCGGTCCAATCGAGCGCTTTGACCCCGATGCGCCACGCCCCGGCCGCGCTGATCGCCAGGCTCGTTATGGCTCCTCCGAGTTGCAGCCCGACGATTTCGCTGCTGCCCCAACCGGCGCCTGGGACCCGGCGGGTGCTCCGGCTGCTCCTGCGGCCGACAAGCCCCGCGCCCCGCGTCCCAAGGCCCCTCCAGCCAAAGACAAGGGCAAGCCAAAATGGGCCGGCAAGAGCGATGCTCCCGCCGCCAGCCGGTCCGAAAAGCCAAAGCCGCCCAAGAGCAAGGACCACAAGCCCAAGCGCAAGCCGCAGGTTTGACCCTTTTGAACTGAACTGATTGCGCCCGGGCGGCCTACGCCCGGGGCAGGCCTGCCGCCAGCGCCTCAATCTGCCCGCGGAACTTTTCCGCCCCCGATTCCGTGTGTTCGGACCAGCGCCCAAAGCGCTGCAGCAGGGGGAGGAAAGTTTCGAGCTCCTCGCTCGACCAGCCGCTGAGGAAATCCCCCAAGATCAGGAATTTATAGGCCCGCACCGCGTCGAGCACGGCACGGCCCGCATCGGTCAGCTCGATGATCGAGCGCCGCGCATCGGCCTGGCTTACCGCCCGCCTCGCATAGCCCTTGTCCACCATGTCCCCCACGATCCTGCTAGCGCGTGAGGGGTCGATCCCCAGCCGTTCGGCCACGGTTGCTACCATGGTTTCGCCCGCCGTCACCGCTCCGAACTCGTTAACCGGCGCATCGATGGCGACCAGCACATCGAGTTGCGCAAGGTCGAGCCCGATCTTGAGATCGGCCAGCGCCCGGTGTCCCAGTTCGCGCTTGGCCACCCGCCGCCGCCAGTTCTGCAGCACCGCATCGATGCTCAGCGCCGCAGTGACAGTTTCGTGCGAGAGCCCTGCTTTCTGCAACAAAAGATCGACCTGATCATTGGGAGTCTCGGGGGCCAACTTACGCCTCATAACTGCATGTGTCGCAATTGCGTGCTGTTGACATGCATATGCTAGAAGCAGATATAACGTGGCCGCCGCCCCCTCGCAAGGGCGGTGCTCTGCCCGTTCAGAATCCGTTCAGGATGCGTTCATGTTTCCCACTTCTTCAGCCCCCGGCGAGCCGGAACCACAGTCGGTTCGCGTGATTATCGGCGCAGTGGCCGTTACGCTCCTGCTGGCTTCTTTGGGCCAAACCATTGTTTCCACAGCTCTTCCCACCATTGTGGGCGAGCTTGGCGGGCTTGATCACCTCACTTGGGTGGTAATCGCCTATCTCCTCTCCTCCACCGTCGTCGCCCCCATCTATGGCAAGCTCGGCGATCTATTCGGCCGCAAAAGTCTTGCAGATAGCGATACTTATCTTCCTTGGCGGCGCCGCGCTCTCGGCCATGGCCTCCTCCATGACCTTCCTCATCATCGCCCGCGCCATCCAGGGATTGGGCGGCGGCGGCCTCATGGTCGTCGCCATGGCGGTGGTCGCCGACGTCATCCCGCCCCGGCAGCGCGGCAAGATTCAGGGCATTTTCGGCGCGGTTTTCGGGGTGTCCACCGTGCTCGGCCCGCTCCTGGGCGGCTTCATCGTCGAGCATCTGAGCTGGCGCTGGATCTTCCTCATCAACCTGCCGCTGGGCCTCCTCGCCCTTGGCGTCATTGCCGCCGCTCTCAAGCCGCGCCCGGACCGTGTGTCCCACAAGATTGATTTTGCTGGCTTTATTCTCCTGAGTGCCGGGCTATCCTCTTTTGTGTTGGCCACCAGCCTGGGCGGCACGACCTTCCCTTGGTTCTCGGCCCAGATCATTGGCCTTGTTGTCGCAGCGCTGGTGCTGCTCGCCGCTTTCGTTATCAATGAAAAGCGAGCCGCCGAACCGGTGCTGCCGCTCAGCCTGTTCCGCAACAACACCTTTCTGGTCTCCAACAGCGTGTCGTTCCTTGTCGGCATGGCGATGTTCGGCTCCATCACTTTCCTGCCGCTGTTCCTCCAGACGGCCCGCGGCACCAGCCCCACTGCCTCCGCCATGCAGTTGGTACCGATGATGATTGGCCTGATCAGCGCCTCGACGCTCGCCGGTTTTTTCATGAGCCGAACCGGTCGCTACAAGATCCTGCCCATGATCTCGACCGCCCTCCTGACCTTGGGCCTGCTGCTGCTGGCCGGCATGAGCCTCGACACGCCCGACTGGCAGATCGCCGTTTTCATGCTCATCGTTGGCGTGGGCATCGGTCCCGTGAACAGCGTTGCCGTCACCGCAATCCAGAACGCCTCGCCCCAGCACCTAGTGGGCGTGGCGACGGCCGGCGCCACCCTGTTCCGCCAGATCGGGGGCTCCATCGGGGTTTCTGTCTTCGGGGCCATCTTTGCGAGCAATCTTGCGCGTGAGTTGGGTGACGCCTTGCCCGAAGGCGGCGGCACTTCAGCCTTCAATGCCCAGGCTGTGGCAGCACTGCCGCCTGAGGTGCGCCAGCAGGTGCTTGAGGGATTCGCCAGTGCACTCCATCCGGTGTTCTTTACGGCCGCAGGTGCTTCCTTGCTCGCTTTTGCGCTCAATTTCCTGCTTGAGGAGCTTCCGCTTGCCAGTACGCTGCGGCGAGAAGGGGAGGCAGAACTCAAGGCCGAGGGCGACGCAAGCAGTGCAGCGGTGGGTGCGCCATCTACACCGACCGACCAGGGGCTTCCCACCGGCGCGCGTGTGAACTAAATAGACGGCGTGAGGGACGACCCTCGCGCCTTTCCCATTTTCTGGCCGGGACGACCCGCCAAGCGCAGGAGTAATCCTTGGCCTGGTTTTATCTGTTTATCGCTGGTCTTTTGGAAGTTGGCTGGGCCGTTGGCCTTAAGTACTCGGAAGGCTTCACCCGCCTTGTCCCTACCACCCTCACCGTCGCGGCCATGGTCGCGAGTGTTCTGCTCTTGGGCCTCGCGCTGCGTGATCTGCCAGTGGGTACAGGTTATGCTATCTGGACCGGAATCGGCACGGTTGGCACGGTGATCCTTGGCATGGTGCTGTTCGGTGACCCCGCCACTGCCGCGCGGCTGGGCTGCATCGGGCTCATCATCGCGGGCATCGCCGGTCTTAAGCTATTGACGTGACGCGCAATTCTGGGCTGTTCTCGCCTGCTTGGCGCGCGTAACGGGCTATTTCCATTGTGGTAAAAATATCTTTGTCGCGATGGAACCTTTTAGAATCGCGACTTTGTTAATGGTCTTGCGCGCGTGACTTGCTAGTTTCAGACTCGTTCGCCGCCGCTGTTTGGCGACGCAGCTTTTGGAGAGCAATCGTGCCCTTGCGCTGGCAGGAAGTGGCTGTGCCGCTTGTCGTTATTATTTTCCTTCTGGTGCTCAAGCACATTCCAGCTACTGCCGCCCTGCCGCTGGCCCGCGCCGCCGGCGTCGTGGCTTTCGGCTATGCTGCGTTCCTGGCCCTGCGCCTGTTGCAGGACGAGGAAGCGATCGAGGTCGATGGCTGGTCCGAGTTGCGCCCGGCCATGGTGGAATATTTTGCCTGCTATGGCGCGGCTGCCCTTTCGGTCGTTCTGATGTCGGCCGTGATCGTGATCGGCAGCACCAAGGCCGTTAACCCCACCCAGATGATCGCAGCCTTTTCGGCCTCGGTATTGCTGGGGGCAGGGGCCTTTGGCATCGGCATTGGCGGGCTCTTCACCAAGCTGCGCTGGAACAATTCGCGCCTCGAGCATCGCTCGGCTTTCGGCCGGGAAACCACCATCGCCTGGTCCGATGTGCGCTCGGTGCAGCCCAATTGGCGCGGCATCACCATCGCCACCGCCGATCGGCAGAGCATCACCTTTTCGCAGTTCCACTCGGGTGCCGCGCAATTGGCCCGCCATGCCAGCAATCGCGCCCGCCGCAATAGCGAAACCGCAACCAAGGCCTTCGCCACCCTTTAAGCGGCCGAAGTAGGCGATGTCAGCGCTGGTCAGGCCCCATCGGCTCGGCTAGTTTGCCGTGAACGCCGAGCCAGCCATGAACCAGCCCTTTCTGCCGCGCATTGCCCGCACCGTCTGCCCCCATGATTGCCCATCGGCCTGCGCGCTCGACGTGGAATTGCTGGGCCCTGGCCGGATCGGGCGCGTGCGCGGCGCCCAGGACGACCCCTATACCGCCGGCGTCATCTGCGAAAAGGTCAGCCGCTATAGCGAGCGGGTCCACCACCCAGATCGCCTGACCCAGCCGCTGCGGCGGGTCGGGCCCAAGGGCGGGGGGCAATGGGCGCCGATCAGCTGGGACGAGGCCCTCGACGAAACTGCCGCCCGCTTCAGCGCCATCGAGGCCGAATGGGGCGCCGAAAGCATCTGGCCCTATTATTATGCCGGCACGATGGGCCATGTGCAGCGCGACGGCATCGACCGCCTGCGCGCCGCCAAGGGCTATTCGCGCCAGTATGACACGATCTGCACCGGCACGGCCTGGCCCGGCTATATCGCCGGCACTGGCATGCTGGGTGGCGTCAATCCCGAACAGATGGCAGAAAGCGATTGCGTCGTGATCTGGGGCACCAATGCGGTGCATACCCAGGTCAATGTGATGACCCATGCCATGCGCGCCCGCAAGGAGCGGGGTGCCACCATTGTCGTGGTCGACATCTACCAGACGGCGACCATGGACAAGGCCGATCTGGGCCTGATGCTGCGCCCCGGCACCGATGGCGCGCTGGCCCTCGGCGTCATGCATGTGCTGCTGCGCGATGGGCTCGCCGACCGGGCCTATATGGCTCAGTATACCGATTTCAGCGCCGAATTCGAAGCGCATCTCTCCACCAAGACCCCGCAATGGGCCGCCGAGATCACTGGGCTGTCGGTCGACGAGATCGAGCGCTTCGCCCATCTCGTGGGGACGACCAAGCGGTCCTATTTCCGCCTGGGTTACGGTTTTACCCGCCAGCGCAATGGCGCCACCGCCATGCATGCCGTCCTTTGCATCCCGGCCATGACCGGCGCCTGGCAGCATCGCGGCGGTGGGGCGTTCCATTCCAATTCGGGCACATGGCAGCTTGATAAATCGCGCCTGGTCGGCAGCCATTTGCAAAAGGGCGATCCGCGCTGGCTCGACATGAGCGAGATCGGGCCGATCCTCACGGGTGACGCAACCGCGCTCAAGGGCGGCGGGCCGGTCAAGGCCATGATCGTGCAGAACACCAATCCGGCCTCGGTCGCGCCCAATCAGACCCTAGCCCGGGCGGGTCTCGCGCGCGAAGACCTGTTCCTCGTCGTGCACGAGCAGTTCATGACCGAAACGGCTGAACTGGCCGATATCGTTCTGCCTGCGACCATGTTTCTCGAGCACAATGATTATTACACCCGCGGCGGGCATACCCGCGTGCTCTATGGACCCGCGCTGGTCGAGCGGCCGGGCGAATGCTGGTCCAACCACGAGGTGATCAATGCCCTGGCGCTGCGCCTCGGGCTCGACGACCCCTCGTTCACCAGCACCGACCGCGAGGTCGTGGCCGAAACATTCCGCCGCTCAGGCTATGGCGAACTCGATGCCATCGAGCACCTCGGCTTTGTGGATCGCGAACGCCCCGATGCCGAGGCGCGCTATGCCCAAGGCTTTGCCTGGCCCGACAAGCGCTTCCGCTTTGCACCGGACTGGCAGGCCGTAGCCGACAAGAAGGGGTATCTCTGGACCTGCGATCCCGCCGCAATGCCCCGCTTTGCCGACCATTGGGACATCACCGAGCGCACCGACAGCGCGCATCCGTTCCGACTGGCCACGAGCCCGGCGCGCACCTTTCTTAATTCGACCTTCAACGAAACGCCCGGCAGCCAGCGCCGTGAAGGCCCGCCATCGCTGTTTATCCATCCCGCTGACGCCGCTCCGCTCGGCATTGGCGAGGGTGATGCGGTTCTGGTCGGCAATCGCCGGGGCGAAGTGCATCTGACCGCCCGCCTGCGCCTGGGCCTGCCCAGTGGCGTGGTGATCGCCGAAGGGCTGCATCCCAACAAGGCGCACCGCGAGGGCAGGGGCATCAATACCCTGACCGATGCACGGCCGGCGCCTCCCTTTGGCGGCGCCGCCTTTCACGATGCCGCCGTTTGGGTACGTCGCGCCGATCAGGCATAGGCGCCCCAGAAGAAGTAAGCGGTCATCGTCACCCCATAAAGGATGATCGCGAGGCGCAAGGCCGCCCGGGGCACCCGATGGGCATTGCGGGCCGCCAGGTAGCCGCCAATGGTGACGCCCACCAGCGCAATGGAGCCATGATACCAGTCGATTGAGCCGTTGAAGGCAAAACGCACCACGGCGACCAGCGCCACCACGGCCGAGATCCAGAGCTTGAGCCCATTCATGGCATGGATGTCGTCGAGCCCCGCCACGGCGAGGAACGCCAGCAGCAGGATGCCGAGGCCGGCATTGAAAAAGCCGCCATAAACGCACACGGCGCCAAGAAAGGCCGTCAGCAGCACGCTGCCGACCAGCCGCATCCCGCGCCCGCTGCCGCCCCGCGCCGACACCAGCGCATTGAGCTGGTTGCCAAAGGCAAACAACAGCACCGCAAACAGCATCAGCCAGGGCACGACCAGCGCAAACTGCTCGTCGGACACCACCAGCAGCAGCTCGGCCCCGACATAGCCGAACACCAGTGCCACGACGGTATAGAACACCAGCTTGTTGCGATAGCGCGCCATGGCGTGGCGATAGCCAAAGGCGCCGCTCAGGTAACCGGGCAGGGCGGCATAGGTGTTGGAAGCATTGGCGATCACCGGCGGCACGCCGGCAAACAACAGCGCCGGAAACACGATAAACGAGCCTCCTCCCGCAAGCGAGTTCACTGCACCGCCGAGCAAACCGGCGATCAGCAGCAGCATTTCAGTCATGTCGAGGGGCTTTCTGGGCGCAAAGTGAAGCAGAGGAACTGCCTCAGCTAACCAATTGGGCGCGCGAAGGCCAAACCTATTGTTGCCACCAAGGCGCGAAAACCTAGCTCCGCTTGACTTTCCATGGGGAAGCGCGCATGCAGGCAATGGTTGCTGTCGCCTGCCGCTCGCCGGGTCCGCCCGATGGTGAAGACAGCCTTTGATATCCCCCATGTTGTCTCTCCCCAGCGAGGCGCTTCATGGCAAGGCGAGCCCCATGGAACTAAGCCTCACGGATGTGAGAAGCACCATGACTTATTCCCTTGATACCCCTTCGATCCAGACGCTCAAGGCCGAAGCACGAGAGTTGCGCACCAGCCGGCAGGCCGCGGGCGAGAGCTTAACCCACGGCGCGGCCCTGGAAGCGGTCGCCCGGACCCATGGCTTTCGCGATTGGAACACGGCCAGCGCCATGCTGCCCGAACCGGTCGCAAGCCCACTCCAAGTGGGCCAGCGCGTGCGCGGCACCTATCTGGGGCAAAGCTTCACCGGGCTGGTGCTGGGCGTCAGGATCCGTGCCGACATGAGCCACTACGACATCACGGTGAAGTTCGACCAGCCGGTGGATGTGGTGAGCTCCGAACTGTTCTCGGCGTTCCGGCAGCGGGTCAATGCGACGATCGATATCCGGGGGGTGTCGCCGGCGCGGCTCGGCAATGGCGAGCCCCAGCTGCGCATCCAGCCACTCTGAAAGGAGGCGGCTCGCGCAGCCGCCTCGCCTTGCGATTCATCGGCAAATGCCGATAAACTACTGCATCCCAAATATAGCGGAACGCGCCATGACCACCCAGACCAAGCCGATCGAGCTTTATTCGCTGCCGACCCCCAACGGCCAGAAGGCCGCCATCATGCTGGAAGAACTGGGCGTCCCCTATACCTATCATCGCATCGATATCGGCAAGGGCGATCAGTTCAAGCCCGAGTTCCTGGCGATCTCGCCCAACAACAAAATCCCGGCCATCATCGATCCCGAAGGGCCCGGGGGTGAGCCGATCTCGATCTTTGAATCGGGGGCGATCCTCAAATATCTCGGCCTCAAATTCGGGCAGTTCTATCCCCAGGACATGCGCGCCCAGGTCAAGGTGGATGAATGGCTGTTCTGGCAGGTCGGCGGCTTTGGCCCGATGCTGGGGCAGAACCACCACTTCGCCCTTTATGCGCCCGAGCGCATCCCCTATGCCACCAAGCGCTATGTTGATGAGACGCACCGCCTTTATGGCGTGCTCAACAAGCAGCTCGAAGGTCAGGACTATATAGCCGGCGAGTATTCCATCGCTGATATCGCCTGCATCGGCTGGGCGCAGCTCTGGGAGCGGCAGGGCATGGACATCAACGAGTTCCCCAATGTCAAAGCCTGGATCGAGCGCTGCAATGCCCGGCCCGCGGTCAAGCGGGGCCTCGAAGTGGGCAAGGACCTGCCCAGTGCCGATCTCAGCAATGACAAGGCCGCCCAGGCCATGCTGTTCAACCAGCGGGCGCGCTAGGCTCGCTTACGGCACCGCCTCGGGAGGCGGTGCCCCCCCGGCCAACTCCTCGGAGGGAACGCGGACCCACTCCTCGCCGCGGCAGATAACGTTGAACAGCACGCAGCCATTGAGGCGCAGCGCGTCCGGCCCGGTGACCTGCACATAGCCCGAATAGGTGTTGCCGTCCTCGGGGTTATAGATGCTGCCGTCAAAAACGGCAGGCTTGTCGCTGGGTCGCAAGGTGAGGATCTGCAGCCCCAGCATCGGGCGGTTGCGCAGTTCTGGCTCCTTGTTGCGCGCATCCACGAAGTCCTCCGGCCCAATCGCCGCGGCCGCCCGCGTCTCTTCGGCGCTGAGCTTGCCCTCAGGCACCACGATCTTGCTCAATACGCCGCAATAACCCTCGGGGCATGGGGTGATGGTGATCTCCGATTCCAGCACCGTGCGCCAGGTGCCTTCCAGCATGGCTTGAGCCTGGGCCGCGCTGGCTGTCGCCCCAAGAAGGGCCGCGCCAACAAGGACGGTTGCTAACCTCGGTAAGACGCTGCCGCGCATCATGCCCCCTCCACTGCTGCCGCCAACAACAAATTGGTTGTATGGCAGGGCGAAGAAATAACCCGTATTTGCGGCTTCACCAAGCCAAACCAGCGGCGATCTCAAGCGGCAGAGCACGCGGTGGCGCCGATGTTGTGGGAAGAACACGCCAGTTCGCCAGAAACCCCTTGCCAGCACCGCTCCCTCAAGCTAGACGAGCCCTGCCGGAGAGGTGGCCGAGTGGTCGAAGGCACGCCCCTGCTAAGGGCGCAGATGGTGATGAACTGTCTCGAGGGTTCGAATCCCTTCCTCTCCGCCACTGCCCTTGTTTAATCAACGGATTGGCCGTATTGGGGGGCTCCAACCCCCGGCCGAGCACCCAGATTGGCGCCAGTTATTGAATGCCTGAGCTCGTCATTGATCTCGCCGAGTACATGCCGAGCCGTGCTTCTGAGTACAATAGCGCAGGATTTCGAAGAATCTGATATTGGCAGGGCAAGCACGCGCTGCTGCACTACTGCGATGATTCGCTGCCTCAGACTGCATCCTGGAGCCCGTCGATCTGCCGCTGCGGTCGAGATGGCAAACGCCGGTGAATAGCAGGGGCCGTCGCGACGACATCGTACTGCTCCCATCTAGAGTATCGGAAAACAGGGAGAATGCAGTGAGACAGGCGTGGATCTACGCAGCGGCATTACTGGCCGCAACGCCCGCATGCGCGATCACGTTGGATGAAGTACTCGCGGACGTGAATGAGGCGACGAAGCAACTGCCGGATAGCTTTGGCGATTACGCGTCAGGTCGATTGACGAGGTGATGGGCAGTTGTGCGAGGTCTTGGATCGACATGACCGCCAGCTGATAAATTCGCTGCCCGGACCACTTGGCGGCCATGAACCGCGATCCACTCAAGCTACCGGGCGTAGGAATGACGCTGGGTAGGTCAGGCAAGGAGCAGGCGATGGAAAAGGCGCGGAGCGGAAGGCGAAGTCGCCGATCCGTGGTGCGGCGGCGCTACTTACAACGGCCATGACGGCACCGACTTTCGCGCTTCGCTCGCTTGTCGACATGGAAGCGGGTGGCCTGAGGGCCCACCGCATGGAATGCAAGATCCGCGCAAGGGACTACCACTATCGGGCAGCGTCAGGTCCGCTGGACGACGAACACCTTGCTTAGGGATCATCAGCACGCATCTTTGGATCGCGGCAGCCACGCCCGCGCACCAGATTTACGATCTCGATGACAGCTGGAATCGGTAAGCCGTCGAGCACCCAGCACAGGCGCGGGCGCTGTGTCGGTGTCTTTAGATATTTGATCAAGTGATGGACGCCTACGCTGAAGACGAAGCCGCCGGCGCCGCCCAAGCAAAAGCTAAGGATCTGAAGCGCGAAGGCATCACGGCCTCTTGCACAGTATTCGGCGACCCAACCATCAGGGCTGGTGCGGGCATGTCTTTTGCTGGTATCAGGGAAGGCGTCGATGGCATTCCGTTTATCATCCAATCCGTGACGCACGACTATTCGAAGTCGGGCTACACCACAGCACTGACAATGAAGCTGGAAGGCGCAGGCAAGACAAAGCGCAAGCCAGGCGCGCCGCGAGTTCCAAAGCCAGACGCGGACGAAGAGGCTGAGTTCGCTTCTGCCCACCCACGCTACACTCCGCTGACCCACAGCCCGGAAGTTTAACCCGGCTGGACGAATCTAACCATCCAGGCGCTCTAAGCGGGTTGTAACGTCGGATCTTTGACCTGTGCTGTTGCGCAAGGAGAAGTAAGCTTGCGCGTAGATCTTGGCCGAGGCTTGCATGCTCAGGTTCTCAAGCACGTAAGCCCTCGGCCGGTAGCTACCACGACGATCCATGAAGGCGGAAAGCCTTGGGATAAATTCGGCAAGCGAGGCAAACCGCTCTCCGCACTGGGTCGAGAAAAAGGGCACCGATGACGCCGCAGGCGCCGCTCTATGGAACCGCTTCCAAAGGGGGTCAGCCCAGTACTCTCGGTCCCAAGCGAGTACCGGAACGCCCGACGCCATGGCCTCCTGATAGGCGAGCCCCTGGGTTTCATGCTCGCACAGGAAGATCATGCCGCGTGACCGCGCCAGTGCGTCTTGGTAAGTTTTATGGTCGTGTTGCTTGTATCGCATGACCTCGTACGAGAGCCCGCGAGTGCTAAGCTCCTCCCGGATGGGATCGATGAGGGAACCCTGGTATGCGTCCTGGTCCCATCTGATCTTATCGTAGATCAGGAAATCAACGGATTTAGTTCGAGCCGAAAGGTCTGGCCAACGGGCCGTGTCAATTCCTGCGAACCAGGGCACGCACCGGTCGGCACCGTAGGTGGGCGCGAACATGCTGAAAGTCCATTCCGCGAGCACCAGGTACTTCCTGAAGCGCGGGTCATCGAACAGGTTTGGCCTCAGGCCCGGATGATCGTAAAGTGACGGTCCCAGCAAAGCAGGGTTAGGCAGCGCCCAATTGTCGAGGATCAGCGGAAATCCAACTACTCCGACTGGGTGTTCGGGGTGGCGCTTTGCAAATCCGTAGTCATTAACGCGAACGTCGAACCCCTCGCCTTCCAAGGCTCTCTTCAGCAGCTGGAACGACATGCCAAAGCCGGTGATCTTCTGGCGGGTGTGCAGCCGCTCGTACAAGGGCCGGAGAACCCGCTTCAGGTAGCGGTCTCCGGGCAAGAACTTGTCCGCCTCGAAGTCTTTGAAGAACAATAGGACGGTTCTATCCAGGCTCTGCATGGGTGGCTCCAGAGTATCGAGGCACACTACAGACCCTCAGACGCGCCATGTAATCCGCATTTCTCCCAAGGCTTCATAACCGCGCTGACATAACCCCTACCGCCTCACTCGATCTGGCAATGCTCCACCTACGCCGCTGATAGGGCCTTTTGCAATTCATGGTCTCGTACTGCCACCATGTTGCCCATTCTATAGTGCTCATCAGAGTATTCGTATGGCTTAAAACTAACGTGGTCAGAGTACAAACGGCCAACCGCGTAGCCACATGCTTCTAACTTTGTTTGAACTTGGCAGAGTGTGCGTGACGATGGTATCCACGTTGCACCGTATTCGAATTGGACTAAGATCGGCGCCTGATCGCCCCCGAGGAGAGCTTGCGCCCCGTCGAGAACTGCAGCCTCGTGGCCTTCTACGTCAATTTTCAGGATATCCGGAGCAGTGGACCCGCTGCTGACCAATTCGTCAACCGTGGAAACAGAGCACTTAACAACCTCCACCTCATCATGGTTGAGCCATATTTCATTCCGCGGATTGATCGCGTTGGTCGTATGGAACTTGTGGTTGTAAGTGACGTCGACAGTGCCCGGCCGATCAGAGAGGCCGATTTCTTGAAGCGTGAACCATTGGGCGTCCAGGTTTTTGGCCCGCAGTTTAGCTGCTACCTGCGGTAATATTTCAAAGCTTGTCACCTTTGCGGAAGGCATAACGGAGTGAACTGCGAGGGCATATTCCCCTTCATGAGCTCCAACGTCCCAAACCGTAAGCGGTCGATTGTGGATCTTCCGCGCCGTTTCGAGAAGAAAACGTTCCCCGTTTTGATCAAAATCGTAGAAACCCGTATTATGCCAAGCGTTGAGGTATCGTCCAGCCCAATGGGCTGCAGTGACAGCTAAAGCTGACCGGCGGTGTTTGCGAATAGTCGCGCGAAGATATTCTTCCATCATCTTCCTCCCACAAAAAAATCCTGCAGCAGGACTGCTCCAGCCTGAAACATAGTTCAACTGCCGGGCGAATATCGGATGACTTCCTGCCAGTACGCAATAGGATTAAGCCTAATGTGCTGGTAGTGCATGCTTAACCTCGTACTGGACTCCCAACCCCACGCCCTCACACCGCTCCTCCTACCCTCAGGATCCCTGACGGGGGCCGAGCGGCTTCATAGGCGACATTAGGGAGGTGTCGTTCTACGCGAAGGCCTTGACTGACGAGCAGGCGGCAGAGGCCAAGGGTCTTATCAAGGCCCGCATGGGCGCCAAGGGAGTACCTCCCATAGTCACCCTCCGCATTCTTCCCAAGCGGGAAGGTTGGGCCCCCCAAGCTAGTCTCTCCCGGTTCGCATGGGGGGGCTTATGGATATCGCTATTGAGAGAACTGATGTCTCGGAAGGTGCCCCGGCGCGCTCTCGGGAGCGGCTTCTGTATCTCGATGGCTGGCGTGGCATCTCCATCGCTCTGGTGCTGATGGGCCATTTTACCCCGGTCCGTGGCATCAATCTTGGCCTATTAGGTGTCGAGTTCTTCTTTGTTTTGAGCGGGCGCCTAATGGCGGAGATCCTGTTTATTGAGCGCTACCCCCTCAAGAAGTTCTTCAAGCGCCGGTTCTCAAGAATTTACCCCGCACTTCTAGTGTACGTTTTGATTAGCATGGTGGCTCTCTCCGGAACCCTCATAGCGTTCAAATGGAAGGCTGCGCTCACAGCGCTCACTTTCACCTACAACTATGCCGGCGCCTTCGTCACGCGAGCTGGAGCACTGGATCATGTCTGGTCCCTGTCTGTGGAAGAGCATTCGTATGTCTTCCTAGCCATCATGAGCTTAGTTTTCGTGAGAAACTCGAGGGGTTTGATGCTAGCGGTACTTGCGTCAGCTGCTCTAGCGCTAATGAACGGAGCAGCTTCATGGGCTGTAATGAGCGACCCCATGACCCGGGTTTACTGGCGCACTGATGTGCATATTGCATCTATCTTGCTGTCGGTTTTGCTGTGTCTGATCAAAGCCGGTGGGTATTACCCGCGCATACTCCAGCACCCCTTAATTAGTGTTTTTGCCGCTATGGGTGCCACAGCTGCGTTCCTGGACGCCGCGCCAATGCCGCTCCATTACGTGCTTGGTACTGCCTTACTCGCCATAGCGGTGAACTCCATCGATTATAGCGCCAAAGCTATCTTAAGCGCGCTATCGACTGCACCGATGGTTACGCTCGGGCTTTGGTCTTACTCGCTCTACCTGTGGCAGCAGCCTTTCTTCCAGTTCCGATATCACATCGACGGATCACCGGTATTGTGCTTGGCCGGCGCATTCGCTTGCGCGATAGCCAGCTACTACCTGGTGGAGAAACCGTCCCGATCCTGGCTTAACCGCAACTGGTAAGTACCAGCACCCCCGCCCGACCTCACTTCCCCTAAGGCTCCCTAACCGGGGGCCTTTTTCATACCCAACATCACAGGTGAACCATGACCAAAACGGCAGGCGCCGCAGTGGACGCCAGCACTATTGCTGTCGATTCCCAAGTGGCACTGGAGGTCGGAGGCCATGAGGCCGTGATCCGCCAGACCTACAAAGACAGTGTCGGCGTGATGACATGGTCCGTCGGCATGACGAACGCGACCGGCCACCATGTCGAGCGGTATGTCGGCAAGCCGCAGACGCTGCAGCACTGCATGGACATCTTCGCCTGGGCGCTGACGAACTACGCTCGAGCAGTCCGCAAGGCTTTCGCCGGCCACAAGATTACAAAGGCTCAGTTCGCCGCGGCGTTGTCGTTCCACTGGAACACCGGCGCCATCGGGCGTGCAGAGTGGGTGAAACTGTGGAAGGCAGGCAAGATCAAGGAGGGGCGAGCTTCCATGGTTGACAACTGGAGCAAGCCAGCAGAGATCGCGGGCCGCCGCAAGAAGGAGCACGACCTGTTCTTTGACGGCAAGTGGTCCAACGACGGCACCATGACCGAATACACCCGCGTCAAGGCCAACATGACCCCGGATTGGTCGAGCGCCAAGCGAGTGAACGTGTCAGCCGAACTCAAGGCCGCGTTCTCCAAGGTGATGATTCCAGCTATGGACAAGGATCCGGAGCCCGACGCGCCTGTACCGGTACCGACGCTTAGCCCCGCTGTTCCCACTACACCCACACCCATACCCGCATCGACCGCAGCCGAGCGCCACAAGTGGCCCGTCTGGCTATGGCTCGCATTCTTCATCCCTATCGCCCTGGCATTTGCCGGGGCTTTTTTCTGGAAAGGCTTCTAACCATGGGCAGAACCCTTGTTGAGGCACTGGCGGAAGGCATCTTCCGGAGCACGCTTGAAACCCTGACCGGCCATCGGTGCCGGTATCTGACGCTGCCGCCCCGCACGTGGCGCGTGAGATTACCGAGGCAGTCAAGCCCGTGCTTGTGAACGCCACCAACTCCGAACCCTGGTATCGCAGCCGTATCTATATCGGTTTGATCGCCGCCGGCGTGGGCGCCGTGGCGCAGCACTTCGGAGTCCAGATCAGTGGCGCCGATGTGCAACTCGTGACCAACAGCATTCCCGAGCTCGTGCAGCTTGGCGGCTCGATCTTTGAAGTCCTTGGTCTGCTCTACGCTGCTTATGGCCGCGTAGTTGGCGCGAGCAAGCCAGCTCTCGGGAAGTAGTCATGAAGGCCATCATCGAGGAAAGCGCTGTCCATCTGCGGCAGCGCTTTCGGCTGCGCAGCTTGGAGTGGCAAAACGCGACGATCTCCATCGTGTTTGGCCTAACCATTCTGTTCAACCCCACACTTTTCGATGCTTCCTTTCGCGGGTTCGTCGGCGGCCCATGGGTCTGGGGATCTGGCATTTTTGCACTCGGCTGCGTAAACGTGGCAGCCCTCGTCATCAACGGAACCGTGCCCAAGCCTACAGTCTGCGCTGCGCACCATCTCCGCGCTGTTGCAGGTGTTTCTCTTTCTTATGCTTTCCATCGGCTTCTATGCCTCGGGCACTGGCACCACCGGTATCGGCACCTACGGCGTCTGGCCTTCTATGGTTTCTTTGCGGCCGCATGGGCGCTCTTGGACGCGGTGGCACCGGAATATGGACAATGAACAGATCCAAGCGCTCTACTCGATTGGTGGCGCGGCCTCAGTAATTGCCGTCGGTGCATTCTTTGGCATCCAGTGGGTGATGCGAACGGTGCAGGCCATGAAGATGAGTCCTTCGGTTAAGACCGAAAAGACCACCATCATCACCAGTGACACGGTGGCCATGGATCGTCTGGCCGGCACGATCGAAGCCAGCAATTTAATCCTGACCGAGAACAACATCTTGCGGCGCGAGGAACACGCTGACCGCAGCTCCCAGCGTAAGGCTCTCGAAGAAAACACCGAAGCCGTGGAGCGCATCATGGCTGTCATACAGGATGTGCGGCCGGAGATCCGCGAGCTTACGCGCGAGATCGTGAGGTCGGGGCGGTGACGATCTCGAACACGATCTCGTCCGCACCTACGGAAGAGGTCGTGCACGATGGGCGAGCGCAAGGCCCATATATTTGTTCCAACCAGTGGGCTTGGTGGAGTGTAGGAACCGAGCCTCTAATTTGGCCCAGCTACGAAGCAGGCCTGAGGCGCTGGGCGGCACCTTGGAAGTCAACGACGTTCTGGCCGGCTTTGTGTCCTGCAAAGCTGGACGTGTAGGCAAGCCCAATGGCGCGCTCGATCAATTCTTCCAGCTCAACCGACATTGGATCATCGTAAGGCAGGACCACTAAGGCCTGCTCAAGAAAGTCCCTGACCAGTGCCATACGTGCTAGCATACCGAGCCCCCGTTCGCTGTTAAGTACATCGGTAGGGCTAGATCGTTAGAGCTAAGGTTCCCTCAAGGCCCTAACAGCTCAAGCGCATTTTGAGACTCGCTTGATGTTGATTGTACGCGTCGACAGGGCCTGGATCCTAACCACCACCCAAGATTGACTCGCATCCGTTCCCATTATGTTCTAGTCCCGGCAGCCGAGAAGTGCCGGAGTCGTCCCATGTCCATTGCAATTGTTTCTTATTCAGACCCGAGCCAGGGCTTTGAAGCAGCTGCATCCAGAAATGACCGAACAAGACATTGCGCGGAAACTTGGCGCCGCACCCTCAGACGTTCGCCATGCACTCAGGGCCAAGCAGCGGGTGCGCCGGAAGTTCGGTCAGCGCGACTGAAATGCTATGGCTCCAGCAAGGCTACAGTGGCATCGCGAAGGAACGCGGTTCGTGGCCTTTCCATCAGGCCGGCGGCATCCGGAACGCTGTGCGTGGATCGAGTGGCGCGGTCAGTTGCCCACCAACAATCAATGGTTCTGGGCATCAGCTGGCCCAAGTGGTTTGAGCAGAACGGGCAGGCGGCTGACAAGCAGGCTGCAGCTGATGCGGCCACCGAGGCTTGGTGGGCGCATGTGGCTACACCCATTCCGCGGGATGTTGGAACCGAGATCGATGTGCTGGTGGCGCGCGTGTTGGTGGTGCCGCCACCCAACTACCTGTTCAGCGAAGATAGCGAGTTCCTGCGCAAGCTGATCAACGCCCTGCGGCTGCAGTTCGAGGCGCAGATGTGGGCGGGAGAGACGCCCCGGGTGGTAGAGGATCTGCTGAAGAGCCTGTCGGCAGAGTTGTACCGCCGGCGCGTCTGCCATTAGGACATCAATGCCCCCTGAGTTGCCTTCTCCCAGAGAGGCACACAAGGGCAGCCGGCCTGGCGAAGCTCTCGTTTCTGGGCCTTGCTTTACGCGGAAGTTGTGAGAATGATGCCATTCACCGCCGGTTACTTTACCAATTAGTAACTTGCGAGTGGGAGTTTGTTGACTTATATGTCCATTCGTGACGCCGTGGCATCAGCAGTTGACAGGGGGGAATTGGCTCCCCTTTCGCATAAGCTGCCCGGCGTTGTCGCTGCACGACATGTGTTTGTGACAGGAGAGGTGTGGGATTTTGTCACGGCTGGGGTTCCGAAGGAATTCGCCCACAAGGCTGCTGAAGGTAGGAGGATGCTCGACTCCTTTACCGCAGGCAATCGTATCGTCGTCTCGCTAAATCCACATGAAAAACCAGCCTATTGCCAACTGTCCCGCAACGACCCGGTGGCCGAGGGTGTGTGGGAGTTTCGAATTCGAGATCCGAAGCCGCAGCTGCGGATTTTTGGATGTTTCGCCGAGTGCGACGTTTTCATCGCGCTCAGCGTTACACCGAAAACACAACTAGTGGGACGCTTGGCATACCCACTAGCTGTTGCTGACAATACGTCTATCTGGGGTGGCCTATTTCCAGGCTATCTCCCGATTACAGGAGAAGACATCAATGCGTACATTTCAGGAAGCTTCAGCTTTGTCTGAGCCGACCGGGGATGAACCGGTAGATCGCTTTGCGCTGTCTTACATGGCCGGGCTCGCGCGCGACCGTATCCATCAGATGATACTCACTGCGTTTGTAGAAAGCCGCTTGACGAAAGCTCAGCTGGCCAGGCGCTTGGGCATGGATAGGTCGCGCCTGTCCAAAATCCTGAACACGTCAAGCAACATCACCGCTGAAACGCTGGGACAGGTGATGTTTGCTATTGATGGTAGCTGCCCCCGCGTGGAACGCGATTGGCCGCTTCGGGAAGGCATGCAAAACCTTCGTGAACCAATCTGGCTCGCCGACTGCTTGGATAACGTAAAAATATCTAGCGGCTCTGGCGTGGCTTTTCACAAGTGCGCGGGCCGAAACGTTTCGACCAGCCGCCCCATGACAATGACCGTGCAAAAAGCCGCCGTAGTCGAGGTCCCTGAGCATGCCTAAGCCCTACGGCATCAGTTTATTCTGTGATGACGTCAGGCACGAACTAGGCGGCAAAATAAGTTACATGGGGATCTATGGGACGGACATGAACATCAAAGGTCCGAAACCTGCTGTTCTCCCCCAATTCACCATCGCTGTTCACATGTACATCCCGATAAAAATGGCTGTGGGGAAGCTTCGTGTCGTCGTGCTGCAGGAATTGGGGGAGACTACCAGAGAGATGATTGCTCTGGATGGCGACCTCGAGCCGGAGGGGGTCGACCTGCAAGACGATGACCATTTTTTCATAGCGAACTTCCATCTCAACGCTGTCCCTCTGCAGATCGAAGATGACTGCGTGTTGAAAGTTCGTGGTTACGTAGGTGACGAACAAGAAGAGGTTCGTATGGGCTCATTCCGTATCAACTTCGAAGAGCCAGCATCAGCCGCATGAAGGTGGGCTGAACGCCGTGGGGATCTGCGGGAGGCCTGATCCAGCTGTTGCAGCATCCTACTGCTCATCGGGGACGCTAAGTTAACGGCTGTTCGTCAGCGATTACAGCGGATTGACCACCGGCTTCTTCACGTCCGTGCCCTCATACCGGCTGCTACTCAGCTTGCCGCCAGTTCGTGATCCACGTTGGCAGGCCTCTCAAAGGTCCCAAACCACGCCGCAGTTGTTCATTGGCACGTAGTACTCGCGTGCCTTCAGAAGCACGGTGCCATCTACGTCATGGTACTGCGGGGAGCTGATCCGGACGATTGTTGAGAAATTGTCGAACTATTTATCCCACACATCTGGCTCTTCGAACGCGTCCGCCCCCGGTCCGGTGACAACAGAACAGCAGCCTGGATACAACGCCAGGTAGTCCTCTGCGGAGGCTGGTTTCTCTACAGCTCGTACTTGGCCATCCGGCCTCGTGACCCAAGTCCGCCGGGTTTCCCGCCACTCGAGTGCAGTGGATATGTACTCAGCTTCACTAAGCCGGCGCAGCTCGGGAACGCAAATACCGCTCACGTTAGCGGCCCCCCAACTTGACACAATGGCGATCGGCAGCGCCAAGGCGGCAGCAAACTTCCAGCTGAGCATGCGTTAAACTCCGGCCAGTGCGGTTTGCATCAAAGCGGGTTCACCACCGGCTTCTTCACGTCCGTGCCTTCATAGCGGCTGTTGTTCACCGCACGGCTGATCCGGTGGAACTGCAGGTTACTGTCAAGCTGGTTGTCCAGCAACAGCGCCTTGGCCTCGTCCGCCTGAGCATCGCCCGACAGCCAGGCATCATAGGCATCCTCCTCCAGGATCACCGGCATCCGCCCGTGCATTCGTTTCGACACGGCTCTCGGCCTGCGCTTTGCGCGATATTGACGGCAAACGACAGCGGAATCCAGACTGAGGAAGGCTAGCCTTTGCTGACTAGTCAGGCCGACATAAGAATGTATTTTAAGTATTGTTAACTACTTGTTGCTGCCGTTTGCACCGTGCCAATGTAAATTCTGGCTGATACTTGGAGGGAAGAAATGGCGACGGTTCAGGGGCTTTACTTGGCATTGTTCGGCCGTCCTGCAGATCCCCGAGGGCTGGATTTCTACAATAACCTGACGAACAACGGCCGGGATTTGCAATTCTTATCCTCCATCGCCGGGCAGCCTGAGTACCTCGACCGTTTCCAGGGAATGAACGAGGCCGGTATCGTAAACTCCATTTACCTCAGCCTCTTCGGCCGCCCCGCTGAACCCGAGGGCCTGGCCTATTACGCGGATAAGCTTGCCCGCGGTCAGCTGTCGATTGAGAACGTCGCTGTTAACATCTTGGACGGCGCGAAGAACCAAGATTTGGTGGTCGTCGAGAACAAGCTGATCGCTGCGGACATGTTCACCAGATCTCTAGACACGCCAGAGGAAGTGCTTGCCTACGTCGGACCCGCCGCGGCCGCTAAAGGGCAGGCGTTCTTGGCTACCATCACCAGCGATCCAAGTACCATCCCAACCGCACGTGAAGTTGACGACGCTGTGATAGACCTTGTCACCTCCACGCCGCCAGGTGGTGGTGGCGTCTCGGTACACATCGAGCTCGTGGCTGGTGCAGAGACGAGAGTCGGGTCCAGCTCAAACGACCTGTTTGAGGGCGCGCTTGGTACGTTAGATGATGGTGATGACCTGAACGGGGAGGGCGGCTTAGATATTCTGAAGGTTGCTCTGGATGGCGGTGTGGTCGCCCCAAAGTTGACGAGCATAGAGGAGCTTGATGTCACGGTTGATGGCTCTGCGGGTATCGACCTTGGTAATTCTGACAGTTCGATTGAACGGATCACCCTTCGCGGCTCTGGATCAGACCAGGTGGGCTTCGGAGCTCTCGACACAGACATAAGGGTCCGCAACGAGGGCTTCGAGGGGGCAGTTCTGCTGGCCTACAAAGAGAACGCGTTTGCAGGAAGCAGCGACGAAGTTAAGATAGACTTCGTCAGTACTGGCTTCGCTAACCTGTCGGTGCTCAAGCAGACAGGTGCTAACACCGCCGTCGAGACCCTGAGGATCGGGAGTTATGGCACCGAGAATATGGTGGGTTTTGTACAGACCAACTCTGGTATCGAGAGTACTAGCGGTGACATCGAAACTGACCTCGCTGATAACAGAAGTGGCGCCCCAATCGGAAGAATTGTGGTGGATGGAACTTCACGAATTACGCTCATTTTCTCGGAAGACGCAATAATCGCGGGGCAGCGTATCGAGAGAGGGAACTTGCCTACCGACGTTCTGCTCAAAGTGGATGGCGCACCTATAGATCAGCCAGACCAAGTTGATGCAACAGCAAGCGCTCGGACGATTTCTTTCGCTAACTTCTCCGGCGTTGACTTGTACGCCATGAACACTCCTGATCAAGCCTTCACAGCAGACCGCACTTTAGTAGGCATTGAACGGGTACGTGAAGTCTTAATCGGAGGCGATTTAGGGGACGGGGCGAACTTCTCTTTCAACACCACGGGCGGGACATTGGACTCGCAGTTTGGAATAAATCTGTATGGCTCCACCAGTGGCGCTGGATCAACAATCGACATACAGAACGTCGTGCGTCTCGACATTTACTCTGACGGTCCCGAGCTTATCAACTCGGCGAGCATTACCGGCAACTTTTTGGAACTGATCCACGTCAGCGGTCCTGTGGACCTTGTTGTCGATGTAAGCACGATTGCGGGTGTAGAAGTTTTCGCAGCAAATATGCTGGGCGACCTGACCCTCACTACAGGTCTGGGGGATAACACGATCTGGGCTGGCGAAGGTTTAGACACTCTCACCGGTGGGAGTGGCCAAGATACTTTTGTAGTGCTCAAGGAGGGGGCAGGAACATATCAGATCGACGTCGTGACGGACTTTGACGCCGCCGACGACTTTCTGGATTTTAACGACGTCGCAGCCGACGTCGCAAATGCTAGGGTTGCCGCAGAACAGGCGACAGACTACGCTAGTGCCCTGGCGATTGCAGAGACTTACCTTGACGGCACCATCAAGTATGTCGCTGTCGACAACGGTGCCGACACCTGGGTCTTCTACGATGAGCTGGGCGACTCGAATCCGGATGCGATAGTTAGGTTGGCGGGCGTCTCCGATGCAAACGCGATCACTCCGTCCAATCTTGTGGCTTAGCTAGAGCGACGCTAATTCAGGAATCGCAAGTTGATCGAGAGTTGGATTTTGGTCAGTAGCGGGGGTTCTGGATGGCGCGAAAGCCGACAACTCGAGCAGTGCCGCCTACCACGCGCTAGAGCGCTGCAGGTCGCCGGTTCCATAGACGAATCGGCGCTCGCTCAGGGCCTTCCTCACCGCGCCGGCTAGGTCGCTACAGCCAACCGGTTGCACCAGCCGCATGGCGGTAGCGAGACCCAGCCGCTTTGTTGACGGCAACCGATGTTCCGAAAGGACGAAGAACTGCCACTGCGCTGGGTCGCGATGGTCGGCGTTGTCGTCGACAAGGTCATGCAGTCCAAGCACATAAACATCAGCGTTGCGGCCGGCTCTCTCCGTCCAATCCGTGCCGTTCTCCCAGAACCCTGTCCGTGCCGCAATATCCCACGATGGCTTCGATGGGGCCTTCGTCACCCACGTCTGCCTCATGGCCGATTGCTTGACCTCCAGACGGGTCCCATCCGGATGGATGAAGTCGCATGAGGCGTAGTCTGCACTGCACCAGTTCCAGTCCGGCAGTGCAGTGGCCACAATGGCCTCGACAATGACAGATCGGTAAACGTTGGTCACCAACGGCTTGCCGAAGATGGTGTCGGCGGCGATGCGCTTCACAATTTCAGTTGTCAGCCCTTCCATCGTTACCTTGCTTCCCTCAGATACGGCATGCTTACCTGGTTCCCGGTTACGCGATACGTGCAATACGCCTGATATTTGGAGGGGACGTTGAAGGCGTTTGTCGCGGTAAATTCCAAAAGCATGTCCAAGCCTCCGGCGACTTCGTAGGGCGGGGTGCCGCTCCACTCGCGACGGTATGAACCCGGGAAGTTTAGGTTAGCCCTCGCCAACTTCTCGCACGATCGAGTGAAGTTAGCCTCTCGCACACCGGCGGCGTTGCTGGCCGATACCGCTAGCGCAAGCACTTGGAAGCCGACCGCACCGAAAAAGAGCAGCAGTCCTAAACCGCCAACTAGGGCTACTCCTTTCAGGGTCCCCATAGCCATGTCCTTCGGCTTGAAGAATGACTTGAGGGCGGACCCAATCGACTCGTCATCTTCGGAGAATGGAGATAGAGCCTCTTGTGAAATCGTTGGCCGTTTGCGATGCGCAGGAGAAGGCTCGGCGCTTCGGCCTCGCTTACCAAAAGTTTTTGCCTGCATATGAGCCTCCCCGCGCTGTAGCCTACCGAGGAAGGATTGCTGCCGCCCTAGAAACTTGCCTCAAACTTTAGCGAAGGCAGCTCTAGATCCACATTGAGGGCAAGCTACTCCTGGCCAACTCCGGATCAACTTTTTCTGCAGTCAGACTGTCACCCACATCCCGGCCCTTGAGCCTGATTGCGGCCAGCCCTCCGGCACTGGAAGCGTGTTGATCGCGTCAATCAGCGCCCGCTGCGGCAGATGAGTATAGTGCCTACTCATACTATCGACTGCGTGGCCAAGTATCTGGTCCTTGATGTGTGGGTGCACGCCGTTCAGAACCAATTGCGTCGATAACGTATGCCGAGCGGTGTAAAGCGAGATGTCGGTAATTCCTGACCTTGCCCTTGCGCTCGCAATAGCTGAGCGTAGCTGGCCGCCCCCGCCTTGGCGCGGCCGATATGGCGGGCCACGATTGTACGAAACACCGCCCCAGCGCGTGCAGCCAGGTCCGCTAACAATGGCACCAGAACCTCATGGCTCGGCACACCTCTCGGCTGCCCGGTTTTGGTGTGCAGAAGCGTAATCCAACGACCGCTCACGTCGACCTGTTCCGATTGGAGCGCGAACAGCTCTATGGGTCGCATGCCGGTGTAAAAAAGGGTAGCCAGCACAGCCGCCGGTGCTGGAGACATGTGGCTGAGGAACGCCCAAGCGAGATCATAGCTCACTGCTGTCGTTCCAGCCCTGACTATTGTTTTGATCGCGAGAGTGCCTTTAGGCTTGCGGGGCCGGCGCCAAGTGCGGGCAGCCGCCCACTCGTTCCCCACCGCATGGTTCCAGACGGCGATGAATGGAGTGTACGCGCTGCGGTTTTGGGTCTCGCGTGAAGTGTGCCCATACAGCCGACTAGAAGCATCATCGAGATCGGCCTGTTTGATGCTGTTCAGCTTACGCTTTCCCAGCTCACCGATCAGCTTGGGCAGGTACGTGCCTTGGCCTCCGTACGCGATGTAGGCTTCGCACGCCTGGCTAAAAGTGTGTTCCTCGTAGCTGAGATCTACTTGCCGCTCGATCTCACGGAGCACGACACGCGCCCGGGCTCGGTCCTTGGTTTTGGTGCTCGCAAAGATGGCCTCCCCGTACACGGTGCCCCTTGCGTAGCAATAATCCCCTCGCTGAACGAGCTTAAGGCTGCCCCGGCGCTCGACAGTGACGCGAGTCATTGCTTGGACTTGAGGTAAGCTGCCTGGCCAGCTGGTGTGGCCCGCAGAAACTCTTTCCCGTCCCAGTCCACGGCTTCCACATACTGTTTGGCATGGAGCAGGCCAGCTGTTGCAGCTCCAGCACCTCGCAACTGCCAGTGTTCAGCCTGGCCACCATATTCATCGACAATCTGCTTCATTACAGACATCTCACGCTTGCCCATAGGACGGGCCAGTTCTTCCGGTGAGTGGCCGTCGACAAAGCGGTGCCATTCTGGCGCACGAAAATCGTTTGGGTTGATCTTCTTGGCAGCGCGGCTGGAGGGCAGTATCACCTTGCTCCCTGATAAGCCGGATTTTTGCCGAGCTAGTGCGATACCCTCGGCTGTAAGCTCCAAATGTGTGCCGTCATCTTTGATCAAGTCCCTAGACGCTAGGTTCTTGCGGGATGTCGGCCCAGCACCCTCGATCGTAGAGGCATCTACGGGGCCGCCGCCACGCCTCAGTAGGGCGGTGAGCAGAATGCGCTCCCATTGGGTGACATGAGTCTTGGCTATATCCACAGCGGTACCAACCTCAAAGTCATCCCAAGTGTCGGCCTCCTCCACGTCCGACGTAGGGCCGACGGGTTCCAGAGCAAACAGAGCGGCATCAATCTCTGTCCTTAGCCAGATACGCCGACTGCCGATCGCCTTGGGCCTTGGCATGCGTCCGTCAGCGACCATGTGGTCAAACATCGTCGCTGACACATTGCAGTACTCGGCAGCCATGATGCGCGAGAGCGCCATCGGGGGTAGGGATGGGGGTAGGGAGCTTGGGCGTGACCTCGTCACTTGCTAACCCGTGCAGCGATACTGGGCTGCGGCCAGACGACATCCGTGATTCCGCGTTGCGGGAATGCGTGCTGAGGTGAGACGCCTAAGCGGAGCCGTGTTGCGGAAGATCGGTATCCGTCTTGCATGTTGCAAGATTAGATTCGGCCTTCGGCTTGGTCAACGATGTTGTTCTGGGAGGATATATTCGTATCGGAATAGTATCGCACGGCGAATGCGCATATATGCGAATGATTATACTAGTCGTGTTGTCCGCAACTAGAATGTCACTGACTTACTCCCTCTTGAAGCACCAGAAAAACGCAAGAACGCTGCCCGCTGGGGCAGTTTCTTCGCTTGCCGTTAATTACGAAATCGGTAGGGTGATCGCAGAGCTTCGAAACTCTCGCTGTGGTCCCTTGCCGGGGATTGCACAGCAATCGCGATAGATGGGCAGAAGGCTTGCCGGCCTGAAGCTCATCGAAAACTGACGCGCCCGATACCGTCGGGCTGCGACCGGCTCACTATGCCGGGAGTGCCACGGTCCCGCAAGCGAAAGTTTGCGGTCATGCAATACCCTTCGGGGAAAGGCTGTGGCGCATGTTTCGCGACATGTTTCGAAGCTCCCGGTGCCAGTGACGACCACTGGCATGGGTTGAGCGCCTTCGAAAGCGTGATGCCCCCGGCCTTCGAAAGCCGGTCTCGCGAAAGCCTACTCAAATGACCATCGAAATTTTCGGACGTAAGATGAAGCGCGACACTGTCGAAGCGCTCATTGAGGAGATGATTGCCGCCTTGAACGCGGCTGACGGTGAACCGGATAGTGAACCCGAAACCGACGAGGACGATCTACGCTGGTGCCCTAAGCGTCTACCGAAAGCAGCTTAGTCGGGCAGGGGACTTCGTGTGTCATTCATGCTCCATGAAGTCCCCAGTTGCCAGCAAGAGTTGGAAGCGCCGGCGCTTCCCAGCAACGGACTAAGTATCACCTACAAACTGCCGGCTGCCTTTCCATTCGAGGTGACTGAAGTAGCCGGGGCAGTTGCGCCAGCCGGAGCCGCTGCGGGCCGGCTAAGGCGTGCCAGCGATTGGCGGAATAAGGCAAGCTTCACAGGGTTTATGAAATAACTTAGGGGCATCAATCCGCCGCAGCCCGAAAGGCGTGATCCACCAGTGATTTAACGGGGTAATGTGGTGGGCCCACCAGGACTCGAACCTGGAACCAGAGCGGTCTTCTCAGAGGTAAACTTCGAAGACACATAGAAAGCTGGTGCAATCACCGGCAACTCCGGAGTAAAATTGCGGACTTGCTATTTTCCCGGTTGTTTTCGTAAAAAGAGGTAAATTATGGGCGGGGCAGGGTCGGGTAGGCGCCGAACTGGAAGCAAGAACCACGATCTATGTAGATTGGACTTGGCACAGATCCGGGGAACCTTGCCACTGAGTAGTGGTGTATCCGGATCGATTACTTGGAATAACAGCCGAAGTAGAGCCACATCGTACTTCTCGGCAACGGACGAAGGCCTCCAGATTTCTGATCACCCGGACGAGTCACGGTCCTCTTCTCGCCAGAACATTGAGTTTGCGAGCTCAACCACAAGCTTCGGAGGACGGCGCCTTTGGTTCAAATGCCCGAAGTGCCACTCGCGCTGCCGCGTTCTGTTCAAGGCCTCCCAGTGGCTGTGCGGGAGATGCAGCTCGATACACTACCCTACTCAGTCCATGTCACAAAACGACCGGTGCCTAGATAAGCTTGCAAAGTCGAAGCGACTAATTTCAGAACGCCTGAATGGCACCGATCGTTGTTATCCGGAGAAGCCCAAGGGAATGCACTGGAAGACATTCAACGATGCCCAGCGGAGGATCGAGCAGCTTGAGGCTGTGATGGACCGAATTGTGGACACGTGGATGCTGAGCAGGAGCAGCAATTGAAGGCGATATCTTTTGGATACGGCCTTGGACCGCAGACAAGGGCGTGTAATCACCCTGCTACACGGGAGCGGACCCGGGGGTTGACCCTGCATTCAGGCAAAAACACCTTTTGTGAAGCCCAGCGTAGGCGGAGGACATCTCCGCCAAAATGGATGTTGGATGTTGCCTAATCGGGCCAGTTAGCTAACCGGGTAGCAAGGGGCTCCGCATTGTTGAAGAGGTGCGGGGCAACTGAGCGAACACGGGCGACCTCAGCGGAAGAAATATCAATCTCTAGCCGCGTGTATGCTTCATAGGTCTCTCCAAATCCTCCTAGTGGTGGCTCAAGGATCAAGGTCTGGATGTCATCCTCTGGGCGTTCCTTCACTCTCAGCAGGCCTATTGATTGGATAGACAAGAGATCGCCCGACGCCGTTTGGACGTTCATGGTAATAGCTCTATTTCAAGTTCATCGTACTTAATTTCTGAAGTTGTCCGGTTTTGTCGGTTTATTCGGTTTTCCTAGTGTGTGGAGGGTAGAAGAGAACAAATGGAGTGATCACTAGATTTCTCTTCTTAGGAGATACCGGAAATACCTGAGAAATGGTTGTTCTACATGGGTCGCTCATCTTCTACACAAGCACCCTCTAGCCACCACACTGAAGCCTTGTTGGCACTTCGCTGCCGAAAGCACTTCCCGTTGACTACGCGATCCTTGTTCCGCTTAAGCCACCATCCTGCTGATTTCGGGGACCAAATTCCTCTGGGACATGCATTTGCAAGCGCCTCGCGGATTTGGCAAAGTCCCTGGTCTTCAGAACCTACGCCTATGTCTGCCAGTGCAATCCTGCGAGAGCCGACGGCACGTTCCCAAGTAGCCATGATTTCCCGCAACTCGTTCTTCACGGGGTCATTTTCAAACAGTGTCGTTCGCGAGTCTGCAGGATCTGCGTAGCCCAGCCACACCAGCGTCCCCCGCACTAGATCCCAGTCGCCGAACGAGCCCATGGTTGGAAGTTTAGGTTTCAAATGCAGCATTGAAAAAGCTCTTAGGGCTGTCAGTCCTGCGACAACTAGGTCGGCCCGGTTAGCGAAAGCGTACGCTTTCGGGTCGAAATCGAAAGTTCGAGTATCGGGGCGTTCCACTTTTGCGTCGAGACGACAAACAACCGCTCGTCGAGATAAATCTCCTGCAAGCGTAAGGTTATTGCCCGTCGCCAATACTAAGCTGACACATGGCAGGAGGCGCCGCTCACTCTGCCCAAGTATCCGCGCTTGAACAACACTCTGACTCAGCATTGAGCAGAGGAAGTCGCCGCACACAGGCCTCTCGATGTTGTCGATTAGAATAACCGGATCTCCGGCATGGAGAACTGTGGAGAGCCGCTTTTCATCTTCTTCGCTGGACTTCCCCTGTGACATTGCCGCCGGGCATGTGCCGGATGCTAAAATTCCCGCTAATTCAGCTAACATCGATTTACCGGTGCCGGCGGCTGGCGCGTCAAAGGCGTGCAGAGGTGCAGACTGCAAACTTCGTCTAATTAGCGCAGTCAACATGGCTGAGAGAGCAACCGAGTAACTCGCCGTCTTGGTCGGAAGTGCTGCTTCGTTCTCGTCGTCAGCTACGGGATCGACAAAGGGGAACTCGCTCAAGAGAAAGGCAAACTTCTCCAGACCCGCAGCCGCCTCTTCTTTACTGGGTTCAGCCGGGATCGTTGGGAATACGGAGTTGCCGAAGTCGAGTAACAAGCCACTCTCTGCGTCAAACCCGGGCTCTTGGATTATCCTCCCGTCAGTTGCCAAAGTCGGGGCGTTTACGACCGCACGAAGGTTCGGCGCCTTCCAAGATCCCTTTCTTGAAAGGTATGTATCGGCATATTTCTGCGGTGGATCCACCGGGACCAGTTGATAGTCTTTGCCGAGCTTCTTTCTCCGCACCCAGCGCATATGTCTGGCGAATTCCTCCGTCAAATGGGTAGAGGAGACACTTGTAAGGACGAGGGTTCCTTCGTCCCGAAGAACATCGCCGGCGCTGCTTCCGCCTGCTCCAATGCGGAATGGGCGCACTAACTCACCTCCGCGCTGGTATATCTTTACGCCTGAACTTAGTAATTGCTGCTCAGCTTGGTCTACAATCTCAACGAGGCGGCCGTCTGTCACTATTATTTGTGGCCGCCATGCTGGAGTGACGGCCGCTAATTTTATCAGAGCCGGAAGATCGTGGCCCGCATTCAGCCAGTCCGAAACGTCACTCTTCTCAGCCATGCCGTCAAATCTAAGCACCGTCACACTTTTAGCCAGTCCTGACAGGGAGGTTGCAACCTGTTCAGCATGCTGTCGTCCGCGTTCATCATTGTCGGCGCATATGATTACGTCACGTCCAGTTAGGGCTGGGGAGAATTCGTTCTTCCACTTGAGGGCGCCGAACGGGTTAGTTGTTGCAACTAAGCCCATAGAGACGAGGCGTTCGGCGTCTTTCTCGCCTTCGGTGATCCAAACAAGGTGCTCCCGGTCGGATTGGGTCAGCTCAGGAAGTCGATATAGGACCGGATGCAAGTCTCCGAGTCCGTTGTACTCCTCCATATGATCTTCTGGGTTTAGCCTGTCTCCGTACCGCAATAAATTGGGGCGACGGGTCCGAAAAACCTTCTCCTGCGAACCAGTAAGGCCTTTGTCGATATAGTAGAGAACTTCTCCACTTGCTGAACGATATTCGAAGCGTTGCAATAAAGTAGTGGATCTTCCCCACCGCGGACGATCTTCATCATCCTCGTTAAACGAGCCCGAAGTCATCACTCACCTGTCGTTGTTTGTGCTCAGGACAAAAGGGCGCCGCAGCCAAGCCAATGGCGCTCAGAACTGAATCTTGCGGTCTATAATTGGAAGCTAAGCGGCTTTGGTTCTTGCCTTCGCAAGTCTCCGCTGCTGCCACTCAACGAGCTCTGACTCTAACCACGCGATGGCACGCCCGGAGTCGCTCAACTTGATCGGTGCTGGAAACTCACCGCTAGCAACCATATCGCGTATGGCTGTTCGTTTAAGTCCGACAATTTTCTCAACTTCATCACGCCGCAAGAAACGGGCAAGGCTCTGCTGTGCGGTTTCCACTTGGAACTCCTGATCCAGAAAATGGTGCAAAGGGTTCCGCGCTTACAAAGCCAATTGATGTGGGGAAGTGGCTAGACCCCCGGCGGAGTAATCTGTCCTCTTAAACGCTCGAGAACGTCTGCAAGCATTAGCCGAGTAGCAACGAGTGTGCAACCGAAAAGTTGGTAAACCACTGAACTATAAAAGAAAAGCTCTTTTCTGTTTGGGGCAGTTTCATTGTGAGTGTTGATACCGGGCGATTTTAGAAGCTGACGCATTCGGAAGGGCACCAAGCGGTTGAGTAGCTTGCCGTCGCGGTCGATCAGCCGTTGGCAGTGCAAGCCGGATCTTGCCGCAGCAGCGTCTTGAGTGGCGAAGGCCAACTTGATTGGGTTCAAGTCAGGGCTGGGGGCAGCTAGAAGAGCTGAGCCCGACCCTCAGTGACAGCCTCACGGATGCCGACGCGTTTCAACTGCCGCAAAACCCCGCAGATGCTGCGAGTAGCTCTGGCCAGTCTGCTAGCGTGTGATAGCCCCCTCCACCTCGCCGACGCCATATGAATGACTGAAACTCAGCTTGGGAATCTGAACCGCACCGGGTCTATCGGGGACTCTAAATCCCAAGTAGGATGGAGCCTGATGAAAAACGCTGGACTGGCCTCGCACTGGACAGCACCTTGCTTTCCGCATTCAGCGGACTGTTGGTTGACCGCCTGTGTGATCTAACAGGGCAGTTCCCATGCGTTCCAGGAGTTCCTAAAAGAGACGATCGTCCTCATTGAGGGCGACATCCACCCCGGTGGGAGTCCGCCTGGATGTTGTTGGCTCGGCGAAGTTGGCGCCGTGAGCAGACTGGCAGCTGACAGGAGCCAAAGGTAGGGCAGTCAGTCGCGCGGCAGCAAGGAGGATGGGTGCAGCACTAGGGCGCTGGCACGGGTAGCTCAAGGCACAAACCAGACGGTTAGCAGGCCGGACTCCACCGCTGACGGAAACTCCCGCGCGAACACCATCGACAACCGTTGGGCGCCCAATTCGGTGCTGACCATGTAGCGCACGCCGGCGTAGTTGCCGCTCCCCGCGATGGCGATATAGTTGCGAGCTTGGCGCAGGATGTGTGCCTCCCGTTGCGGCAGCCACATCTGACCCATGTTTCCATATTTCGCCTCGACCAGATAGCCGTTGGTCATGGCGTCGACAAGGATGTGCCTGGTGTTGCCGCGCGTCGTAGTCGCAAAGACAGCCTCCTTGTTGGTCCCCGTCGCCCAGCGCTGATACTCCGCCCACCCCTCCTCCCCGGTCATCGGTGTCCTGCCGACGAAGCGGTAGGGGCTGACGGCGCGGCGGGCGCGCAGTGCCCGACCAATCTTGGCGCCGCCACCAACGCCGCCGGCGCCCATGAACCAGAAAGCGGGAGCGAGCATCCGCTCGCTGCTGAGGGCGCGGCGCACCGCGTTTCCCGCCTGCGGCAGCAAGGGCAAGCCCTCGAAGGCGAGGTTTTCGAACAGCTGCTCGCCCATGATCCCGGCACCGCCATGGTGAGGATCAATGGGTAGCCGGAAATCGTCGAGAGCGTCGAATGGACGATCCGTATAGGGCGTCAACAAGGGTGCGAGCGGACCGAGGTGGCTCATTGCGGCCCGCGTTGCCAATTTGCCGAGTGTCTGGGCAGCCGACAGCAAGCCATTATAGCCGCCCCGCCCGAATTGCACGAGGTCACCCACCTCAATGTGACCGAGCCCCTCAGCAGTCCTCAGCGCTTCCGGGTGCGAGACTTGGGGCTGGAAAGGCATCGGCGCCGAGATCACCACCTCTTCCGTCCACTGCACCGGGGGATTTGGCGGGGTGCGTTCCGGCCGTGAGGCAACGAGCCGCTCCGGCCGGGGCGCCGATGGGCGTCGCTGCGATGGCAGAGGCGGTGAACGGCTACCATCCACTTGGGTGGACGAGGTTATCCCGGTGAACTCGGCGGGGCCGCGATAGGGCCTTACACCGCGAACCAAGACCTCGTCTATCGGCTTCGGGGGTGGAGGTGCAGAGCGCGGAATTACCCGGGTGTCGAAATCCATGGTCAGCTCGCCTCGAACCGGGCCCAGCGGGTCGGGCGTGTAGTCCGGGAAGTCGGAACGGGTTGCCGGTGCGGGCGTATTGTCGGCGAGAAGGTCGGGGCTTTTGAGCAGGCTCTGCGAGGGATCACGGCCGTCTGGATCTGCCGCGCGCTGCACCATGCGCGTCTGATCGTCGGCGGCATCATCCCCGGCCGGCTGTGCGCGGGGCCGACCCGCCTCCACGTCGTCATCAACACCCGCCGTGCGGATGGCAAAAGGATCGTCGCCGCGCGTATCAAATCCGCCGGTCAGATCGGACAAGTCGTCTCGCCCAGTCAGATAGAGTCCGAGTATGGGTCCCAGATGAGGTACCTGGGCAGACCACTGGCCTATCGAATACTGCGCCACGCCACTTCCGCCAGTGGGAGAATCAGAGGAACCACCACCGCCGAATATCTCATCCAGGAAATCTAGGGGGTTCCACATCAGGGCGTCAGGGTGATTTCGGTGGCGTCGAAGTCGAAGTGGTAGTTGAGTGGCAGTAGGCGTCCGGTAGGGCCCTGATTGTCGCAGCGGATGATGACGTTCCATTGCTCGTCGGCGGGATCATGACCACGGATAGCGCTAACCACCCCATTGATCACCACCGGCGGGGCGCCGGGTTCCCCGAACAGCTGCGTGGTGAGCTCGGCATTGTATCCGATCCGCACCAAGCCGCGGCACTTGATCGTGCCGACAAGAAAGACAGTGCGGTCGTTCTCGAGCCGAACCACAGGTTGTCCGACGGCGACGAAATCCCCGACATTGTGAAAGACCGCGGTGATCACCCCGTCGAATGGCGCCATCAGGAACGTGTCGACATAAGCCAGCTGGATCTTGCGCACCTCGGACGCGGTCATCGCACGCTGGAAGAGGACATTCTCGTGGGTGTTGAGGCTGACAAGGCGATAGGCAGCGAGCCGTTCCTGGCGAAGGGCGATCTCGCTCCGTAGGTAGCGCGCGCGGTTGTCGGCGGGAGGTATCTGGTATTCGTGACCGATGTACCGGGTTGTTATCTCGGCCGTGGTGTTGAAGCTTTGCCCACCCGTAGTCGTGCTTTTAGAGGTGCTGATGCTTTCGGGCGCGAGCACCTCGCCCGGTCCGAGCTCTTGATAGAGCGTGGCAATCCGGTCGTGGCGCTTGGAGAGCACTTCCGAGAGGCGGTCGAGGAGCTTCAGCAGCGAGTTGGGATCATTGGCGTTGCGGCCGATGAGCTCGGTTCGCTTCTTGACGGCTTCGTCAGTCAAGTCGGCGCCATTCTTGAGCGCATACCACGACAGCGCCTGCGTCAGCCCAGCAGCGATGTCCGCCGCCCGAAGCCGCGATAGCGCAATCCGCGACAGGGATGTGTCAATCTGGTCGGCCCCATCGCCGATTGGCTGCGACATGGCTATTGCACTGGCCACGGCGCTGGGTTTGGGCGTAGCCTGACCCGTACCAAGGACTGCCAGCAGGTCGTAGGGCGAAGGTAGCGATACCTCGGGCCGCAGCTCATCTTGAAACTCGCGCAGGCCGAAGGACTGCACTGTCCTACCCAGCAGGTCCTCCGGCAGATACTCGATTATGCCGCTAAGGGGATAGCAAAGATCCGCAGACTGGGTTGGGCGGACGCTCAGATCGATCGCCTTTGCAGAAACCATTCTCGTGCTCCCTCGTCCGCGCGGATCGCCATCTAGGATCTCAAGGCCATGATCGTGCAACTCACCGTGCTATCGGCGTCACAATCGGCAAAAAGGCCGGTGAGCCCTTTTAACGGATAGGTCCAGCACTCGCCCGGCTGCAGGGTGCCAAGGCCCCCGGCGGCCGGCTCAGCGGTGAGCACGATCTCGTCACCGCGCGGGTCATTGTGAATCATCAGCAACAGCGGATCGTCGAGCCCAACAACAACGCCGGCCGATCCCCACAGATAGGTCTTCGTGCGGACCTTGACGCTGTAACTGTACATCGCCTCCCTCCTTGGCGGACGCGCGAGCAGTCGGCAACCAAAGGAGGACTGTTAACCGAACAACCATGACGCTCAATAGCCATTCCGATTTACCGGTCCTGCAAGCCCCGACACAGGTTGCCGGAGGCCTGTGCCAGACGATGCAGGGGCAATGGCTCATCGTCGCCTAGCTTCTAGCCGAGATTAAACTGCGTTAGGCCGCGACAGGTACGAGAGCAGCGTGTGGGTCGCTGGCGCGTAGTTTTTCGCGGTGAGAGCCGCATGGGCGACCCTGGCAGGATGATCAATTGCTTGTAGGGGTTGGGCAGAGCGGTGAAGAAGGCCAGAACGTCAGTCTCTGAGGGGATGCCATCCCATTCGCCGCGAATGACATCACCGGCACCGTAATGGCCCCCAGGTCCATCACCGGCAACTTCGTGCACATGTCGATGTAAGTGCCTTTAGGGGTGGGATCATCGAGCTCCAGAACCGCGCTAGATCATTCGCTACAGTACTTTGCCCAATCACGCATCAACTCCCGGCGCTTGTCGAACAGGTCGCCGCGTCGGTAAGCTGCCTCAACCTTGTTTATGATTGTATGCGCGAGAGCCATTTCCACGACGTGATTTGCGTAGCTTGTGCTTTCTGCTGCCCAGTCGCGGAAGGTGGATCGAAAGCCATGTACCGTAACATGATCAAAGCCCATCCGCTTTAGCACCGACGCCATTGCCATGTTGCTGATCCCAGTTCCCCTCCGCAGCCCAGCGAACACGAACGAATTGCCCTCCTCGCGCGGCAAAGCTCGGAGAGTTTTGACTGCAGAAGGGCTCAACGGGACGCGGTGCTCTTTGCCGGCTTTCATGCGCTCCGCTGGAATAGTCCAAACCCGATTTTCTAAGTCGATTTCGTCCCATCTAGCGCCGGTGACTTCACTGGTCCTTGCTGCGCAGATTATCGTGTACTCCAGCGCTCGCGCCGAACTTCCCTCGCGAGCGCTCAGAACGCTCATGAAGTGCGGAATGTCGGCGTGAGGGAGTGCAGCATGATGGGAAACGGCTGAGATGCGGGAGCGGGCCGGCAGCGCCTCCTTCAGGTGCCCAGTCCAGCGAGCGGGATTATCACCATTGCGAAAGCCACGAACCGTGGCCCAGGCCAGCACTTTTTCTACTCGGCCACGGACCCGAGATGCAGTTTCGGTCTTGCTGTGCCAGATGGGTTCAAGCGCTCTCAAAACCTCCGAAGTGCCGATCTCTCCAACTGGCAATTCACCGAAATGTGGGAACACGTAGTCTCGCAACGTAGAAAGAAACTGAGCTGCGTGCTTCGGATTCTGCCACTGCGCTTTGTGCTGGTCGTAGTAGTGCTGCGCCGCGTCCCTGAACGTAATGGTTTTCGCTGCCGCAAGTGAGCTGGCGGCCATCTTCGCCCGCTTCTCCGTTAGTGGGTCTCGCCCATCCGCTAATGCGCGACGCGCATCACGTGCCTTGTCTCGAGCCTCTTCAAGAGTAAAGTCTGCGACGCTGCCCAAGCCCATCGATTTCTCACGGCCGTCTCGCTCGTAGCGGAAAAGCCAGGACTTAGTTCCTGTAGGGGTTACTTGGAGGTATAATCCTCGCCCGTCGCCATACCTGCCCGGCTCAGTGAGGCGCTCCACCTTCTTGACCGAGAGTTTCATAAGCACCCACCGTTATGAACCCGGATCAACCCCCGGATTGGCCTACGGACACACAACGACGAATAATGCGCGATTACGGCGCAAGTAAACAGAAAAATCGCCGTTCACGCAGGCGCTTCCGACCTCTATGCGAACCTTTTGCGACACTCTCCGGCTCATTCCGAGTTGGTCGGAGGCGGTCTTCCTCTCCGCCACTCCTAAGCCGTTGAAAATGCAGACCGAGAGTCCGAATCAAAACGCGGATTCTGTCACAGCATCCCGTCACATCCGACGGGGCGTTTGTTCATTGCTTAAGTCCATTGCATCCTTGGTGCACCGGCGAGGTTCGGTCTACTGGTTCCGCAAATCGGTGCCCGTCGACCTGATTGATCGCCTTGGCAGTTCGGACATCCGGCGGTCATTGCGTACGTGCAATGCCCGGGTAGCCCGGCAAAGGGCGTGGGCACTGATCTTGGTGGTCGAGGAAGCATTCGCGATATTGCGCAACGCAGGGCTGACGCCCGGCGTGCGCGATGCGTTGAGTGCAGTCCTTGACAATGTCATGGACGATCTGGATCGGTCCGGCCAGCAATGGTCCCAGAGGTTGCGGTACCGGGCATTGCTGGACAGCCTAGTTGGTGCCGAACCTGCAGCTGCAGGGGAAATCAGTGCACCGCCGGCAACCGTGATCACAGCATCGGAACCGCACCCCGTTTCCCGCGGCCCTGAGCCACAGCGACAGCCGTTTAAATCGCTGACCTCCCAAAGCTCTGGAGAAATTGCGCAGGCTGTGATCGAGGCAATCAACCTCGGCAAAACCCACCCTGACGCAGCTATGCCTCTCACATTTTTCCTGCCAAAGCATATCGCTGCTTTACGCAAGGCTGGTCGGGGGGAGCAGTATCTCAGCGAGGTGGGCACCAAGATGCGCATCTTCGCTTGCACCGTCGGCGACAAGCCCGTGCATGAGTATAACAAGGGCGATCTTCTCGGTTATCGCGATCTGATCGACCAGATGCCTCATGATGCAATCAAGCACCTTAAGACAGATGATCCTGTTCGCGCGATCGCGCTCAACCAACGACGTGCGGTTCCTCTGCCGAGCATCAGTTCAACCACCGTAAACAGCAAATACCTGACAATCGTCCGTGGATTCTTTGGCTATCTGGTGGAGAGGGGCATTGCTCACCAGCAATCCCGTTAGCGCTGTGAAATCCGTCCAAGGTGAAAATGACGAGGACGTTCTCAACGTTGTGGTCCGGCTGCCGTTCTCGATGAAGATGCAGGCCGAGATTATGCGTCGGACTGGCCAAAAACCAAGAAATTCCGCTGATTTTTGGTGGCCGCGCATCAATCTCCGTCAAGGTCTGCGGCTGCAGGAGTTCACTCAACTCAGTGTATTTGATTTCCGCATGCTGCACGGCCGGATGTGTCTTGACCTGCTACACTTCGATTTCGATGGCGATCCTCGTCACCGTAGCCGCCGCAAAGAACTGAAGCTGAAATCGAACGCCGCACTCCGCATCATGCCCTTGGCACAGGAGGTGCTCGACAGCGGCTTTCTCGACTTCATCGAAAGGCGACGGCGCTTATTCTGCCGATGTTGCGGCTGACCCAGTCCGTGATGGTGAGAGGCTCAATTCCATGACGCTGCAGCATTTCGGGGCGCGCGGGATAACCGACATCTGCCAACCAAATATGTGAAAGGGCCACCCTCGCCGGCAGGCCGAGCGCAACAGCCTCATCTACGTTGACTGATGTTACGCTCACCGCTTTGCCGCTGTTGCTTTCGAGCACTTCGGCGAGTTCAGCATAGGAGACATACGCGTCGGCAAGCTCTATTTCCGCTCCATGGAACCGCTGTGGATCGGTGAGCATCTCGGCTGCTGCCCGGCCAATCGTATCGTAGGAAACGAAGGATACCCGCTGATCTGGCGACATGGCGATCAGAATATCTGCATTCGTCGCTAAGCGCGGATAGAGGAAGCTGGCGCGTAGCACGAGGTTGTCCAGGATCAGGGCGGGCCGCAGGAAGGCATGGTAGCGAAACGGCGCCGAACGCACCCACCGTTCCTGATTAATCTTGGACGGCCAATAGTTGGGCTTCAGTTCATCCGCATCATGTCCATAGATCTCTTCCTGCTGGGGCACGCCAGAGACGGTCGAGTGAATATATTGTTCCACCCCTGCGGTAATCGCCGCGTCAAGCAACATACGGAACTCCGACAAGGGCGCCCCGTCCTGCTGCATCGAGAAAACACCACGCACGCCTTCCATCGCAAAGCCTCACGCGTTGCCGGCGAAGACAATTTCAAGGCCGCGGCAGAAGGGCTGGCGCTGGTTGCGGAAACGGCCCGAGGCATGGGGATGATACTCTCGCTCGAGGTGGTCACCCGCTATGAAACCAACTTGATCAACACCGCCGCCGACGCTGTGCGCCTCATCGAGGCGATCGGCGCCGACAATGTGAAAGTTGACCTCGACACCTTCCACATGAATATCGAGGAAGACGACATGATGGCCACGCTGGAATTGGCACTGCCGCATCTTGCCTATTTCGAGATCGACCAGAACCACCGTGGTTTGTTAAGCCGGGGCACGATCCAGTTCTCGCCATTGCTGCAGCGGCTCAAGGCGGCTGAGTATAGCGGGCTGGTTGGCGTCGAGGCCTTTTCGTCTGCCATTTCCCATCCCGACATCACGGCTGGCGTCGGGGCCTGGCGCAACATGTTCGAGGACGGCGACGAGGTCGCGCGGGAAGGCATCGAACTCATGGCCCAACACGGCTTTTGATCGAACCAAGCAGTTGCAATTCCGGCGCTAGCCCCGCTGCCTTGTGCGGGGTAACCACCGCCCTGCAGGGTGGCGGATGCTGCCGGCACAACGAAAACTTGCACGGGCGAAGCTGTTGTCGAGGTTGCCGCAGCCCTCCGCTGCACCTCACAGAGTGCCTTCGCTCATGCGATCAAACGAACGATGGGCTGCGCCCCGCGCATTTGCTGGGTGCGGGGGCTGTATATAAAGCTCCAATGTATATCAGGCTTGCCTTGCGCCGAAATATAATGAGTGGCAAGTATTGGTCCATGAGGGGCCAACTATGTCGGCGGCAGGTGCATTTGTCACCGCCACCGTCGCGGTGCGGAACCCCGGATCTTGTTGGTGGACGCGGAAGGTTCGCCTGCGCGGATGGTAGATGCCATGCTTTCTAGAGTTACAGACCTCGACATGGCCACTGATTTGATGCTGCGTACCAACCGTAGCAGGCCGGTTCCTCCCATAAGCCGCAGACCGCGTAGCGGCCAGAGAGAGTGGTTCGGAACCCGGGCCGCGCTATGCAGCCCAGCACGTCTTCAGGTCGTAATGCGTGTGGGCGCGGCAGAGTGAGCGCCGAAGTTCAGGCCCCTAGCGGTCAGATTGCTGCGCGAGGCGTCAGCGGCAAGCGGCCGATGGCTGTTCTAGGCCGGATTGCCTCACTTGTACTTACCCTCGCGATCACTTTTGTTGGCCTGACCGCGGTAACCTTTCTGATCAGCCGCCTGACCAATATCGATCCGGTGCTCGCTGTGACGGGCGACCGGGTGGGCGCGGCAACTTATGATGCGGTCTACAAGGAGCTCGGGCTCGACCAACCGGTGTTTGTTCAGTACGGCATCTACCTAAAGCGCCTCGTGTCCGGCGATTTCGGGGTTTCGGTGCTGACCTCGCGCCCGGTGCTGAGCGACCTGTTGCGCGTATTTCCGGCCACGTTTGAACTTGCAACTATCGCCATCATCATCGGGGTGGTGCTTGGCATTCCAATGGGGGTTGTTGCAGCTGCCGCCAAGGGCCGCTGGCCGGATCAAGTTATCCGGGTGGTGGGTCTTCTCGGCTATTCCGTCCCGATCTTTTGGCTCGGTCTGGTTGGACTTTTCCTGTTTTACGGCAAGCTCGGCTGGGTGGCAGGAACTGGTCGATTGGATGTGTTCTACCAGGGCGTCCTTGAGCACCGCACCGGCGTGATCCTGATCGACGCAGCGCTGGAAGGAAACTGGGAGATCTTCTCGAATGCTTTCAGTCACCTGATACTGCCCGCGAGCTTGCTGGGCTACTTCTCGCTTGCCTATATCGCCCGCATGACGCGCAGCTTCATGATCGACCAGCTAAGCCAGGAATATGTCATCGCGGCGCGCATCAAGGGCAACTCCTATTGGGGCGCAGTCTGGCGGCACGCATTCCCCAACATCATGGTGCCGCTGATCACTGTAATCGGGCTGAGCTATGCCTCGCTGCTGGAAGGAGCCGTGCTTACGGAAACCGTGTTCGCCTGGCCGGGGCTGGGTCTCTACATCACCCGCGCCTTGTTCAACAGCGACATGAACGCCGTGCTCGGCGGGACGGTGCTGGTTGGCGCGGTCTTTATCACGATCAACGTCGTGTCCGACATGCTCTACAAGTTGTTCGATCCGCGGCTGAGGCGCTCATGAGCGACACCATTGGACAGTGGCTGGCAAGCGACGCGCCCCAGTCCCGGCGTCAGGCCATATTCGGCAGCGTTTACCGCAGTTTCCGCGCCGTTGTCGCCAATCCAACGGCGCTGATCGGGTTGGTGATTGTCACGGTGTTGGTTCTGCTGGCGGTGTTCGCGCCCTTGTTGACCATGGGCAAGTCACCGTTCGAGTCAGTGCTCAGCGACCGGCTTGCACCGCCCTCCGCCACTTACTGGTTTGGTGCCGACGAGTTGGGCCGCGACATCTTCACTCGAACACTGTACGGGGCACGGGCGACCCTGACCATCGTGCTTCTCGTTTCTGTTGTGGTTGTGCCGATTGGCCTCGCGCTGGGCACCGCGGCAGGCTATGCGGGTGGCTGGCTGGACGTGGTGTTGATGCGCATCACTGACATATTCCTGGCCTTCCCCCGCCTGATTTTGGCACTTGCCTTTGCTGCGGCGCTCGGGCCGGGCATTGAAAACGCAGTGCTCGCCATTGCTCTGACGTCCTGGCCTGCCTATGCCCGCTTGGCGCGCTCGGAAACCATGGCGATCGCCCATAGCGACTTCATCCAGGCGGCAGTCCTTCAGGGCGCCTCGACCGGGCGGATCTTGTTTCGACACGTGGTGCCGCTTTGCCTGTCCTCGGTGATCGTCCGCCTCACCCTCGACATGGCTGGAATCATTCTCACCGCCGCCGGTCTCGGCTTTCTTGGCCTTGGCGCCCAGCCGCCGACTCCTGAATGGGGGGCAATGGTTTCGGCGGGGCGCGAAGTTATTCTTGACCAGTGGTGGGTGGCGACCATTCCCGGGCTCGCCATCTTCATCGTCAGCTTGGGGTTCAATCTGCTGGGCGATGGGCTGCGTGACGTGTTTGATCCGAAATCCAATGACCGATAATCTTCTTGTCGTTGAAGGCCTCGAGGTTAGCTTTCCAACACGGTCCGGCGTGACGCGCGCGGTCCGGGACGCCAGCTTCACCCTGGGCCGGGAGCGCCTCGGTGTCGTCGGGGAATCCGGATCAGGCAAAAGCACAATGGGACGGGCGCTTCTCGGCCTGCTGCCGCGCTCGGCCACTGTCACGGCGCAAACAATGTCCTACGCCGGCAAGAACCTGCTGGGTTGCACCGAGCGTGAATGGGGCGAACTGCGCGGCCGCCGTATGTCAATGGTGATGCAGGATCCCAAATATTCGCTCAACCCGGTGCAGACCGTCGGAAAGCAGATCGAGGAAACCTTGCTGCTGCACATCAAGACGTCCCGCGCCGACGCCCGGCAGCGGACGCTGGCGATGCTCGAGGCGGTGCAGATCCGCGACCCCGAACTGGTTCATGGGCTCCACCCCCACCAGCTCTCGGGCGGCATGGGCCAGCGCGTGATGATTGCCATGATGCTGGTGGCCGAACCTGACCTGCTGATCGCCGACGAGCCGACTTCGGCGCTTGACGTCACTGTGCAGAACGAAGTCCTGCGCATTCTGGATGATCTTGTGCGTGACCGCGGCATGGGGCTCATCATGATCAGCCACAATCTGACCATGGTGGCGAGCTTCTGCGACCGCGTGCTGATCATGTATGGCGGCCGCATTGTCGAGCAATGCGCGGCCAGGGACCTTCACAATGCGCGCCACCCCTATACAAGGGCGTTGGTGGCCGCGACTCCATCGCTCGATGCCCAACAGGCTGAACTTGCGACCATGGTCCGCGACCCCGAGTGGCTCGCGTGATCTCGGTCAACAATCTCGACATCATTTTTCGTGTGGGCAGCCGGGAAATCCGCGCCGTGCAGGGCGTTTCCTTTGCGGTGGCGCCGGGTGAAAGCTTTGGCATTGTTGGCGAGTCCGGTTCAGGTAAGTCCACCGTGCTGCGGGCGATTGCGGGCCTCGTGCCCCCCAGTGATGGAACCATCGAGGTCAACGGCCGGCCCGCTGGCAGTCGACGACGCTCCGATCGGCGCTTGCTGCAATATGTGTTCCAGGATCCCTACGGCTCCCTGCATCCGCGCAAGACCGTCGACGACACCCTCAGGGAGCCGCTTGAGATCCACCGGGAAGGCGATATCGACGCAAAGGTCTCGCAAGCGATTGCCGATGTCGGACTTCAACCCATGCAGCGCTTCCGCTATCCGCACCAGCTCTCCGGCGGCCAGCGCCAGCGGGTAGCCATTGCCCGCGCCCTGATGCTCAAACCGCCAATCCTGCTGCTCGATGAGCCGACATCGGCGCTGGACGTATCCATCCAGGCCGAAATCCTCAATCTGCTGGGGCGGCTCGGGCGCAGCTACAGCCTCACATCCATCCTGGTGAGCCACGATCTTGCGGTGGTGGCGCATCTTTGCAGCCGCATTGCCATCATGCAGCTCGGCCGGGTGGTTGAAGTGATCAGCGCCGAGGACCTGCGGGCAGGCAAGATGAAAGTCGAGTACACGCGCAACCTGGTTCAAGCAAGCCGTGGCTTTACGCGGGCAGGCGCCTAGCCAGTCTCTTGTCTTTTTAGGCAAAAGCACTTCACATGACGTGGTTGCGGTAAGATCCTCGCTCGCAAACGACCGCGAAGGACTTCCATAGGGAGACGTGCATGTGGAACGGCCTGAAATATAGTCTTGTTACGGGGGCGCTGTTGGCGCTCATGCCTCACGCGTTTGCCGCGACACCGGCCGATACGCTGGTGATCGCCAAACAGATCGACGATCTGATCTCCCTTGATCCCGCCGAGGCGTATGAGCTCTCGGGCATCGAGGTGCTCGCCAACGCCTATGACCGCATCATGCGGTTCGAGCCGACGGACGTGAACAGTCTGGTCCCCGGCGCCGCCGAGAGCGTTGAAGTCAGCGAAGACGGCAGAACCTTTACGTTCAAGATGCGGCCGGGCCAGACCTTTGCTTCGGGCAACCCCGTGACTGCAGGCGACGCCGCATGGTCGCTGCAACGGGTGATCAAGCTCGAAAAGTCGCCGGTGTTTCTGCTCTCGCAACTGGGCTGGACCAAGGAGAATGTCGACACGATGGTGACTGCACCGGACGAGTCGACCCTGGTGGTCCAGATCGGCGTCGATTTCGCGCCCTCGCTGGTTTATGCGCTGCTTGGTTCCGTGGTCGGCTCCGTTGTGGACAGCAAGCTCGCCCTCGAAAATGAAGTTGATGGTGACCTGGGCAATGCGTGGCTCAAGACCACTTCGGCCGGGTCGGGGGCGTATGTGATCCGCTCCTGGACGCCCAATGAGGCCGTTGTTCTGGCGTCCAATCCGAACTATCGCGGCGGCGAGGCCAATCTCAAGCGCGTCGTGGTGCAGCACATTCCCGAAGCCTCGGCCCAGCGGCTCGCGCTGGAGAAGGGCGATGTCGACATTGCAATGAACCTGAGCCCGGACCAGATTGCCTCCATCGAAGGCAATGCCGACATCGAGGTCACCACGGTCCCGCAGGCGCTGCTTTATTATATCGGGCTCAACCAAAAGACCCCGGAGCTGCAGGATCCCAAGGTTCGCCAGGCGCTGCGACACCTCGTCGATTACGAGGGCATAGCCAATTCGTTCCTCAAGGGGGCCGCGCAGGTGCACCAGTCATTCTGGGCGGAGGGCTTCTGGGCCTCCTATAACGAGAACCCCTATGACTTCGACCCGGAAAAAGCCAAGGCGCTGCTGGCGGAAGCCGGCCTGCCTGACGGCTTCACCCTTGACCTCGATGCGCCCAATTTCTCGCCCTTTGTCAACATGGCCCAATCGGTGCAGTCGACCTTTGCGCAAGCCGGGGTCACCGTGAACATCGTGTCCTCGGAAATGGCGCCCATGCTGACCAAGTATCGCGCGCGCGAGCACGAGGCGCTGATGGTCTATTGGGGCCCCGACTACATGGACCCGCACACCAATGCCGACGGCTTCATCACCAACAACGACAATTCGGACGAAGCCACGGCCAAGCCGCTGGCCTGGCGCAATGCCTGGGACTCGCCTGAGCTAACCGCCGCGACCAAGGCCGCCGCCGAGGAGAGCGACACCGAGGCGCGCATGCGGGCCTATATCGACCTGCAAAAACGGCTGTTGGATGAGGGTCCCTACGTCATCATGTTCCAGGCCACCTCGCAGCGGGCCGATCGGGCGAATGTGGAAGGCTTCGTGCAGGGCTCCTCGGCAGACGTCACCTACTATAATCTCACGACCAAGTAGACCGAGGACAGCAAGCTGGAACGTTTATACTGACAAAGCTGCACTGCCCCGGGGGAGCCAGGCGTGCAGACTTGCCAACGTCTAACGGCGAATAACGGCCGTTTGAGTTGGAACAGGAAAGACGAATGGCGTAGCCGTAGCATCTGGCAATGCCATTCGTCGGCCGATTTTCGCGGCCACTGCCGGCAATATCCGGCGGGCGGCTGACTCGCGCAGGAGTGGCAGCATAGACTTGCTCACCTGGGCCCGCTCCGTTCGTTCAGTTGGCGCGAAGCCCGAGGTCTGGCTGGTTTATCGCGTCAGGGACGCTGCAGTTGCGGGAGTTGGAAGCGGATGGTGTCATCGTCAGAACCGTCTCCGCCGAAACGCCGTCCAGGGTTGAATACGAACTCACTGCGCTCGGACACTCCCTGACACCGATCCTGGCCACACTGCACGAATGGGGAGCCCGGCACCGTCCGGGACCGCTCCCGTCCGGCACACCAGACCAGCATTGATGGGCAGCGCCAAGGCTAGGCAGATACCTCTGTACGCCGGTCATCCCCCGCGGGGTAACACTTCCTTGTTGTGTCAGGCCCTACTTCGGCAAGGTCTCAGATGAGGAGATGAAGCCTAGAGGGCGCCGCAGACATGTCCGACGAATTGACTGCCCAGTTTTGCGAAGTCACCGAAGCACAAAAACTCGCCCGACTGGCTTCTGGTCCTGGCAGCCGGCCAGCAACCAGTTGTCGTGGTCAGACGAGCTCTCCGAATTTGTTGGACGGGATCGCTCAACCTTCGAGCTCAGCCTGGAAAATGCCCTGAACTGCATTCATCCCGCGGAGCGTGAAGCTGTGATGGATTGTCTGGTCAAGACTGTCACGGGCGTGTGCCAGGAGCAGGCGCTCGGGAATTGCCGAAAGACCGGGCCCCAACGAAATAACTCGATCCTCGATTGTAGGTTTGGACGTCAAGTCGTTCAGGTCCTCAGATCATCAGTTGTCCGGCTTGCTGCATCGGACGACATTGCGAGCACGACGACGTCGCATCGCGGGACGCGGTTTGCAACTTCACGCCGTTACCACGATCATCGAGGCGAGCGCTAAATGGAAGTAGTTGAAGGCCCGGGACTAATGTCCCCTGATGAGGCCGGGGCCATGCCTTGATCGAACGATATCGCGTCATCGTTGGCAGTAGAAGGCCTATGCCAACCTCGGGCGCAGTTGGCGACAGGCATGAATAGTCATCGGCAGAATCGCCTTTCTTCATCTTGAGCCAGGCCGCTTCGAATCTATCCGGAGGCGCCTTTCGCTCCAGCGCTAGCTCGGGCTTTGCGCGCAACAGTGCAACCCGTTCGCAGAATTGGTCGGGATCGACCAGGACTTGAAGCGGCGCCCCGCAGACGGACAGGAACGATCGCCGGCTTTAACTGAGTAATACGCTTATTAATCCTGGGTCCGTCAGAGCAGATATGCCTGCCGCCGCAGTAACGTGTTGCGCGCAGTTTCAAGCTGCTCTCTAGTGCAACAGAGTGGCCATTTACTTGACTGTGTCGGTCGAAGAATGCTGCCTTCACAGTGGCAGGGGAAGGGTCACTTCTGCTTTTGAACCACGTTCGCCCGAAAGCGGACCGACGGATTACGACCCCATTTAAGACATTCGGGGTCTAGGTTCGAACTCCCGAAAGGCGCCATCAGTGGAAAGTAAGCTGGGCAGTGAGCGTCCGTGCGGTGTCCGGAACCGAAATCTGCGCTGCACACTGAAGAGGTAAATGCCGAGGCAAGTTGAGCTCACCACTTATTCGGCATCAACTCGATAACACCTCGCTTCCTAGCTGACAGCCTGGATGGTCCGCCAGTGAAGCATTAGGCTGCCCCCAGCAGCGGGTACGAGCCACCAAAGCGAGCACCTGCGACAACTGCCGAGGCGCTGCTTCCAAGCACGGCTACAGCTAGCCTGTTGAGGTACTGGGCCCGAGTGCGTTTGACTTCTTGCGACATGTTCGCCTTCTGTTTTGCCGGTTGGCGAGACCCAAGCAGGTGCCGGCCGTCGGGCCGCTCTAGATCAAATCCCGCAGGACGGGCTGATCCCAGCATCTCCGGGCAACTTCGCGGCCGTTTTCGGTGGCGGTTAGTTCACCGGACACGAAGAAATGGGTGCGGTCCGAATGCATCCGGGTGGTGCTCTCAATGATGACGCGCCAACCCTCCCGGCCTATCTCGTAGCGTTGGGTCAGCACATAGCGGGCTGAGGCGGGATCATGGTCAGCGATCGTCAGGTCGCGCTTGAGACTGTGGCTGAGGGTGGTTTCGATGTCGTCGAAGCGCAGGATGCCCTCGCCGAAGAGCCCGCCAATGCCCTTAGTGACATAGGTGGTGGTGCCCGCGACGTGATCCTGCATGGTCCAGCGCTGCACCGTGCCGGGATCGAGCTGGGTCATCGGCGTCAGGGGACCGTGTGCCGGTTCGGCAAAAGCCACTGCCGGACCCTCGGCACCACGTGCGGGCAGGTGCAGGCTCGAGCCAGCGGTATCGATGGTAAGAGTGGCGAGTTCCGGCGACGGCCAGACCAGGGGCCAATATGCGGTGCCGAGGGCAAGGCGGATGGCGTGGCCCTTGGCGAAGCGATAGCCGCAGTCGTTCAGCTTGACGACGACGTCATAGAACTGGCGGGGCTCGAGAGGCTCGGGATGTTCGTGGCTGTTGCGATGGGTGAGGTTGAGGACCTGGAAGCTAACGCGCGACACGGTGCCATCGGGGCGGATATCGCTGAGGCGGGCGACGATCTGCGCCACTGGCTTGTCGGCGGCCAGGCGGAGCTTGAGGACGGGCGCGCCTAGGATTTCCACCTCGTTATCAAGGACCGGGGTATCAAAGACGAGTGCCCCCCCGTCATCAAGGCGTTGATCCAACGGATGCTCGCCCGGGCAGCCTGTGGCCATCCATTCGCCACCGGCTTTGCCGTGGCTAAGTGGAGAGCAGATGTTGAAGCGGGCCGATGGAGCGCAAGCCGAGTGCAGGCGCTGGTCGGCGCCCAGGTGCAAGGCTTGCGCGGTGATTGTGGGCGAGGGCCAGGACGGCTCGCCCACCCAGCGGCCGGGGGCCTGAGTGCGTGTGCCCGTGGGCACGACGCTGTCATTGATAAAGGCGCGCAGGTCCGGCTCATCCATGATGCCGGTGTCCCGGCCCTTGAGCCAGTGATCCCACCAGCGCACCGCTTCCTGAAGGAAGCCAATGGCGGGGCCGGGAATGCCATCCTGCGGATAAACATGGCCCCAGGGGCCGATAATAGCCTTGCGGGGGGTCTTGAGCCCCTCGAGCAGGCGGGGCACGGCGTTGGTGTAGCTATCGGCCCAGCCGCCGATGGCAAGCACCGGTACTGCGATGTCGTTGAAGTCTTCGCAGACCGAGCCATGCTTCCAGTAATCGTTGTAGCGCTGGTGCTTCAGCCACAAGCCGGGGAAGAACGGCAGCTGTTCAAGGCGCTCGAGCCAGGCTTTGCGCCAGCCCTCGCCCACGATCGCGGGATCAAGCGGGCGGGCCTGATAGGCCATCATGATGGTGCCCCACCAGAGATTGTCGTTGAGCAGCAGGCCGCCCATGTAGTGGATATCGTCGGTGAAGCGATTGTCGGTGGAATAGGCGGTGATGATCGCCTTGAGTGCGGGCGGTCGGCGAGCGGCGACCTGCAGGCCATTAAAGCCGCCCCAGCTCTTGCCCATCATCCCCACACTGCCGTCGCACCAGTCCTGGGCGGCGATCCAGGCGATGACTTCGAGCGCATCGTCCTGTTCCTGCTTGAGGTACTCGTCGGCCATCTGGCCGTCAGATTCCCCCGATCCGCGCATATCGACGCGAATGGCGGCATAACCGTGCTGGGCGAAATAGCCATGCATGGGCTCGTCGCGGCCGCGGGTGCCGTCGCGCTTGCGATAGGGAAGATATTCGAGCACGGCGGGATATCGACCCTCCGCTTCAGGCAGCCAGATGCGGGCACCAAGACGGGTGCCATCGCTGAGGGTAAGCCAGATGTGTTCTTCAGTGCGGATCGACATGGGGTAGTCCGAAATAGATGGGGAAGATGCCAGGGCAGAGCCCTGGCAGCGGGCGCCGAAAGGCTGCGGCTCAGGCGGCGGCTGGCACGCGCTTGGCCAGCACGCTGTCGAGCCAGTCGCGGCGCAGTTCGGGCACCGAAGTCACGAGTTCTTCGGTGTAGGGATGGAAGGGCGGCTGGAAGATTTCAGCTGTCGGCCCTTCCTCAACGATCTTGCCGCGCTGCATCACCATGGTGCGGTCGGCCAAGCGCCGCACCACACCCAGATCGTGGGTGATGAAGAGGTAGGACAAACCAAACTCGTCCTGCAGCGAACGCAGGAGCCGCAGGATTTCCTCTGCGACCAACGGGTCGAGCGCGGATGTCACTTCATCGCAAATGATGAGGTCGGGCCGCGCTGCAAGCGCGCGGGCGATGCAGACGCGCTGCTTCTGGCCGCCTGAAAGGGCCCTAGGGAGGCGCTCGGCGAACTCCCCCGGCAAGCCGACAAGCTCAAGCAGGCGCGCAACTTCAGTGTTACGCGCCGATCCAGAGGTGCGGAAATAGAACTCCACCGGCCGACCGATAATCTGGCCCACGGTCTGGCGTGGGTTGAGGGCGACGTCGGGGAGTTGATAGACCAGCTGGATGCGTCGCAATTCCTCGCGGCTGCGCTTCTTGTAGGAGCGATCAAGCTGCTTGCCGGCGAGCGCAATATAGCCCGACGCGTGCGGCGGCAGGCCGGCGATGGTGCGGGCGAGAGTGGATTTACCCGAGCCCGATTCGCCGACCACGGCCAGCGTTTCGCCGCGCCGCAACGTGCACGAGATGTCGTCCAAGACCGGTGTTTTCGTGTAGCTGGCGTGAACATTGCGCACTTCGAGCAGCATCTCGCCGCTTTTGTTGGAGACGATTGCCCCGCCCAGATCGGCCCGCCGCTCAGACACCAGCAGCTTGGTATAGTCCTGCCGGGGGGCCTCGAGAACCTGTTCAGTCGTGCCTTCTTCAACCAGCTTGCCGTGGCGCAGCACCATGATGCGATCGGCGATCTGGGCAACGACGGCCAGGTCGTGCGTGATATAGAGCGCCGCGGTGTTGTAGCGGCGAATGAGACTGCGCAGGAGGGACAGAACCTCGATCTGGGTCGTGACATCGAGGGCGGTGGTGGGTTCGTCCAGAACGATGATGTCGGGACGGGCAGCCATGGCCATGGCGACCATGGCGCGCTGCAACTGCCCGCCCGACACCTGATGGGGATAGCGATCGCCAAAGGTTTCGGGGCTGGGCAGCTGCAGCGTGCGCAACAGCTCAAGCCGCCAGGCTTCGGCTTCGGCCCGGCTCATCCGGCCATGGTAAAGGGCGCTTTCGACGATCTGTTCGCCGATACGAATGGCGGGATTGAACGCTGCGGCCGCCGATTGGGCGACATAGGCAATGCGGGCACCGCGCAGCTTTTCGCGGGTGGCGCGGGTGCCTTGTGTCAGCGAGACCTCGCCGATCTCGACAGTGCCGGCAACGATGCGGCAGCCGCCACGGCCGTAGCCCATGGCGGCAAGGCCGATCGTGGACTTACCTGCACCTGATTCCCCGATCAGTCCCAGCACCTCACCGGGCGCCAGGTCCAGATCGATGCCATCGACCAGAACGGTTCCGTTGGGTGCTGCAACGCGCAGGTTGCGGATCGTCAGAACATTGCTCATCGGTCAGCTCCCTGGGCAATGCCGCGGCTGGACAGGAGCCAGTCGACGACAAGGTTCACCCCAATGGTCAGCAGGGCAATGGCGGCGGCCGGAAACAGCGGCGCATAAAGGCCGTAGAGAATGGCTTGCTGGTTGTCCTTGACCATGCCACCCCAATCGGCAAAGGGCGGCTGGATGCCAAGGCCAAGAAAGGACAGGCCGGCAACAAAGAGGAAGGTGAAGCAGAAGCGCATGCCGAACTCGGCGATGAGTGGGGGCAGGGCGTTGGGCAGGATTTCCCGCGTGACCAGCCACACCATGTTTTCTCCGCGCAGCCGCGCGGTTTCGGCATATTCAAGCACGGTTATGCTCTGGGCGACGACGCGCGAAAGACGGAAAACGCGCGTGCTGTCCAACAGGGCAATGGTGAAGATCAGCACCGGGATCGAGGAGCCCAGGGCCTGCAACACCACGAGCGCGGAAATCAGCACGGGAATGCACATTACCGTATCGACGACTCGCGACAGGACGGTATCGACCCAGCCGCCCAAAATGGCGGCGAGGAAGCCGAGTGGAATGCCCACTGCAAACGAGATCAGGGACGCGGCGAGCGACACCCCGATCGACATCTGCGCGCCCGCCAGCAGGCGCGAGAACATGTCGCGGCCATTCTGGTCGAGACCAAACCAGAACTGGGCGGACGGGGGATCAAAGGGGCTCCCCACGATCTCGTTTTGCCCATAGGGCGCGAGGAGAGGGCCGACCAGGAACACGACGAGGTTGAGCAGGACAATGGTGATGCCAAGCCAAGCGGAAAGAGGAATATTCTGGAGCCTGCGGGTCATTGCGCGTGCCTCAAACGCGGATTGAGGGCAATCGCGGTGATGTCGGCAATGCTGTTGAGCACGACATAGGCGGCGCCAAAAACCATGGCCGCAGCCTGAACCAAAGGCAGGTCGCGCTTGGCGACGGCATCGACCATGAAGCGTCCAAGCCCGTTATAGTTGAAAATGGCCTCCACCAGCACGACGCCGGTGATGAGATAAGCGATGTTGAAGGCCACGACATTGACGATGGGCGCGGCCGCATTGGGCAAGGCGTGGCGCAGCACGACCCGCTTGGTGCGCAGACCCTTGAGGAAAGCGGTTTCCACATAAGCCTGGTCCATCACCGACAAGACCGCAGTGCGTGTCATGCGCATCATCTGCGCGACGGTCACGAGAACCAGGGTCAGGGCAGGCAAGGTGGTGGCGCGCAGCCAATCCCCAAAGCTCATGCCCCCATAGATGTCGGCGAGACTGGGCAGGATGTTGAACTGCACGGACAGGAAGAGGATGAGCAACAGCCCAAGGAAATATTCGGGCAGGGACACAAAGGCCAGAGCCAGGATGTTGCTGGCCCGATCAAAGGCACCGCCGCGCCGCACGGCAGCCGCAAGTCCAAGCAGCACTGCCACGGGCACCGACACGACGGCGGCATAGGCCGCGAGCGCCATGGTGTTGCCAAAGCGGGGCCAGAGCAGGTCTGCCACCGGCTGCCGGTTGGCGAGGGACATGCCCAGATCGCCCGAAACAAAGCCGGTCAGCCAGGAAAGATAACGCTGCCAGGCGGGAAGATCGAGGCCGAGATCCTGACGAAGTGCGGCCAGTGATTCCGGCGTCGCGTTTTGCCCCAGAATGGCCGAAGCGACGTCGCCCGGCAGGAGCTGGGTGCCCGCGAAAATCAACGCGGACACCAGCAGGAGCGTCAGAATTCCCAGCGCGATCCGTTCAAGGATGAGCTGGATCATCAGGCTTCGATCCACACCTTTTCAGCCAGGCGTGCGCCCATGAAGTTGAACATGGGGTGGCTGGTCACGCCACCCAGCTTGTTGGAAACGGCATCGAGATAATCGCCGAACATCGGGATCATGGCGCCGCCTTCATCGGAGATCATCTGCTGGAGTTCAGCATGGATCTCCTTGCGCTTGACCGGGTCCAGCAGCGCCCGGGCTTCCACGAGCTTGGCGTCGAACGTCTCGTTGTGCCAGTGGGTGTCGTTCTGCACCGAGGTCGAGGAGTAGGCGGTGGTCAGCATCTGGTCTGCCGTCGGGCGGCCGCCCCAATAGCCCATGGAGAAGGGAGCCTTCATCCAGACATTGGACCAGTAACCATCCATCGGCTCGCGCTTGATGCTGAGCGTAATGCCCGAAGCAGCAGCGGTGTTCTGGAAGATGGCGGCGGCATCCACCGCGCCTGAGAAGGCGGCATCGGAAGCCGATAGCTCGAGGCTGAGATTATCGAGGCCGGCCTGCTTGAGGTAGAATTTCGCCTTTTCCGGATCAAAGGCGCGCTGCGGCAGATCTGCGGCATGGAACGGGTCGCTTGCCGGGATGGGGTGATCATTGCCCAGCTGGCCATATCCGCGCAGGGCGGTGCTCAGCAACTGCTCACGGTCGATGGCGTGCTTGATGGCGAGGCGCACATTGTTGTCGGTGTAGGGCCCCTGGGTGCAATCCATGAGGAAGGTGAAGTGCTGGCCGCCGGACGACTGCACCACCGTCAAATTCGGATTGCGCTTGAGCAGGTCGACGGTCTTGAAGTCGAGCTGGTTGATCGCGTGGACCTGGCCGCTCATCAGCGCATTGGTGCGGGCGGCGATGTCGTTGATGACGATGACCTCGACCGCATCGACATGGGCGGTGTTGGGCTTCCAGTAGCTCTCATTGCGGGTAAATCGTGCGCGCACGCCCGGCTCGTAGCTCTCCAGCACGAAGGCGCCGGTGCCGACCGGGTTGTTCCAATCCTCAAAGCCCTCGGGGACGATGAGGAAGTGGTAGTCGGAGAGGATATAGGGCAGGTCCGCATTGCCGCTTTCGAGCACGATCTTGATCTCGGTCTCGGAGAGCTTGACGACGTCGGCAAACTGGCTGGCGGTCGAGCGCGCAGCAGAGGTGCTGGCTTCGCCGCGGTGCAGGTTGAGGGAGTAAAGGATGTCCTCGGCGGTGAGGGTCTTGCCATTGTGGAAGGTCACGCCCTGGCGGATCTTGAACGTCCATTCACGCGCATCGGGCGAAGGCTCCCAGCTTTCGAACAGCTCGGGCTGGACCATATTGTCCTTATCGATTTCCACGAGGCCGTTGAACACCATATAGGCGTGGTTCACTGGCACCCAGTCATTGAGCACGCGGATATCGAAGTTGTTGGTGGTCGAGCCACCGCCGACACCCAACTTCAGCACGCCGCCGCGCTTGGGGGTGGCCTCCTGCGCCTGCGCCGAGGGGACGAGCAGGCCGCTCGCCAGAGCCGTAAAGCCAAGTCCAGCCGCGCCCGCCAGAACCTGGCGGCGGCTGAGGGCGTGGGGTGACGGGTTCTTTGGCATAGTCCTACCTTGTTTTTCTCTTTTGCCGCCGCTCGAGGGCGCGTGCGGTTCCATGGCGGATACTAGTCGGGGCAGGGTGACCCAAGGCATGATTTAAAATCATACCCGTATCAGAATCCGGCGTGCGCAGACCGGGCGCAAACAGCGCTAGATCGCGATCTGATTTGTACGGACCGCAGCGCCCCCTCAGGCAATTGCAGCGGCCGCAAGTCGACTGTGTTATGGCGCCTCCCCTGGCGCATTTAGGAGCATTCGAGATGGAGCTTGCGACTGCCGTAGGGCTCGTCGGCGCTGTGGCTTACCTGGTCGGTTATGCACTGATCCAGATGCGCCTGCTCGCGATCGAGGACGGCCGCTATGCGGCGCTCAATGTCCTCGGGGGTGTGTGCCTGATATACTCGCTGCTCTGGAATTTCAACCTTGGGTCGTTTTTGACCCAGGTCGCCTGGCTGGTTTTCACCGTGCTCGGCTACATCCACAGCCGTCATCAGCGCCGCAAGCTTGCCGGTGCGCCGGCAGGGATCAGCATGCCGGCCAATGACGCCGAGCCCCCGGCAGCGGCGGCCTGAGGCGTCGGCTCAGCCTTCGCTGACATTGTGGGCAATGAGCCAATCGGACACTTCGCGCGCGATGCGCCGCTGGTGCCGGTCGGCGGGACGCATGAGGTAAAAGCGCCCCTCGGACTGCATCATGTGCCCATGCATGGGCACGAGGGTGCCCGCTTCAAGTTGCTCGCGAATCAGCCAGGTCCAGCCCAGCACATAGCCTCCGCCCTGCATGGCGGCGGCAACACAAAGGCCGTAATCGCCCAACAGCCAGCGGCGAGTCGCTTCAAGCGGGGTAAAGCCAGCGCTGCGCCACCAGTCGGGCCAGTCCTGCCATTCACGCATGGTGTCCTCGATGCCGATCGTTACCGGGCTCGGCGCATCGATCAGCAACGGCAAGCTCGGCGCGGCGACTGGCACGATTTCCTCTCGCCCGAGCACGACGAGGTTGACGCCAGCCGGGCGCTCACTGCGGTAAAACACGGCAAGATCGAACTCATCGAGCCGCAGATGCACCACGTCGTCGGTCACCTTGAGGCGCAGCTCGAGCCCGGCGATTTCCTGCTGCATCCGCGCCAGCCTGGGCATGAACCACTGATCGGCAATGCCGCGCGAGCAGGCAATGGTGATCTGGCGCGGGCCAGACCAGGTCCGCACCCCTTCGGTCACCGAGGCGACTTCGCCCAGGACCCGGGAAATATCAGCGGCATAGGCAGCGCCGACAGGGGTGAGCACCACGCCATGAACGGCGCGGTTGAAGAGCTTTGAGCCGATAAACGCCTCGAGCTTGCCGATCTGCCGGCTGACCGCGCTTTGCGTGAGGCCCAGCTCCAGCCCGGCCCGGGAAAAGCTCCCCAAGCGCGAGGCGGCTTCAAACACAACGAGCGAATTGAGTGGGGGCAGCTGCTGCAATCTAGCCATATCGATCTTGCACGAAAACGGCCCGGCCAGTGCCGGGGCCTTCAGGGTTGATAGATTTACGAGCTTAGCCGGATGGTTACCCAACATCTCCTACGGTGCCGACCCCGGTTGGACCCTCAGCTTCTCTGAATAGTCCCAGTATCACCGTGGGCGCGCCGCTCGCGCACCTCCGACTAGGCAGCCATGGTAATTCTGCTCCGCTCGGCTTCAAGCATGCTCTCGGTCATGCTCGTGAACTCGGCCTCGGTCAGGCCGGGGGGAATGATTGGGAGATAGGATACCGCTATTGTACCTGCCGTCTTTGGCCCTGAAGCTGCGGTGCTCCAGAAGCGCCCGGAGTTTAATGCCACTGGAAGGGCAGGAACACCCAAATGCTTATACAACAGCCCCGCGCCACGCTTGAACTTGACGGGCTCGAAGGGACCTTTTCGGCTGCCTTCCGGGAAAATGAGAACAGAACGTCCTTGCGAGAGAGCCTGCCGACTTTGCTCCAGCATTATGGAAAACGATTTTGCCCCCCTGGCGCGATCGATGATGATCATCGGAGAGCGTCGTAGATACCAGCCCAGAACCGGGATATTCAGCAGTTCCTTCTTGGCGACGATTGCGACGTCCGGTGCTAGCACGAGGAAAGCTAAAGACTCCCAGGTGGACTGGTGATTAGAGATGATGAGGCACGGCGTCTGACATGGATAGCCAGTTTCCAGGTGCTTTAAACCGACCACTACTCGCAAGCTCTCCAACAGCCCGCGCGCCCAGAGTCGAGTAACGGCCCGAATTGCCTGTTCCGAACCCCCGACAACTGCAAACCACGGAATGCCAATGGCGAAAAGGCAGGTCCATACGGCCAGCACAACATCGAAGGCTATCGATCGAAGATAGGTGGTACTCGTAATATTATTGCTCCGGATGATTGGGGAGGTGGAGATGGGTCTTTGGCACGGCGCCTAGCCGTGCTCACCGCTGGCACTGATACCGCATCGGGTCCAGCAATTCTCTCCGATTATCTAAGATTGATCACCGGCTCGCCCTCGTCCTGGGGGGAATCTCGGCTGCGCCAATTGTGATCTCGAACGAGGCGTCTGCTTATGAATGTTGCCGAACTGCCGATCGGGGGCAGCAAGTTGGAAGGGCAGGGTAGGGGCCGTTTGCGGACCGTCTGCTTTTTGGGCCTAAGGCAGGGCTAGCTGCCCTCCAGTCTCTCATTCCGCGGCCGTCGCGATGTTTGCGGTTGTCGCTCGAGAGCAATGATCAATAGTAGCTTCGCGTTCACTCCACGCGACCTTCTGATCCGGGCTATTTGCCCCGGGATTTCGGTCCGAGTACTCTGATTAACCGGTCGTACTGACATCCTGCCAGGCATTGACTTTAGCGTGTTCATAGCTATTTTCAACCAAACAGTTGGTTAGTGGGTAAATAGATGTCACTTAAGATTGTTGGGCTGAAACCCGAGCTGCGCGAGGCGATTGCTGGTGGACTGGTCATCCCGGCGCATCCGTTAGCACTTGATGCTGATCGTCGGTTAAACCAACGTCGGCAGCGGGCCTTGACTAGGTATTATATCGACTCCGGAGTGGGCGGGTTAGCTGTAGGAGTTCACACGACGCAGTTCGCCATCCGATCGGTGGGGCTCTATGAGCCCGTCCTGCGCTTAGCGGTTGAAACAGTTACCAGTGAATACCCCGACCATAATCTGGCGATGATTGCCGGACTTGCCGGCCGCACGGATCAGGCCGTCGAAGAGGCAGATGTTGCGGTTGGTCTGGGTTACCATGCCGGTCTCCTCAGTCTCGGCGCCATGCGTGAGGCAAGCGAAGACGAGATCATCGAGCACTGCCGCGCGGTTGCCGAGCGCATTCCGCTTTTCGGATTTTATCTGCAGCCCGCTGTGGGTGGGCGCCATCTGCCACGCAGCTTCTGGAATCGGTTCTGCGAAATCGAAAACGTCATTGCCATCAAGATGGCGCCGTTCAATCGGTATCGCACGCTCGATGTGATCCAGGGTCTGGTGGATGCGGGTGCTGAAGATCGGATTACGCTCTACACCGGCAATGACGACCACATCGTCCTAGACCTTCTGCTCCCTTTCGTTGCTTATCGGGACAACCAGCCGGTGACAGTCAGGATCAAAGGCGGCTTGCTCGGTCACTGGAGCGTTTGGACCCATTCGGCCGTGGATATCTTCAACCGCTGCAAGCGGGCGGCAGCTCAGGGCGCCAATCCGGAAGAGCTTCTGGCGCTCGATTCCCAGGTCACGGCGATGAACGCTGCCGTTTTCGATGTCGAGAACAATTTTCACGGCTGCATTGCAGGATGCCATGAGGTCTTGCGTCGGCAAGGCCTGCTTGAAAATATCCTTTGCCTCGATCCCGAGGAGGGGCTGGGGCGCGGTCAGCGCGAGGCCCTCGATCAGGTCATTGCTGCCTATCCGCACCTGACGGACGATACCTTCGTAAGAAAAAACCTCGCCCGTTTCCTCGGGCATTGAACTACCAACGGGAGGGACGATGATGACCCCGCGTCAGCCAAATTTCTTTGCCAGCGAAGCCGAACTGGACGAGTTCATGTCCTCCCCGGATGCGCAACTCATTGCCGATCTCGAAAAGCTCGATGGCGACATCATGATCGTCGGAGTTGGCGGCAAGATGGGGCCCACGGTCGCGCGTATGGCCAAGCGAGCGGCGCCGGATCGCCGGGTGTTTGGAGTGGCACGGTTTTCCGAGCCGAAGCTCAAAGCCTATCTCGAAAGCCACGGCATCGAGACGATTTCCGCGGACTTGCTGGACCGCGAGCAGGTAGCGGCGCTGCCGCGCGCCAAGAACATCATCTTCATGGCGGGACGCAAGTTCGGCTCGAGCGGTTCGGAAGAACTGACCTGGGCGATGAACAGTCATGTTCCGGCGCTGGTCGCCGAACATTTTGCCGGCAGCCGCATCGTGGTTTACTCCACCATCTGCGTATATCCTTTCGCCCTGGTGGCGCATGGTGGGTCGGGCGAAGAAGATCCGGTTTCCCCGCCCGGCGAATACGCCATGTCCTGCGTGGCGCGGGAACGAATTTTCCAGCATTTCAGCAAGACGCTCGACACCCCCGCCTTGTTGTTCCGACTCTCCTACGCCATTGATATGCGCTACGGCGTCTTGCATGACCTGGCGTCCAAGGTCCTCGCGGGCGAGGACATCGATGTCTCGATGGGCCATGTCAACGTGATCTGGCAGGGGGACGCCTGTTCGCAATCGATACGCGCGCTGCTGCATACATCAGTGCCGGCTCGGCCGCTGAACGTATCGGGGCCGGAAACCGTCTCGATCGCTTGGCTCGCACGGGAATTTGCCCGGCGCTTCGAATGCGAAGTCAAGTTGGTCGGCGAGGAAGCACCGACAGCGTGGCTCGCCAATACGTCGCGTGCATCCTCACTTTTCGGCTATCCTACCGTGGCGCTGGCTACGCTGATCGATTGGCAGGCCGATTGGCTGAAGCGTGGCTTGGGAAGCCTCAACAAGGCAACCCATTTTGAGGTTCGCACCGGGACATATTAAGGTCATGTCAGCGCCCGATCGACGCCTCACGTCTGCTGATGTCGACGCCTGTATGCGACTCGTCGCCGAGGCGGGCTGGAACCAGACGGCGAACGACTGGAACACGATCCTCACCGTCGGCGAGGGTCGAGGGCTGTTCCGTGACGGCCAACTTATCGCCACGGCGGCCATAATCCCCCATGGGACCGTGGGCTGGGTCTGCATGGTGCTGGTCACGGCCAGCGAGCAACGTCGCGGCTATGCGACGAAATTGCTGGAATGGGCCGGAGCACGGCTGACTGGGTGTGGACTGACGCCTGGGCTCGATGCCACGCCTGCCGGTCGCCAGGTTTACCTGCGGCTGGGCTATCGTGACATCTACTCGATAACGCGCCTCCAATGCGACGCGCTCGTCGCGCAAAACCTCAACGGGTGTGCCGTTCGCTCGGCCACTCCGGAAGATCTTGAGGCGATCGCGGCGCTCGATCGCAACGCCTTCGTCCTTGATCGCACGCCGCTTCTTGCCAGCCTCCTCCGCCGCCAGCCTGGACTGGCAAAGGCCAAGTTCGTCGGCAGCGAATGCGTCGGGTTTGTTTTAGGTCGCGAGGGGCGAAGAGCCACGCAGATCGGCCCCCTCGTTGCAGTGGATGACACCGTCGCAGCCGACCTGCTGGGAGCGGTCCTGCCGAAGATCGATGGACCGGCCTATATCGACGTGCCGGATCGCCATGTTGAAATCCATTCAGTGCTGCGGCAGCGCGGGTTCACCTCGCAGCGCCAATTTACCCGCATGCTCCATGGCCGGAGCGAACCATTCGATGACGCTGCCAGGGTGTTCGCGCTGACCGGGCCGGAGTTCGCCTGAAGCGACCCGATCACATATTGAGCAGCTTGTAGATGCGGCGCGTATAGGCGCCAAAAGCGTCCCCAGTTTTCATTTCAAGCGTACGCGGGTAGGGCAAATCGATGGGGAAGTATTCGGCCATGCGCGCCGGCCCTGCTGTCAACACCGCACAACGGGAGCCGAGCAGCACGGCCTCCTGAATGCTGTGCGTCACGAAGATGATGGTTTTTTGCGACTCCTGCCAGATGCGCAGGAGTTCAAGATTCATCTTTTCACGCGTCAGCGCGTCGAGCGCACCGAAGGGCTCGTCCATCAATACCAGCTTGGGATCGTGCACCAAGGACCGCGCGATCGAGGCGCGCTGCTGCATGCCTCCCGAAAGCTCGTAGGGGTAACGGTCGGCAAAGCCCTTGAGCCCGACCATATTGAGGAGGTCGAGCGCACGTTCGCGGCTCGCCTTAAGAGGTAGGCCCAGGATCTCAGCGGGCAAAAGGACGTTGTCCAAAATCTTGCGCCACTTCAACAACAGCGCTTGCTGGAACACCATACCGACATCGCGCCCAGCGACGAAGGGGATTGTGTCGCCACCGATCTCAACGACGCCTTCATCGGCGTGATGAAGATCGGCCAGGATCTTGAGGACGGTGGTTTTGCCGCAGCCGGAAGGCCCAACCAGCGAGACAAAGTCGCCAATATTGACCTCAAGGTTCACATCGGAAACGGCCAGCACTTCGCGGTCCCGGGTCTTATAAACCTTGCGCACGTTCTGCAAGCGGATCAGGCGTTCGCTCATGGTGTGTTGGTCCTCGTGGCGAGTGGCGCGAAACGCTGCCATGGAAGTTGGCGCTCATAGGCGTGGGCAGCCTGCAGGACGATAAGATCGTTGCAGGGCGGGCCGACGATCTGCAGGCCTACGGGCAAGCCGGCTTCGGTCAAGCCGCACGGCACGCTGGCGGCCGGCTGGCGCGTCAGGTTGAATGGGTAGGTGAAGCCGTACCAAGAGCGCCCGTCATAGCCGTGCGGGCTGTTGCGGCCGACCGCGAAAGGCGGCACGGCAAGAGTCGGGGTCAGCAGGAGATCAAAGAGCTGGTGAAACTCACCCATGCGCCGCGCCAGCATGGCGCGCTCCACCTGGGCCGCCAAGTGTTCCTCAAGCGTCGCACCGCGGCTTTCCTCGATATCTTCGACCAGGCTTGAGTCCATCAAGTTGTACTGGGACGGCGTAACGTTGCGGAAGGCGAAGGCCGTCAGTCCACGCTTGAAGCGATGAAAGGCTGGCCAGGGATCTTCGAATACGTGTTCGACTTCCTCGACCGTCGCGCCGAGGCCGCGAAATACTTCCACGGCACGCGTGACGATGGCGCGCACTTCGGGGTGCAGGTCGACATAGCCAAGGGTCGGGCTCCAGGCGATGCGCCATGTGCTCGGATCGGCTTTGTCCAGGAGGTCGGCGTACGGCAGAGGCGGGGTGGGATCGGCTTCCCAGTCGCGCACGTCGGGCTGGGCGATCACCGACAGCATCAGTGCCGCATCGCGCACCGTTCGCGACATAGGCCCGAAGGCGGCCAGCGAGGCATAAGGAGTTGGCGGATACATCGCCACGCGGCCGGCCGAGGGTCGGTGTCCGAACACGCCTGAAAAGCTCGCCGGGATGCGGATTGAGCCACCAGCATCGGTCGCGAGAGCCAATGGGCCGATGCCGGTTGCTACGGCAGCACCAGCACCGCCGCTGCTGCCGCCAGGCGTCAGGCCGGTGTTCCAGGGGTTGCGGGTAATGCCGGTCAGCGGCGAGTCCGTCACACCCTTAGCAGCAAATTCCGGTGTCGTGGTCTTGCCGAACAGCACCGCCCCATGTTCGCGCAAGCGCGCAACAGCGGGTCCGTCTTCATTCCATTGCTGGTTGGGATCGACGGTGCGGGAGCCACGCAGGGTTGGCCATCCCGCCGTCAGGATGATATCCTTGATCGAAACGGGCACGCCGTCGAGCAGCCCTTTGGGCTGCCCCTGTCGCCACCGGTTAGCCGAAGCCTCGGCCTGCTGGCGCGCACCATCCTTGTCCACAACGCAGAAGGCGTTAAGCACGGGTTCCAACCGGTCGAGTTGATCGAGGACGGCATCCAGGGCGTCCACGGGCGAAATCGTTCCGTCCCTATATCCTTCCAGCAGGTCATTCGCCGAAGCGAAGGCCAGCTTGCCGATACCATGGCTCATGGCGAGTTCCCGTCAAGACGGGCGTCCTTGACCACGAAAATCCGTTCAAGCAGCAGCACCAGCGCATAGAGCAAGACACCGAGCAAGGTGAGAAGGATCACAGCCATGAACATGCCGGCTGCGTCGAGCTGCCCTTGCACCTGGATCATCAGATAGCCAAGGCCCTGGCTGGAAGCGACGAACTCTCCAACGATCGCACCGGCTACCGCAAGCACGGCGCCCACCTTCATGGCCGAGAAGATGTAGGGCAACGCGCCTGGCAGCTGGATCTTGAGGAAAATCTGTGTCCTCGATCCTTTCAGGCTCCGCACCAGGTCAAGTAAATCGGGCTCGACTTCGCGGAGTCCGCGGGCGGTGGTGATCAGGATCGGGAAGAAGGAGAGGATAAAGGCAAAGATAATGTTGGTCGTGATGCCATAGCCAAGCCAGATGACCAGAAGCGGCCCAAGCGCCACCTTTGGCACAAGGCTAAAGGTCACGAAAAGTGGGAAAAGGGCCATCTGGAGGAAGCGGAACCACGAGAACAGCAGCGCCACCACGACGCCAAACGCCACGGCCAGCGCGTAGCCGACAAAGATCTCGACGGCGGTGACCCAGCTATTGCTGAGCCACTGGTAGCGCGGCTCGACCAGGGTCATCAACGTCGCCATCGGCGACGGCAGAATGAAAGCGGGCACGGCACCAGAGCTGGCAGCAATCTGCCAGATCAGCAGCACCGCCAGATGCATGCCGACGACAATGGCGTAACGGGGTAGCTTGTCAGATAATTCCCGCCGGTGGCTACGCTGAATTGGGCCGGCGATGCGCGGATCTGCCTCCTGAATCGCTGACATCCGCACCCCCCTCCAGAGAACAAAACCAACCAACTAGTTGATGGATGCTATGCGGGCGATCTGATGCTGTCAATCGGGCCGGAGTGCCTGCAAGACAAAGTCAACGACATGCGCACGACGCTCAGCAATGTGCGTCTTGTCGTTGAATTTGCGGTCAAAGATCGAGGACAGCGTATGGATGTTGTTGAAATAGAAGAAGCCCAGGCCGGCGATCGAGATATAAAGCTGCACCGGGTCTGCATCAGCCCGAAATTGGCCTGCGGCAGCGCCTCGATCAAGTGTTTCCTTGATCATGCCAACAAGCAGCGTATGCAGCTGCGGCAGGTTTTCCGACGCTTTGAAGTGGCGCCCTTGATGAAAGTTAACGTCGGTCAGCAGCGAAACGAAATCGCGGTTGGCCGCGAGATAGTCAAAGGAAAATACGACAAGCCGCGTCATTGCTTCCTTGGCATCGCCCGCGTCAAGATGCAGCTTGGCTTCCTCGGCGCGGATGCGGGCGTACGCCTGCTCCACCACCGCCTGGTACAAGGCTTCCTTGCTGGAGAAGTGGTGGTAAACGAGCTGCTTATTGACCCCCGCTTTCTTAGCAATCTGGTCGACGCGAGCACCCTCCAAGCCCTTTGTGGCGAATTCCTTGCTGGCAGCGCGCAGCAGCAGTTCGCGACTTGAGAGATCCGATTTTTTGGCAACCCGACGCTTCGGCTTGGCCGGAGACGGCGGCTCGCCGGTTTCGGGCGCATCAGTGAGCTTCGACATAGAGGCAACCAAACAGTTGATCAGGTTATTGACGCAGGACCGGCCCAGGTCTAGCGTTTGTTTAATGCAGATCGTACCCACGGTCGACACCCGTGTACGCCCGCAGGACCATTGGAGATGGTTGTGCCTGGTCGTTGACCTAGGCCTTAAAGGGAAGAGGGACGTCATGAGGAAATCTATCGGATTATTGGCCGGAGTTGCGGCAATTGTGCTGACTTCCACCACAGTGCAGTCGCAGGAGGCGGTCGGTATTGTGTTGAATTGGACGCCTGGCGCCGACCACGCGCCGATCTATTATGCCAAGCAGCAGGGCTGGTACGAGGAAGCGGGTATCAACCTCACGATCGATGCAGGCAGCGGCTCGGCGATGTCGGCGCAGTCAGTTGGTGTAGGCAAGCATGCGATCGGCATTGCCGAACTGGGCACGGCCTTCGTGGCCCGCAGCATGGGTGCCGATGTGGTCGCCGTAATGAGCCTTTACGCCCAGGCGCCTTTTGCTTTTTACTGGAAGAAGTCTTCGGGCATCGAGACCGTGGCCGATTTCGCCGGTCACACTATCGGCAATCCGCCGGCCGACGCGGCGCGGGTGATGTGGCCCGCCTTTGCAGAAGCGGCAGGGTTGGCCGTAGACTCGGTGAGTTTTGTCAACGTGACACCACAGGCCAAGGTGGCAACCTTGGCCGCCGACCAGGTCGACATCATCTCCGATTTTTATAACGGACACGATCTTAAAGTTGAAACCTTTGGCGATGACCTAGGCTTCGTTCGCTGGAGCGAACTGGGCCTCAATCCTTATGGAAATTCCTTTATCGTCAACGCTGATTTTCTTGAAAACAATCGGGACACCGTCGCGGCGTTCGTTAGGGTTACGCAGCGTGCCTATTCGGAGTGCGTGGCGAACATCGATCCCTGCATCGATGCCCTGACGGAAAGCGCCAGTGGCCTTGAACGTGGCGAAATGAACAAGCATTGGAGCCGGGTCAAGGAATTGATGGCCGACGAGTTCACCACCACCCAAGCGCTCGGCCACCTAGACGCCGATCGCGTTGCCCAGACCTATGAACTTGTCGAAGCCTATTTCGACATCCAGACTCCCTTCGATCCGGCCGATGCCTTTACATCCGAGTTCCTGGACACCAATCTGAAGATGGTGGCTCCGTAAAGGACTAGCCGCGGGACCGCCGTTCCCGCGGCATCTGCCTGGGCGACGTGGCCGCAAAGGGCGAGCCCCATTCATGTTTCTTTCGATCTTCGACATCTTCAAGATCGGCATCGGCCCCTCGAGCTCGCATACGATGGGTCCGATGACGGCTGCCGGCCGGTTCCTTGATGAACTGGCAAGGCTGGATCGGCCCAGGCCCGCTCGCTCCAAACCGGTGGCCCTCACTGCGTCACTGCACGGCTCGCTGGCCTTTACTGGCGTCGGGCACGGCACCGTCCGTTCGATCATTCTGGGTTTGAGCGGATGCCTGCCCGCTTCTGTCGATCCAGATCAGGTTGATGCGATCGTCGCGCGTGTCGAAGCCGAAGGGCAGGTCCATCCGCCGGATCATCCGCCCTATCGTTTCCGTCCGACCGTCGATCTTGTTCTCGACAAGCGCAATCCACTGCCCGGCCATCCTAATGGCATGCAATTTATCGCACGGGACGAGGCAGGGCAGGTGATCTATCGCCAGTCCTATTTTTCGATCGGCGGCGGCTTTGTGGTCGGTGCGGACGAATTGGCGTCTGGCCCACTGCTAGAAGCAGTTCGGGGCGATATACCCTATGCCTTCGAGACGGCCAGCCAAATGCTGGCCATGGCAGAAGCATCCGGGCTGACAATCGCCCAGATGAAGCGCGCCAATGAAGAAACGGTGCGCAGTCGTAACGAACTCGATCTCGGCATGGACGCCATCTGGTCTGCGATGTCGAGTTGCATCGAGCGGGGCCTAAGGCAGGACGGGATCTTGCCAGGTGGCCTCAAGGTCAATCGCCGCGCCAAAATAATCCACGAGCAGCTCGAAGCATCGTCGCGTCAGAACCAGCCCGGCCTGATGCTGGCCAATGACTGGTTGAGCCTTTTCGCCATGGCGGTGAATGAGGAAAATGCCGCCGGCGGTCGGGTTGTGACAGCCCCGACCAATGGAGCCGCCGGCGTAGTGCCGGCGGTGCTGCAATATTTCGTCAAGTTCACCCCAGGCGGAGGGCGCAGGCAGGTGCATGATTTCCTGCTGACTGCGGCGGCGATTGGGGGCATCATCAAGCACAATGCTTCTATTTCTGGTGCGGAGGTAGGATGCCAGGGCGAGGTAGGATCAGCCTCGGCGATGGCAGCAGCCGGCATCTGCGCGATTATGGGCGGCAGCGTCCGACAAGTGGAAAATGCCGCGGAAATCGCGCTCGAGCATCATCTGGGGATGACCTGCGACCCGGTGGCCGGCCTCGTGCAGATCCCATGCATCGAGCGCAATGCGTTTGGAGCGGTTAAGGCCGTCACGGCTGCATCGCTGGCCCTCAAAGGAGATGGACTTCACGTCGTCTCGCTCGATGCTTGTATCGAAACCATGCGGCAAACTGGTCACGACATGAGCGAGCGCTACAAAGAAACCAGCCTTGCCGGCCTTGCAGCTAACGTCACCGTCTGCTGACCGGTAGTCTGTTCAGAACCCCATCAACCAAGCCCTTGCGGCATCATGGCGAGACCCAAGTGAACATCCACCCCTTTATCCAGCGCCACGCCGCCGATTTCGTGGCGCTGCGCCGGGACCTTCACGCCCACCCTGAAATTGGTTTTGGAGAACACCGGACCGCCGGCATCGTCGCAGAAAAGCTGCGCGATTGGGGCATTGAGTGCAGCACGGGTGTTGGTGGTACTGGGGTCGTAGGTGTCCTGCGCGGACGGGGGGAAGGGCCGACCATTGGACTTAGGGCGGACATGGACGCGCTGCCGATGCAGTCACGCCTCAACGTACCCTGGGCCTCGAAGGTGAATGGGGTGTTCCACGGCTGCGGGCACGATGGCCATACGACGTCGCTGCTGATGGCTGCGCATTGCCTCGCCAGCAATGTCGACTTTGCTGGAACCGTTGTCTTCATTTTCCAGCCCGCTGAAGAGGCCTTGGGCGGAGCGCGCGCCATGTTGGCCGACGGGCTCTTTGATCGCTTTCCCTGTGATGAAATCTACGGATGGCACAACTGGCCGGACCTTAAGCTGGGCAGCCTTGCCGTGATGCCTGGTCCGGTAATGGCTGGCGCAGATTTTTTTGATATCACGCTCATGGGGCGCGGTGCCCATGCTGCTCAACCCCATTTGGGACTCGACGTTGTTCCAGCAGTCAGCGAGCTTGTTTTGGCGCTGCAAACCGCGGTTAGTCGTAGCGTCGATCCGATCGAGGCAGCGGTTCTTTCTGTTACCCGGATTCAAGCCGGATCCGCTTACAACGTGCTTCCGGAAACCGCCGCCCTAGCCGGAACCTTGCGGTACTTCAACCCGGAGGTCGCCGAGATCCTTCGGCAGGTCTTGCACCGAACATCAAATGGCGTTGCCGCGGCTCATGGCCTTAAGGCAAAGGTTGAAAGCCGTCCCTTCTTTGGCGTCACATTCAACGATGCTCACATGACGGAGCGGGCCAAGGCATGCGCCGCTTCGGTTGTCAGCGCCGACCGGATCATCCAAACCATGCGGCCAAGCCTGGGTAGCGAGGACTTTTCCGACATGCTGCATGTTGTTCCGGGCGCCTATCTGTTCATCGGCCACAACGGCGGGGTTGCGCTGCATCATCCCGAATATGCCTTCGATGACGACGTGCTCCCGATCGCGGCCAGTGTCTTGGTCGAGCTGGTCCGTTCAGATCGAAACCCGACTCCAGGCAAGGAAAAATAAGCTGAGGTTCCTTGATTCTAATTTCAGTGAGAGCTCCCAGCTACGCACATCAAGCAGCGCGGTTGGTAACGAGGACCAGTGTTGTCTGCTGCGGAGAACCAAGTCTGCATCGGCCCGCTATGCTTGACCTCTTGAATAAGCGTTCTAGCGCATCCGCTTCGCTCACATACACAGCGCCTAGACCTTAGCAGTGTACGTTTGCTTCTAGGACATCTCTGGAACGCGCTGGATGAAGGCAATGGGGCGCACTGAGGCCCTGCTATTTAAGACGCCATTTTGGTCGCTTGCGATCAAGTTGAGCAATCCTTCACCAGAACTGGACTGTGTGTTTGTACCGGATAAGTTCACCTGCCGGACGCCACCGAACTCTGGCCGAAGCTGGCCGCAAGTACTAGCACGATGATCTCTGATGTGAGTGGAGGGTTGGGCGCGTCAAACTAGATTGACCACGCGCTCCTCTTTGATGCTCTGCTCCGCCGCGAGCACAACGCGCAGGCTGTTGACGGCCGCATCCATCTGCGCGGTCAGGTCTAGATCCTCGACAATGGACTGAAGAAAGAAGGCCTGTTCGCGGTCGCACAAATCTTGATGGCTCGGCTCGTCCGCCATCGTGAATATCTCATCCTTATGCAGGAAGCTTTTGTCCAGGGGGGAGACCTCGGCATGGTGGTACCGGATTGCGTCGGTCTTGGTATGCTGGTCGATGTCGGACGAATCCGAAACGCCTTCCTTGTGCGTCTTGGGGTTCGGCACAATGGACACCGCGCCGCGGGGGCCAACCACGTCCTTCACGAAATAGGCGACTTCGCTCATCATTGGACCCCATCCCGCTTCGTACCAGCCTACGGATCCGTCATCGAAGATTACGTGGAGGTGGCCGTAATTTGGCTTATCGGCTTCCTCCCACAGCTTGGCACCGATGCCGTGCACCCGCACGGGCTTGGCACCGGTCAGCTGGCACATCACGTCGACATAGTGCACGCCGCAATCGACGATGGGGATCAGGGAATCGATCAGGTTCTTGTGCCAATCGTAAGTGGGGCCGCCGCTCTGCTGGTTGAGGTTGAGCCGCATTACCAGCGGCTTTCCCAGCGTCTGGCCCAGTTCGATGAACTTCATCCAGCTCGGATGCACCCGCAGAATATAGCCTAAGACCAGCTTCCTGTTCTTCTCACACGCCAGCTTAACGACGGCTTCGGCATCGGCGATGTTGGTTGCCAGCGGCTTCTCCATGAACACATGTGCGCCAGCATTGATGGCCTTGATGGCATATTCGGCATGGCTGTTGGGCCACGAATTGATCGAGACTGCATCGGGCCTGGTTGTCGCAAGGGCCTCGTCATAATCCTCGAACAGAGGATAGCCTGCCAGCTCGTCAGGAATGGTCTTGTTCTTGATGGACCGGCTCATCAGTCCAACAATTTCGAAGCTTGGATTGCGATGGTACGCACTTGCGTGCGAGGCGCCCATATTGCCCAGACCGACCACGAGAACTTTTACTGTTTCTGGCATTGCGCCTCCCCCGGCCCCGGCCACTCTTGAGGCCGGCAGTCCGCTGCTACAGTTGCGATTAGGTGGGCCGGACGGGGCCCGTAGCGCCGCCCGGCTTTTGCTCGATCAGGCTACGGCCTGATCGTAGAGGTGGGTCTTGATGTTTTCGATGTCGAGGGCCTCGAAGGCTTCGCTCAGCACGTAGGCCTCGGCGTCTGCCTTGACCTTATCCTTGTCGAAGTCATTGGCGGCGGTGACCAGTTCGTTCGTCGCGATATCTTCCGCCTTGAACTGCGTGCTGACCTGCCCAAGCGTGTAGATGCTGTCTAGGAAGGTCTGCCACTTGGCCATGTCGTGATCACCCCAGCCGGCTCGCGCCGCCATATCGCCGCGATTGACCGCAAGCTGCTGCAGGATCGATACCGTGCCAATCTCCGGCCCGAGGTTTGCAGCCAGGGTCGGGAATTGCTCGAACACCATCTCCACTGCGGCGCGGGGATTGTGGAAGGCGAACTCCATGCCCATTGCCCAACCGCGCAGGTACTTGGTCAGATAGTCCTTCTTGTCCGCATCTTCGAGGTCGGCAGCGCGCACCACGAAGGTGTTAGCAAACAGTGGCGAATTCTTCACGCCAAGCCAGTACTCAAAATCGAGGCCGTTGGCGATCCACTCGGCGCGCAAACCTTCCCAACCCAGGGCAGCATCGCCTTGGCCAGCCTGCAGCGCGGTTGACCAGGTGGGCCAGCCGGCTTCAACGTACTTGACCTTGGAAACGTCGACGCCTTGGACGGCGAGCATCGGATCGACGATGGACTGCCAAGCGGCCGAGCCGAGCAGGATCGTCTTGCCTTCAAGGGTCTTGAGATCGTTGGTGCCTTCACCCTTACGGAACGCCAGACCGAACGTGTCGAGTGCGCCCATGTGGAACACGGACTTCAGCTTCATGCCGTTTTCCAGCGCGAATGAGAACACCCCAGGCGATGGGTAGCCCATATCGGCCTGGCCGACATCAACGAACTTGACTACGGCGGTGCCATCGGAGGGGCCAGGCTGGGTGTCATGGACCAGGTCGCCGAAATAGCCCATCTTCTTGCCGACCCAGAGCCCGTAGTCGTCGAGCACCTCCAGCGAGCCACGTGGAGAAATCCAGGTGAAATTGCGGTACGGTTCGGCCCGCGCCGCCCCAATTCCGCCCAACGTGGTGGCACCCACTATGCCGGCGGCCGAAACTTGCAGGAAGGTTCGGCGGCTTAGGGCGCCCGAGAGCATCTTGTCAGTCATTGCAGTCATCCCCTTGCTTGTCATGTGTTCACGTCGCTTCGCAGTTTCCGCCACTTCCCCACCGGGCAGTCTTGCATCACGCTTCCCAGCTCGCCCATTTCTTCCCGAGGAGGAAAAAGAGCACGTAGATGAGGATGCCGAGAATGGAGAGGATCAAGACCACCGCAAAAAACTGCGGCATCTGGATCATCGAAGAATAGGAGGTCAGGCGGTTGCCCAATCCGAAGCCGCCGCCAACCATCTCGGCGCCTACAGCAGTGAGCAGGCCAAAGATCGAGCCAACCATCAGGCCAACGAAGATCATCGGCAGTGCCATGGGAGCGCGGATTTTCCAGAAGATCTGCAAAGTCGAGGCGCCATAGGAACGGGCCAGCGCGATCTTGCCTCGGTCGACGCGGCGAAAGCCGGTTGCCGCGTTGATCATCACCATGGGTCCGGCCGCCAGCGCCACTGCAATAATGCGGGGCGTGTAACCGAAGCCGAAGCGCAGGATCAGCAGCGGCACCAGCGCCAGCATGGGCGTGGTCACCAGCAGCAGGATATAAGGGGTGATGATCTTTTCCGCGAAAGGAAACTGGGTAATCACCGCCGCCAGGACCAGGCCGATCAACGCGCCGATGGAAAATCCCGAAAACAGCTCAACCAGCGTATGACCGAGATGGGGGAGGATGAACCAGAAATCGGTGACCAGGGCCATGCCGATCTCGCTCGGCTTGGGCATGACGTATTGCGGCACGGCAAACAGGTTTAGCAACAGTTCCAACCCGCCAATGACGATGAGCGCAACGATGACGATGATGGCCACGTCACGGGCTGACTGTATGCCGGGCCCGGCAGCCAGGGCGGACATGTTGGCCACACCCACGCCGCCACCCGCCTCAGATTTGGTGAATTCAGGAATGGCGTCCGTATTGTCCATGTCGAATTCCTAACCAGCTGCCGTGGCTGCAACAAAGCGGGGTCTGCCGGCCAGGCTCTTCTGGTCGCCCATGATTTCCCGCTTGATGATGTTGGTGAGGTCAAACACCTCTTTGGTTGCCATGATCTCCATGGAACGGGGCCTTGCGAAAGGCACGAGGTTGTCACTTGCGATACGGCCTGGTCGCGCACTCATTACGATCACCCGATCAGACAGGAAGATCGCTTCCTCTATGGAGTGGGTGATGAGCACAATGGTGGTTCGCGTATCGAGGTAGATCTCCTCGACGAGGTGGTTCATTTCCTCGCGCGTGAAGGTATCGAGCGCGCCAAACGGCTCGTCCATCAGCAGCACGGAAGGTTTGAACGACAGCGCCCGCACAAGCGCCACGCGCTGCTGCATGCCGCCCGAAAGCTCGCGTGGCATGCGTTGCTCGAACCCCTCGAGTCCCACCCGATGCATCAGCTTGGAAATCCATTCCTTGTCGGGTGATTGCCCCATGATCTCGAATGGAAAATTGATATTGGCTTCAACACTGCGCCAGGCCAGCAAGTTCGCGTCTTGAAATACCATGCCGATGTCCCGGCTTGGCTTGATGATAGGCTTTCCATCAAGCTCGACCTGACCTGAGGTCAATTGGTGCAGGCCGGACATGGACCACAATAACGTGGTTTTACCGCTGCCGGACGGACCGACAACAGAGACTATCTCACCCGCCTGCACCTCTAGGTCACAGCGATCGAGCGCCAGAAGGTCGCCAGAGGCGGTTGGATAGACTTTTGTAGCCTGCCGCACTCTCAGTTTTACGCCGCCTGACTTCTGATCGACCATTGCCTCGCTGCCCGGACAGTGTGTTGATGAATACTAGTTTCGCGCCGCCAGCATGCAGTCTGTAACTATCCAACGCAGATCGTCAAGGGAGCAAAAACAAACTTTCAGCAGTGTAAATCTTTGCCTATTTTAAAGGCGTTGGGCCACTTGTTAGTTCTGAAAGTTTCCTACATGATCCAATTCTTGCGGCGCGGTGAGCATCTTTGGTGAGGCTCGTCGCGGCACAATCGTTCCGGATCGAACATGGTGAAAATCCACAATTGCGTGGGCTCCAGAAAGCAAAACCATGAGCAAGCGCAACAGAACGGACACAGTTCAGGGCAACACCCAAGCGCGCATCCCGGACATCATTTCCCAGATCAGGGACAACTACCCTGAGTTGCGCCCGGCAGAGCGCCGGGTTGCCGATGTCGTTCTCGCCGATGTTGCATTCTGCGTCGACGCCTCCAATTCGGACATAGCAAGCAAGGCCAATGTCAGCGAGCCGACCGTGACCCGCTTTTGCCGGGCTATCGGGTGCGAAGGAGTACGCGACTTCAAGCTCAAGCTGGCACAGAGTGTCGTCGTCGGGAGGATGTACCTGACGGGTATGCATCTCCCCGCTTCAACCGAGGATGGCTCGCCACTTTGGAACACGGTGTTCGGCGAAGCGCGCAATGCGCTCAATGCCGTGGAACGTCAGGTTGATCCGGCCGAAGTCATGCGGGCCGCAGAGCTGCTCGCCAATGCGCATCAGGTGGCGGTCTTCGGACTGGGCGGCAGTTCTTCATCGCTGGCGCTTGAGACTCAAAACCGCCTGTTCCGGTATGGCGTTATGGTAGCAGCCCACTCCGATCCTTACGTCATGCGCATGGTCGCCTCTACGCTCAAGCCAAACGATGTGGTGATCGCCATTTCAGCTACGGGACGATCGCGCGAGGTGGTCGATGCCGTAGCTCTGGCTCACCAGTATCGGGCCAAGACGGTTTGCATAACGGCCCCCAATACCGAGCTGTCGCAGCTCAGCGATGTTCGCCTCACTGTCGCCATCCCGGAATTCCCCGACACGATGAAGCCCACCGCCTCGCGGTTTGCCTTCCTCGCCATCATCGATCTTGTTTCAGTCGCTACCGGGTACCGGCTCGGCGCCTCGGCGCTCGAGACGTTGCGCCGGGTAAAATACAACGTCCTGTCGCATCGCCAGGGAACAGAGCTCGAGCCACTTGGAGACTGAGGCGGGACAGAGCAGCATTTCGGCCGGGCTATTTGCCGGTCAATTGGGGGACGACCATGCACGACACCGCCCTGGCAGTAGATGCCACGCTGTGGCTCACCAGTTTTTCGCAGGCCCTTGAGCGCCATGACGTACCCGGGGCTTTGGCGCTGTTTGCCACGGACTGCTACTGGCGCGACATGGTGGCCTTCACCTGGAACATCAAGACGACCGAGGGCAAGCAGGACATCGCCGCCATGCTTACGGCGAGCCTGGAGCATACTGCGCCATCCAAATGGCTGTTGGGACAAGTCTCCGGCTCACGCGCCGGCACCATAGAAGCCTGGTTCACCTTCGAGACCAATGCTGGCACGGGCGAGGGCATTGTGCGGCTGGAAGGGGGGCTCTGCCGCAGCATTCTGACCACCCTGCAATCACTGCATGGTCACGCCGAACCTTCAGGCGCCTCCCGCCCCAAGGGCGTGAAGCACGGCGCCGATCGCAACCGCGAAACCTGGTCGGAACAACGGGCGCGCGAAGAAGCCGCGCTTGGCAATAGCGAACAGCCTTATTGCCTGATCATTGGTGGCGGGCAGGGTGGTATCATGCTAGGCGCTCGTTTGAAGCAATTGGGTGTGCCCACAGTAATCGTCGAGAAGAACGCCAAGGCGGGCGATTCCTGGCGCAACCGTTATCGCTCGCTCGTGCTGCACGACCCCGTCTGGTACGACCATCTGCCCTACATCCCGTTTCCAGAGCACTGGCCGGTGTTCACCCCCAAGGACAAGATGGGTGACTGGCTTGAGATGTACGTTAAGGTCATGGAACTGACCTACTGGGGCAGCACTGAATGCGTCAGCGCGGTGTTCGACGCCCACCCCAAACGTTGGAGCGTGCAGTTGCTCCGTGATGGCAAGCCGTTCACCCTCTATCCCGCGCAGTTGGTGTTCGCTACCGGGGCATACGGCCCGCCCAAGTTCATTCATTTGCCAGGCGCCCACCAGTTCGAGGGCGAGATCCTTCATTCCAGCCAGTACAGCGATGGCGCAGCCTACGCGGGCAAACACTGCATCGTCATCGGAGCTGCCAGTTCGGGCCATGACGTCGCAGTCGACCTCTGGGAAGCAGGCGCCAAAGTGACCATGGTGCAGCGCTCGCCTACTACCGTGGTCCGGGCCCAGACCCAGCTGGATCTTGCCTTCAGCATCTATTCCCAGGAGGCGACCGAGGCTGGCATCGACGTGGACAAGGCCGACATGATTGCTGCAGCTACCCCGTTCGGGCTGCAGCCGCCGATCCAAAGGGCACTGGCCGGCCAGATGAAGGTTCGCGACGCAGATTTCTATCAAAAGCTCGCCGCTACCGGCTTCCTGCTCGACTTCGGCGAAGACGAAACCGGACTGATGATGAAAGCTTATCGCACCGGTTCAGGCTATTATGTCGATGTAGGCGCCTCGCAGTTGATCATCGACGGCGAGATCAAGATCAAGTCGGGCATTCCCATCGAGACGCTCACCCCAAAGGGCATGCGCTTCGCCGACGGCACAGAAGTGCCGGCGGACGTCATCATCCAGTCAACGGGCTTTCAATCCATGCACGAGGTTGTCGCCAAAATAGTGGATCGCACCACCGCCGATGCTATCGGCCCCTGCTGGGGTCTTGGCTCTGGCACCCGGAATGACCCCGGCCCATGGCACGGCGAACTGCGCAACATGTATAAGCCCACAGCGCAGGAAGGCCTCTGGTTTCAGGGCGGGAACCTGGCGCTTTCCCGCTTCTTCTCCAAGTTTCTCGCTTTGCAGATCAAGGCCCGCATGGAAGGCATCAGCACGCAGGTTTACCGGACTTTTTTCTAAGGCCAATGCTCGAAGACAACCGACTGGGTGAGCGGCCCACCGTAGACCTGTTCTAAAGCGGCAGCGGAATACAGTCGAACCGCTAGTTGTGGCACTTCGCTTTTGGGCTTTGGCTTGACGAGCGTCGCCTGGTGACCAATCCGTTCGTCAAAGCCCCGCCACCGACCCTACGCTGCCCACGGCGTTAGAAGGTCCGGGAACTCTATAGTGGCCGCAAGGACGTCGGCAGAGGTGACTTCGGGCAAAAAAGCCGACTGGCAGCTTTCAGCGCTTGCCTACGGCAGGGTGAACGGCCGGAATGGGGCGCCTTCCTGACCGACCGATCACGACCCCGTTGCTGCCGTTCACGCTCTTCGTACCGCGGCCTGAAAGCCGACATTACGGCATTGTCGTGAAGTAGGAGGTTGCTGCGGTTAAGCTGGGATCTATCCAGACCGATCTGCTGATCGTCCGAGGTGACGGCGGTACGTCATGGCGGGTATGGATGGGCGATAACTCTTCAGCTCCGGAATGGGGGCTCTAAGCCTCATATCCTCACGAAGACCGATGAAGGCTGCGCCGCACGACGCACAGCAGTTTGGCCACTTCCCCACCTGCTTCGTGGGTGATCAAGCTGGAGGGCGGTCCGCCCGTGGCGGCACAGAACCATGAGGTCGTTGGTTATGTACTTAGAGGTCGCGAATAAACGCGAGCAGATCGGCGTTGACTAGCTCAGGATGGGTGGCAAACAGGCCGTGAGACAGGCCGGGGTATGTTTTCAAGGTAGTGTTGCGGACCAACTTTATTGCTTTCTTAGTCGAGTTTTCGAACGGAACGATCTGATCATCCTCACCGTGCAGAAACAGGACCGGGACGGAGATGGCCTTCAGATCCTCGGTGAAATCCGTCTCGGAAAACGCGGCGATACAGTCGAAATGCGCCTTGGCGCCACCGCTCATGGCTTGGCGCCACCAATTGTCGATGAGCCCTTGATTGACCTCGACGCCGTCGCGGTTAAAACCGTAAAAAGGTCCACTCGGTACATCCAGGTAGAACTGGGCGCGGTTCCTGGAAAGGGCCGCGCGGAACTCGTCGAACACCTTCATGGGAATACCACCTGGATTGGTGCTCGACTGGACCATGACAGGCGGCACAGCGCCGATCAGGACAGCGCCGCCGATGCGGCCGGGCTCCGCGCGGGCGGCATAACGCGCGACCTCGCCTCCACCTGTCGAATGCCCGATGTGGATAGCGTGGCGCAGATCCAGAGTTTGGGCGATCAACGCCACGTCGGAGGCGTAGGTATCCATGTCGTTGCCAGCATCGGTCTGATCGGATCGGCCATGACCACGACGGTCATGAGCTATCACCCGATAGCCATGAGACAGAAAGAACAGCATCTGACTGTCCCAGTCATCGGCGCTAAGCGGCCAGCCGTGGTGAAACATCACGGGCTGGGCATCTTCCGGTCCCCAATCCTTGTAGAAGATAGTGGTACCGTCGCCCGCTGTTATGGTTGCCATTGCAGGTAATCCTTCCTCTTGGCTTGGTTGATATATGCCAGCGACCCGCGTGGTCCCTGTGCACAAGTTCCGCTCGATACGAGAGCGGCGCAGCTTAGGATGAGGATGTTAGTGTCACGACCGGGTCGTGCGGCGCAGAATGTGCTGCTTAAGTGCCGATCTTGCGGACTCGCAGGCGTTAGTCAGGCCCACCAGTCGCCAGCGCCCTGCCTTGTCGCCTGGTTGAAGCCTAGGCTGATGTAGTATTCGCCCGGCATCGCCACAGGATTTCGGTCGGCCGGCGCTGGCGGCCCTCTTGCCGGCGGAACGGAGCTGTGCCCTGCGATATCGCAAGCATGGCGCTAGCGGTCAGCTGCCGGTGCCCGATCGGTGGCGCGACCATGATGACCCGCAAGATCGGCACTTAAACAGCAGTTCTTACGACGCGGCAGATTCCGCTAGCGCTTAGAAACGGCACCTGGAAGCAGGTCGTGCTCTCGTGTGGAGCAGAAGCGCCTGCGGAACGCCGCCCCGGATGAGGGCCACACCAAACACAAAGGAAATTCGATGTCGCTCAAGATAACCGCCAGCACTGCTCTGGCTTTGCTGCTCACTTCTCCTGCACTGTCGGCACAGAGCCTGGCAGATGACAATGAGATCAATGGTCGCCCTGTCGCGTCGATCATCGCCACCCTATCCGCGCGCGGTATCAAGGCGACGGCAGTGGAGCAGTGGGGGGACGGGGTACTACGCGTTGAGGTTAGGAATACAAGCGGTCACAGCTTGCTGCTGGTAGACGAGGATAGTCTGCGTCCTCTCACGGAAACGCAGGTGGTCGGAACCGAGCTCAATGCGGGCGTCCCACCCATTCCGCGGCCGCAGCGGCTCACGCACGGCACGCCTCAGTCGCTGATTGAAAGCGACGATGAGTGAATTTGCACAGGCTGCTTGGCTCGCACAAGCCGGGCAGCCCCGCCGCGCACCCTCCTTGAGAACTTCTCCAAAGTTGGCCGAGGGGGGCGAGGCGCAGGCGGACTCCTCAGTATGCTTGAAGCTGCTCAGCCGCCGGGAGATATGTCTGACACCGCCGTGCCGGATCTCGTCCTTTATCAGGACCTGACCGGCGGGAATCGAGTTAGCGGCGACCTTGGCGGCGGAGCTTTCGATGTGACAAGCGTAAAGGGTAGTTTCTTCCTCGCTGCGCCAAACTTTGCCAATAAGGTCATAGTCGAGACCAGCCATCGCCTCCGTAGCTTGTCGTTTCCCATAACGTGATGGCAGGGGGTGCTCGAGGAAGCAGCCCACGGCCAGTTCTCCTTCGAAAATCTAGATCTCCACCACGGATCGTTCGAGTCGCCGACATCCGATCAGCGCTCCAGCAACTTTGGGCGTTGTGTGATGAAGAGGGCGCGCCGTCGCGTTTGCTGGCGCAAGCCGCGGGCTGCGAGATCCTGGCGCAGCTTTACCGGTTAGGCGGGGAACCGTTCGCGCCCATAAGGGGTGGCCTCACTCCATGGGCGCAACGACGTTCGCTGGAGCTGGTGCGGGCACGGCTCTCGGAAGACATCAGCCTCGACGAACTCGCAGCCGAGGTCCGGCTCTCATCGTTTCATTTCGCCCGCATGTTCAAGCAGAGCCTGGGTGTTCCGCCACGGGTCTACCTAACGCGACTGAGGATGGAGAGGGCTTGCGAACTCCTCGAGATGACGGACCTTCCGGTCACCGAGATCGCGCTGGAGGTTGGGTACTCGTCCAACCAGGTACTTGATCGAGTGTTCGTCAAGCATCGCCACATGAGCCCGACCGACTACCGCCGAGCGGTTCGCGATCCAGTTCGCTCGATGGAATTTTCCTGACACTGGAGCCGCAAGATTGGCGCGTTTGCGGCAAGGGCAGCGACGCTTCCGGCTCCGGCAGCCGATAGCTTTATGTGGCGACAATTAACTTCGTCCCCTCAAGAAGGCATTCAAATGAAACTCTGGAAATCGCTCTATCTTTCGACTGCTTTGGCGGTCGTGGCACTTGGGCCTGCTGCCGCACAGCAATCCCCCGAGGATGTCACGGTCGCCGAGTTCCCCTTTGCCAAGGCGGTGCTTGCCGAGGGCTTGGGCAACCCCTTCGAAATAAGGCTCGGGGCAGACGGCTGGCTTTGGGTGACCGAACGGACAGCCGGGAAGATCACCCGGATTAACTTGGAGGACGGCACGACCAAAACAGCCTACGCGTTCAACGTGCCCGAAGTGTTCGAGGTGGCTGAGGTTATCCAGGGCCAGACCGGAGTGATGGGGTTTGCATTCCACCCCGAGTTCGGCAACGGGACCGACCAGGTATTTGTGTACCACACCTACCAGGATGCTGAACGCACCGACCCGACGCAGTTGGACGAGAAAGCTCCGTTTCATCGGCTGTTCAACAAGGTGGTCCGTTTCGATTACGACGCGACAACCGGCACGCTTTCCAACCCAACGGACATCTTGACCGGAATTCCGTCCAGCAACGACCACAACTCAGGGCGGATGCAGGTCGGTCCTGATGGAATGATCTATCTGACGGTCGGCGATCAGGGCCACAATCAGCTGATCAATTGGTGCCGGCCTATCGAGTCCCAGACCCTGCCCACAGCAGCCCAGCTCGCGGCGGAAGATCACTACGCCTATCAGGGCAAGGTGCTCCGCATGAATCTCGACGGCAGCATTCCGGAGGATAACCCTGAGATCGATGATGTGCGCAGCCATGTGTACAGCTACGGCCACCGCAATCCGCAGGGTCTCTCTTTTGCAGCAGATGGGACGCTCTACGCCAACGAGCACGGTCCGGATTCGGACGATGAGATCAACATCATCAAGGCGGGCGGCAACTATGGCTGGCCCCACATCGCTGGGCAGCAGGATGACAACTTCTACCTTTATGCCCAATGGGGACAAGCATCTGAGCCCTGCGGCGGCCTTGATCCGATCGGCCCCTCACAGGGAGCGCCTGACGTTGTGCCGCAGCAGGCGGAATCCGAGTGGCAGGCGCCAGAAAACTACGTGATGCCCATCGCCACGATGTTCACCGTGAGCGAGCCGCTGCCGGGATGCGAGGACTTTGCTTATCTTTGCCGCCCAAGTGTTGGGCCGTCCTCCATCACCCTCTATGAGCAGGATAGAGTGCCGGAGCTCAGCGGGCGGTTGATGAGCACAACGCTGAAGCACGGCTCCATCTACAGCATCAACCCAGCCGCCGAGGAGGACGGGTTCACGCGCTACTATCTGGGTGCAAACCGTTTGCGGGATCTCGAGATCTCCGATGACGGCGGCACGATCTATCTCGCCACCGACTTGAGCGGCGGTGTTGTGGATCCTCAGGGAGGGGTGTCCGAGACACCTGAAAATCCCGGAGCGATCTTGGTTTATACGGCCAAGTGAGAGTCCGGACACCGCCGGACAAACGGCTTGGGACGGCTGCCTCCCTTGCGCCGGGCTGATTGAGGCCACCCCTACAACTCCGCGGTCGAGAAGATGAGGACCGCGGAGCCGCCGGCGGCTTTCTGAGGCCCGTGAGGCCTTTTTCCGGGAAACCCAAATGACAAGTTACGAACAAGCGCGACTACACGATGGGGCGGAAGCCGTGTTCGCTCAATTGGTTCTAAGCTACGCCGACGCCAACCACCGAATTGCCAATTCGCTGCAGCTTTTGGTGGCGACGCTCCAGAGGCAAGTTCGCTCGGTGAGCGACGAGTTGGCCCGAGCCGCGCTTGTCGATGCATATCAGCGCTTGACTGCCGTCGGGACGCTGCATCGGCTCCTTGCGCATAGCGGGTCGAATGAAAGCCTTATGCTAGACGAGTTTCTGGAAAGGCTGGTCGAGGCGCTTCGTGATGCTTGGACGGAGCCATCTTCACGGGACGCTGTACGATTATCTTGTGTGGCGATTGCTTTGCCCAAGGTTCAAGTCATCCAGCTCGCCATGATTATCAGCGAGCTGGTGTGCAATTCACTGAAGTACGCTTACCCCCCTGATGCAGTTGGCGATGTCAGAATAAGCGTCACACTCGAGCATCCTGCGTCACTCTTGGTGAGCGTCGAAGATGACGGGTTCGGCTTTGGCAACAGTCCGGTGGCGTCAGGCGCCGGAACGGGGAGGCAACTCATCCAGTCCATCGCGGCAAACCTTCCGGCAAGTCTCGAGCAGCACGAGTTAGAGGTTGGAACCCGGGTGCAACTACGGCTTGATCTGCCGCTCCTTGGAGAGGAGGCGCTGCGGCCAGGTGCGTCGGATTTCGTTACCGGAGAATAGGTCCAAGCCCGGACAGTGTCCGCGATGGCACGTGCCGATTTTCGCGACACAGCTGAACCGATCGCAGGTCTAGTGACGCCCACGACTGCGCAATAGGAATCCCCCCATATCACCTCGCCTGTGACAGGCTCGAAGGAGAGTATTACTAATATGAGCTGGAACCCAGCACTCGAACCGGGCTGCCCCGATCGGGTCTCTGTCGACGCAATCGAAACCCTTATCATCCCGCGCTCCCGCGACATCGGAGGTTTTGAGGTGCGACGTGCCTTGCCAGCGCCCAAGCGGCAGATGGTTGGTCCATTCATCTTTTTTGACCAAGCAGGACCGGCCGAATTGCTTACGGGTCAGGGCATCGATGTTCGCCCGCACCCGCATGTGGGCCTCGGCACCGTCACTTACCTGTATCGCGGCGATTTTCATCACCGCGATAGCACGGGCGCCGACCAGATAATTCATCCTGGTGAGTTGAACTGGATGGTTGCCGGACGTGGGGTTTCCCACTCGGAGCGAACCAGTGCGGCAGCACGGAGCGGGCCAAACAGCCTCTTTGGGATACAAACCTGGCTCGCCCTGCCTGACCGTTATGAAGAAATGGCACCCACATTCGAGCACCACGGCAAGGAGGCGCTTCCCCACATCGAGGACAGCGGTGTCTCGGTCCGGCTGATCCTTGGTCGTGCGTATGGCGAGCTAGCGCCGGCCAAAATGCTCTCGGAGACCTTTTATGCCGATGTGCTCCTTGAGCCGGGAAGCCGGATGCCGATGCCCGACGAGCATGAAGATCGCGGAATTTATATCGTCCAGGGCTCGATCTCGATCGCCGGTCAAGAGTTTCAAGCGTCCCAGATGATGGTTTTCCGACCGGGCGACCGGATCACCGTCGCTGCCGGCGAAACTGGTGCTCGCCTGATGATCCTGGGCGGCGCCACCCTACCTGGTCCCCGCTATATTTGGTGGAACTTTGTCGCCTCGTCCCAGGAACGCATCGAAGCCGCCAAGGCGGACTGGCGAGCGCAGAAGTGGGGCGAAGGGCGGTTCGACCTGCCGATCAACGACCGCGACGAGCACATTCCATTGCCGGAGTAGCAATCAGCAACCCACCGCAGTGGCGGGTCTGGGCAGTGCCAAGACACCGAACATTTCCAGCCAGAAAAACGGAGACTTTGCAATGAGTGACGACGAGCGCCGAACCGATCGGACCCAGGATATGCCGCTTGTCCCTGGTGGGAACGTAGTGCGCGAGGACGAAGGATCCAAAGGTCGCTACAGCGTGGCTGTCGACGGCTTCGAGGCCGAAATGACCTATAGGCACGCCGGGGAGAGATTGATCATCATCAATCACACCTTCGTCCCCGATGAGTTGAGAGGCCGCCGAATTGGAGTGAGTATGGTGCAGCAAGCGGTTGAGGACGCTCGGCGCGAGGGGTTTTCCATTATCCCACTTTGTCCCTTTGCCAAGGCGCAGATCAATCGTCATCCGGAATGGCAGGACATCCTGATGCGTTCATAGGCACTCCAGGCACAGGATTGTCGAACCTAGCTGCGGCCACCATTCGTCGTCACACGCGCCTTGCGCGTGCCCCAGTTGGCCGCTCCGGAAGCCCGGAGCCTTGTCCGCAGCCACTGTGTAGACCCCTAGAGATCGGCAAGTCAGCCGAAACATGTAAGATTCTAAAGGAGATGAAATGAGCGACCTTTCAACAATTGCCAAGGGAATGACTGTTGTCGGCGCAGACGGCGTCAAGGTGGGCCTGGTTGCGGACGTTGCGGGCTCCAGAATCAAGCTGGAGTCTGTTGTAGTCGACAATAACGCCGTCCCAAGCCTCTACATCCCGGGAGGATTGGTTGCCCATATAGAGGGCGACGTCGTTCGACTGACCGCAACCGGGGCCAATGTCATGCTGTTCGATGAACAAGAAGATGGCACCTTGGCTGACTGACGCTGTGACGACGTGCTGCGCCCTGTTCACGCGTAAGACGCGCGCCAAGCACCTGCTTGGCGTCCATGTTCCGGGACTGAATGGACGGCCAAGGTTCTGCCTGGTCGTCCTTTCAAGTGTTCTGCCACTATCTCAGAGTGGCCGGGGCAACAGGTGCAATCTTCCACAAGTCCCTGACGCTTTCCTTGTCGCGAGCCTGTGTTGGGCGCCATCTGCGACAGGCTACGCGCGAACGCCAGTATGGGCGTGGCCTTGCTGCCAAGGCACGAGGCACCGCGCACTTAGAGCCCCACGTCCTGGAAGAGACTGAAGTAGTCAGCAGGTCCGTCTCGCTCAACAGCGCGACCGCCAGGCCCACTTCCCGGCAAGTCCTTATTGTCTGCGGGGAGAGACGATCAATCCCTTAAACGCAGCTTATTCCTCGGCCTGAGCCTCCCTAGGTAAGTGCGAACAACACGAAAGGAATTCTCGATGTTTTCCATTATCAGGGCCACCGCTGCTGCCGCTTTGCTGCTGGTGTCTCCTGCGGCCCTCGCCGCACAAAGCCTGTCGACCGATAATGACGAGATCAATGGTCGTTCGGCCGCAGCGATGATCGCTAACCTGTCCGCCCGTGGGATCAACGCTACGGCAGTTGAGCTATGGGGTGACGGCGTGCTCAGCGTCAGTGTCAGGGATGCAGACGGCGCTCACCGATTGCTGCTGGTGGACGAGGATACGCTGCGCCCGCTCGAGATTGCGCCTCAAGTCAGCACTGAACTCAACGTGGGCGTCGTGCCCAGCGCTAGTCCGAGGCGCTTGACCAACCTGGCGCCGGAGTCCTTGGTCGAAGACAAGGACGACTGAAGCCGTACAGGACTGCCTCGCTGCTGCGAGACGGTCCTTGCGCTTGGAGCACACAGGCGGGAGCAATTTTGCCGCAAGCCGAAGGCACCAGCATGACTAGTACCCGCGCTCGCAAGCAACTCGCCAGCCAGGTACTGTGCCGTTACCGCAAGGCAGCGTGGGTGGTTACGCCTCTGTGCCCACTTGATACCCACGCCTGTGTGCCTTTATTCAACTAATTGAGTTCTCAGGGCGGGGTGAAATTCCCCACCGGCGGTAATTGTGTCTTTCGGCACATCAGCCCGCGAGCGCCTATCCTCTTGGGGATGGGGACAGCAGATCCGGTGCAATTCCGGGGCCGACGGTATAGTCCGGATGGAAGAGAACCAATGATGTGCACGCGCGCTTTCCGATAACCGGATTTCGCGCGTTGCGTCGTCATTTGCCCTGAAACTCCTCGAAATTGACGAGGAGAAGGGAATGTACCAAACTACAACCATCCCACATATTCGGCCTGAGCACGTTCTTCGGGCCTTTTCGCACGCTCTGGACGCGGCGCGAGCCCATGAGGGGGCAACGGCTCCAAATCCTCCGGTAGGCTGCGTTCTGCTGGATAGGGCGGGGCAGGAATTGGCCGTGGGGGCCCATCGTCGGGCCGGAATGCCACACGCAGAAATCGAGGCCATCGCGAGCGCCCGCGCCCGCGGCAAAGCCGATAGCATCAGCACGATCGTCGTGACGCTCGAGCCGTGCAACCATCATGGACGTACACCACCCTGCGTTGATGCAATCCTGGCCACCAACGCCCAACAGATATGGATAGCCTGCCGCGATCCCAATCCGGATGTGGCGGGTCGCGGAGCAGAGCGGCTGCGTGCGGCCGGGTGCTCGGTGCACTATTTGGCGGACTTAAAGCTACCCGGAGCAGAGTTCCTGCTCGCCAGTGCCGAACGCCTCCTTGAGCCATTCGCGAAGAGGAGTCTGACTGGGCTTACTTTCGTCACCATCAAACAGGCCGTGTCGTCTTGCGGCAGTATGGTTCCGCCTGACGGCCAGAAGACCTTCACCAGTCCGGCATCGCTTGAACTGGCACATCGTCTGCGCCGTAGGGCGGACGCGATCCTTACCGGCTCAGGCACTATCCTGGCTGACGCACCGCTGTTCACCGTGCGGCTGGTCCCGGACCATCCGAACAAGCACCGTATGCTGGTGGTCCTTGATCGTCGCCAGCGGGTTTCTGCCGGCTACCAGGATTCCGTCGAGCAGCGTGGTTTGGCCGTCTACCGGGCTGATCGGGTGCACGAAGCGTTGGAAAAGATCGCCTCGGCAGGGGGCATGGAAGTGCTGGTGGAAGCCGGGCCGACCTTAACCGAACACCTGCTCTCGTCCGGCCAGTGGGACGAACACGTGCTGATCGAGCAGTCAGCAAATTCGGACGGCACTGACAGGGTCACCATTCGCCGCAACGCGGCCACCCAGTTTCACCTACACCGAAAGGAAATCGATGTTCTCGGGCATAATTGAACGCATGGGGCGCGTGACGCGGGCCTCAACCAGCGGCGGTTCGCTTGAACTCGAACTACAAAGCGGCATCACAGACCTTTCCCTCGGCGAAAGTGTAGCCGTTGATGGGGTCTGCTTAACCGTCACCCAGTTCGATGATACCGGCTGGGCCCGGTTTTTTGTCAGCCCTGAAAGCCTGGCGCGGACCAATCTTGGTCGCTTAGCCGTTGGCGATCAGGCCAACCTGGAGCGGGCGGTAACCCTTAACACCCGGCTTTCCGGACACATGGTGCAGGGGCATGTTGATGGGCTCGCTCGGTTGGCGGAACGGCAAGAGACCGATGGCGCTTGGCGGCATGTGTTCCTGCTTCCGGAAGCTCTGGCACGCTACTGCGTGGAAAAAGGTTCGATCACCCTCAACGGCATCAGCTTGACGATCAATGGGGTCGAGCCGCGCGAAGCGGGGCTCGCGGTGATGGTGACCATCATCCCGCATACCTGGAACCACACCAATCTGCACGCCCTCGCCATTGGCGACGACCTCAATGTCGAGGTCGACATTATGGCCAAATATGTGGAGCGCCTATGTCTGCCATATCTCGAGCTCTGACTGAATTGCGCAACGGCGGCATGGTGATCCTCGTCGATGATGAGGATCGAGAGAATGAAGGCGATCTGGTGGCTGCCGCCGAGTTTGTAACTCCTGAGGCGATCAACTTCATGGCCCGGTACGGGCGTGGCCTGATATGCTTGGCGCTCGACGGGGAACAGGTAGATCAGCTGGGTCTGGCACCCATGGTCGCCCATAATGAGGCTCGGCGCTCGACCGCCTTTACCGTCTCGATCGAGGCCCGCGAAGGGATCACCACCGGGATCTCAGCGTATGACCGAGCACAGACCATCCGGGTCGCCGCCGACCCAAAGGCTACAAAGACCGACATCGCCTCGCCGGGTCACGTTTTTCCACTACGGGCGGCCGAGGGTGGTGTGCTGTCCCGCAATGGCCACACCGAAGGCGCCGTGGACCTGATGCGGCTGGCAGGGCTGCGGCCGGCCGGTGTCATCTGCGAGATCATGCGCGACGATGGGGAGATGGCCCGGCGGGTCGATCTGGATATCTTTGCCCAGGAACACGGCTTGCAGATCCTCACTATTCGGGACCTTGTCGCCCATCGCCTCGCCCGTGAGACATTGGTCGACGAAGTTGCCCGGTCTGAACTGCCAACCGAGCACTCGCCAATCCCTCTGGAAGTTCGGGCATTCCGTAGCCGCGCTGATGGGACCGAGCATCTGGCCCTGATCAGAAATCCACTGTCAGGTACTCCGCTGGTGCGCGTGCACTCCGAATGTCTCACCGGCGACGCCTTGGGGTCACTCCGATGCGATTGTGGACCGCAGTTACGAGAAGCATTGCGCCAGATCGCCACCGGGGACGGAGGGGCCTTGATATATCTGAGGGGGCAGGAAGGTCGCGGCATCGGTCTGGCGAACAAGATCCGAGCTTATGCCCTTCAGGACCAGGGCCAGGACACAGTTGATGCCAACACGGCATTGGGTCTCCCGGCAGACGCTCGCACATACGCAGTTGCCGGCCACATCCTGCGCACGCTCGGTGTCAACCGCTTGCGCCTGTTGTCGAACAACCCGGACAAGGTGCTGTCGCTAGAAAAGGTCGGCATCGAGGTCGCACAGCGGATGCCGCTCGAAATACCAGCCAATCCGTACAACTGGCGCTATCTCGCCACCAAACGGGAAAAGCTGGGCCACATCTTCACTGATCCCGAACAAGAGAAGCAAAATGTCTGATGCAATGCCCCGCCTCGCCCTGGTTGTCAGCCAGTTCAACCCCGAGGTCACAGAAGGCCTGCGGGATGGGGCGCTGGCCTATCTGAGCGCGAACGGGATTTCGGTCAACCCGGAGAATATCTACTCGGCTCCCGGTGCTTTCGAGATCCCGCTGATAGCCAAACGGCTTGCTCAGACCGGCTATGATGGCGTGATCTGTTTGGGTTGCGTTATCAAGGGAGATACGGCCCACTTCGAATATATCAGCGAAGCGGTTGCTCACGGTCTGATGCAAGCGGGCCTCGAAACGGGAAAGCCCATCACTTTCGGGATATTGACCACCTACACCGATGAGCAGGCGATCGTGCGGAGCCGCGCCGACGAGCACAACAAGGGGAGGGAAGCGGCTGCCGCCTGCGTTGAAGCCTTGCAAACGCTCGGCGCTGTGCCCCGATAAGGGCTCGTCCTGGCAGGTGGGCAGCCCCGCATCCACGGGGGCTGCCCCCGCTGCGTTCAGCGATGAGGAAAGGTGATTGGATTGCGGTCCGGTGCACTCAAGCGTTGGGCTGCTGCGAGTGTCAGATGAGCAGTATTGACATTGTGGTGGATGCTTCGGTAAGCGGAACAGGCGGCGCAATATTAGTCATTCAAGCAGGCTTGAAGGACATCGGCGCCGACGTCGGCCGCGATACCGATATAGTCACCAAACAGCTCTTCGCAAATCTTTCCGTATTCGGCGACGAGTTCTACGTCGTTTACGAGACTTGCGGGCAACGGGCCAAAGCTTGGCTAGTGTAGGTCAGTGACGGCCATGTTGATCTGCCTCTTGCCATTGATCAGGCCGACAACCCCGTCATCGACCCCAGCGAGCATCACATCGATGACCACCCCTCCGCCGGGTCTGCAACGATGGTGCGCGGTTGCTGTCGTGCCAAGAGGTGCGTTGATCACATTCACCGTTACGCTGGAGCTATCAGGCACGGGCAGTTGCGCAAGCGGATCACGGACGGCACGACGATATTCTGACGGGCTCATGTGGCGATGTTTCTGGAATACCCGGGCGAATACCTGGTTCGACGAATACCCGACCTCAAAGGCGATCTCTGTGATGGGCTCATCCGTCGTCTCGAGCAGCTCACAAGCCTTCTCCATCCTCATAATCGTCAAGTACACGCGTGGCGGCACACCGACGCTTTGCTTGAACATGCGTGCGAAATGAAAGCGGGAAAGTCTCACCTCTGCGGCCAACTCATCAAGGCTGATGTCTTCCGAAATTCGTGCACGCAACAACTCCAGGCAGCGCCGTTCAGCCCATGGGGCAAGGCCGCCCCTTGCCGGCACAAGGGGTGGCCTGACTGAGCGGATGAGTTCTGCAGCATCTTGCAACTTGATCATGTTGTTCTCCAATTGGGATCGTTGGGATTGCGATCCACGCAGGAGGATGATCGGGTGACTCCACGCCGATGTTAAATAAAGGGCTGAAAAAGGATGTAAACCGGCTAAGGACCATATGCCGACTACACCGCTTCAAATCAGAATATGACTCGAAGCTGCAGCACGTAGCCGCTCCTTTGCCCTCAGAACTATGAATCAGCAGAATACGTGACCATAGGTTCATCGGCTTGACGCCCACGATGTCTACCAGCGGTACAATCATTTTCCCGGTCCTGCAGACGCAGGACCGGTCTACCCTGCGCTGAATGTTTATTGAAAGCGTTCAGCGCGGTTGACCTCTGCTGCAACGATCTGTGCCAACGGCTGAGATCACAACATATGCTCCTCACCAAGTGAGTTCGCCGTTGACCTCAATTGCGATTTTGCCTCGAATTCCGTTGTGTGGCGTCTCGAGACGGTCATGCGCCAGCGGAATATCAGCAAGCGCATAGACCGCGCCGATATGGGGCCGCAATTGACCGCGCTCGATCAATGCACTCAGCTCATCAAGCTTGCCGCGGTTTTGTCTGGTGAATACGAAGTGATAACTCGCGTTCTTGCCCCAGGCCTGAACGAGGTTTTGCGGCTGGGCAATGTCCACGATCGTGACGACGCGGCCGAGTTGCGCGAGCGTGTCAGGGCTGCGCGACAACGTGTTGCCGCCGATGGTGTCGAACACGACATCGACTCCGCGGCCACCCGTTTCCCGCATGATAGTGTCGACGTAACTCTCCTGCTCGTAGTCGATGATCATATCGGCCCCAAGGCTACGCGCGAATTCAGCGTTTTCCTGCCGCACAGTCGTCAATACCCTTGCTCCCATCGCCTTTGCCAACTGGATCGCCACATGGCCGACGCCCCCTGCGCCACCATGCACAAGAACGGTTTCCCCCACCCTGAGGGCTGCACGTACGAACAGCGCTTCCCACGCCGTGCCGCCAACCAAGGTCAAGCTTGCCGCCTCTAGATGGCTCAGCGAGGCAGGCTTCTTGCCAACGATGCCGGCGTCGGCAACGTGATACTCGGCGTAGCTTCCCGGCCCACCAAATATGGCGGGGGTGTACCAGACCTCATCTCCAGCAGAGAAGGCGGCCACGCCCGGACCGATTTCTTCGATAACGCCCGATACGTCGTGGCCGGTTATGGTCGGCAGTTGCACCAAGTCGCGATAGTCTCCGCGGCGAACCTGATAATCCAACGGGTTGATGGAGGTGGCATGGACTCGAACCAGAACCTGCCCAGCAAGCGGCACCGGTTTGGGTAAGTGGCGCAACTCGAACGAGTCTGGCCCGCCAAATGATTTAAGGACCATCGCTTTCATCGTAGTGCTGTCTCCTTTTCCGCGCTCAGTTCAAGCCGTCGGAGGCACGGTCTAGCCGAGGACAGGACGCACTGCGGTGCTGAAGCTGCTGCATGCAGAGAATTCTTGCGACCAACTCCCATTTGCTGGAAGTAGCCGTAGATGAGCGAAGCTCATGACCTTAATGCCATGGAATCGGAATTCGCACCCGACGTGTTCGACTAGAGCGGCTCATTCTTAAGCAGCAGTCCGGCTTTTCGCTAGATCGGCTCCACATGCGAGTGCAGTGTGTTCCGGAGCGCTTCCGGCCGCTCTGGCTTGGCGCCATAATCACTGGTTGCTTGATACTCCTGCCCCGGATCCCCCCAAGAGGAAACGCCGAACTTCGTCACTAAGTCGCTGGGCGCCAAGTCTTGATCAGGTGTCGGGCGGTTCTGAGATCGTGCGTATCGTAGCCCTCGCTAAACCCGCTATAAACCTCAGCCAACATTGCGTGGGCTTCGTGGGTGCGCCCCTCGGTTGCACGCAGGCTCCCCAAAGCCATGGTGGAGCGCAACACCAGGCTGAGGGCTCCTTGTTCATATGCTAGTTCAATCGAACGCCGCAACATCGCCTCAGCCGCGCGTGGATCCAGCCGTCCGGCAGCAAGCTCGATCTTGGCACGCGTACGCAGCAGCTCGGGCATCTCGAAAGACTCATGTAGCGCCACAGCACGTTCCATTGCAGCGTCTATAATCAGTTGGGCCTCTGGGATATCACCGCATGCAAGCAGCGCCTCGCAAAGCGATCTGCTCAACATCGTCGCGAGATTTTGCCGTCTCTCCACCTTCAAGGTGTCTAGAGCCTCGCGAAGCTTGCTTGCCGCCGACCGGAATTCTCCTCGGAGCAAAGCAACTTCTCCCGAAAGCGCGAGGCCGAAGGCCGCATTTGTACCGTACGAGTAACGAATGCCGTGCTGAATGAGACGGTCCACTAGCGCCTCGGCTTGCTCAATATCCCCCCTCCACAGGAAAACCGTCGTGGCATACGTCAAGGCAACGAGCATGCTCATGGGTTGCTCGTCTAGCTCCGCTTCCGCGACTGCCTGGCGTGCCACTTGGGCTGCACGGTCCGGAGCGCCGCTCAACCAAAGTGCCCGCGCAAGGACGTTGAGGGCACGCGTCCGATGTGCAAAACCAAGCACATCGACTTTGGTGGTGCCTAGCCTTTCGGCTTGCTTGAAGCCTTCCTCTGTGTGGCGTATGGCGCTCGCATGGTCGCCAGCAAAGTGATACGCACATCCCAGCATCCACTCAGACATGACGATGCCCGTGGCATACCCCGCCTGGTGTGCCAACTCGAGGCTGCGGGAGCCCACCTCGACAGCCTCACCGTAGCGGCCCAGATGAGTCATGACGATATGCTGCGCCGCGTGCAACTCGAGTTCTCGTTTATGATCCTTCAGCTTTCGAGCAAGACTGAGCCCACGTTCGATCGTCTCATGCAGGTCACTGCGGTCGACGCGGGTGAACAGCGCTGACATCGCCAGCGATGCTTCCAATATAAGGTGTGTCTTGGAGCCCTCATGAGGACCCACTTTGTGCAGTGCGGCCTGACACCATCGATGGCACTCGTCGAGCAGGGACAAATCCAATAAATGCGGTGCTGCGAGCGCTGCCAAACGAACGCCCAACTCGCCTTCACCTGTCTTGGAGAAGGCCCAGGCAAGCGCGGTGCGTATGTCGCCCACCTGAACCGAAGCGGGATCGGGACGCCCCTCACGGTTATCCTCACATCGCCTCAGTTGTTTAACCAGATACCCCGCCAGCTTGCCGCAGACGCAGTGGATTTCACCCGATTGCGCCAGTTTTTGCGACGCATACGTGCGGGTCGTGTCCAGTAGCCGGAGATAGCTCGCACCGTTGATGGTCGAGGGCGACAGCAATGACTTGTCGATGAGACTGGCGATTGCGCTTGTCGCCTCCGCATCATCCAGACCAGCGTCTGCCGCGATCGCTTGCGCCGCAGCCAGTTGAAAGGGGCCTGCGAACACCGACAACCGGTACAATACGCGGCGTTCCGCCTGGGACAAGAGGGTGTAGCTCCAATCCAGCATCGCATGGAGCGTCTGGTGCCGGGGAGGCGCGCTGCGGCGGCCGGGCCACAGAAGATTAAATCGGCTCTCGATCAGTTCGGCTGTTCCACGCACGCCATGGAAGGGTACCCGTCCGGCAGCCAGTTCGATTGCAAGGGGGATGCCATCCATGTTCCGGCAGATGTCAGCGGCAAGCAGGGCAACCTCGTCGGTAACTGCCTCGTGCGACCCGCTTGCTGCCGCTCGATCCATGAAAAGCTGCACTGCGGGGAAGGCGATCCAATCCGCTGCCGTAGTGCCCCAACCAATCGGCGGAACATCCAAGGGTGGAAGGATGTGGACGTGCTCCCCCTCTGCACGCAGCAACTCCCGACTGGTCGCGAGGAGATGGGTTTGAGACGTGGACCGATAAAGCCACTCGGAGAGCGCGGCCGTCTGGTCAATGAGGTGCTCGCAATTGTCTAGCACAAGTAATGATCTTCTGGGCGCGAGAAACGCCAGGATGCCCGCCTTGGGATCGTTCGCCTGCACCTTCAGGCCAAGGGCGGAAGCGATCGCACTCGGCACGAGAGAGGCGTCGTGCACGGAGGACAGGTCAACATAATATACCCCGCCCTCAAAGACATCGAGCAATGCGTGGGCGACAGAGATGGCGACAGCTGTCTTGCCCATTCCACCCGGACCGATGATGCTCACGAAGCGATGCTTGGTGAGTAACTCGACGATTGTGGTAACCGAGGAATCGCGCCCAATCAGCCGACTAAGAGCCCGGGGCAACGAGCGTTCACCGACGGACACTGAGGGCTGCCTGCGTGATCCCTGATCGAGCGTCCATGTTTCGGCGCTTTCGAGGGATGAGGACTCGAGCTGCGCTCGGGTAACGGGCGCAACAAAGCTATACCCCCGACCCGGGATGTTCACGATGTAGCGGGCACCGTTTTTGCCGTCGCCCAAGCTCTTGCGCAGGCTTGCGATGTTGACCCGCACATTAGCCTCGTCGACCACCAGCCCCGACCAGGCACGCGCAATCAATTCTCGCTGGGATAGCACCTCTCCTGCGTGTTCAACCAGTGCAATGAGCAGGTCAAGCGCGCGACTCCCGATCGGGATGCTAGCCCCGTTCGACTGCAGCAAACGCCCTGACACATGCAGGCGGAACGGGCCAAATTCAACGATTTCGTCGACTACCTGCGGCAGCACGCGACAACACTCCTATCAGCACCCTCCCTCTGATGAAGCGCGATCAGCCGGGGACATGCGCCGCCCGGCCCTGCTTCAGTTTGCCCAAGATATTCCGATCTGGAGACAAAATTGGTGTGGGGGGTCGGTCTTCCTCACTGGCACGTTACTTTCTGATTGCTGCCGCACGGCCATACCGTGCGGACACATCATGCATGGGCGACCGGCCGCATCGTGCCGGCGTGCGGAAATTTTCCGTGGCGATAGGCGTCGTAGTAGCCAGCCAATTCCTCACGCGAGCCAGCGATAAACGGCCCCTGCGCGACCACCGAAATGTTCTGCGGTTGCCCCGCGTACAGCAGTAGACGAGCGCCGCTATCGCCCGCCCGCAATGAGAGTGAACTGGCGCCATTGCCCAGGGGTCCTGTCCAGCCCACCGCGCCCTTGGTTAAGACCTCTGCGGTGACGCCGGCCTCCACCTCGCCGTCGATCACCACGACAAATCCGTTGTAGGAGGCCGGCAGCTGCGGCGCGAACACGGCGCCCGGCCCCAACCAAATGTCGATCAACGTGACCGGGACAGCGTTCATCGTCGGTGCCGCCGCTTCCCCTAGCTGGCCGCTATAGACTTTCGCCATGACACCAGGCTCGGCATGAGTCGGCATCGCAGCTCCGCGGAGGATTTGCACCCGGGGCGGCATATTGCGCTGCGCCTCAGGCAGGATCAGCCAGAGCTGGAACAGACGCATCCCGGTGGAGACCATCGTGTTCTCCGCATGGACGATGCCGCTGCCGGCGGTCATCCACTCGACGTCGCCTTCCTCCAGCCGCCCGCCGGTATCCTCCATGGTGCCATTGAGCATGAAGGTGACGGTTTCCAGGCCGGCATGAGGGTGCGCCTCTCCGAAACTTCCCGCCAGCGTAATGTTATCATCGGCCATCAGGAAGAATGGATCGGTCGCAGCTAGTTCGCCCGGTGCAACTACCAAAGCGGCCTGATGCCTCTCGCCGCCGAAGCCAGGCTCTAGCGCCGGTATCCTGGTGACGCGATCTATCGATCTCTCAAACATTGGCAAGTCCTTCTCGTGGTTCGGAGCAGTCTTCGTCATGAAGTGACAGCTCCAGCCTTATTGCCCTCCATCTCGGAAATGTCTGAGCTCGATCAAGATGCGCGTTCAAGAACCCAGCGTTGCCCATCAAGGAACCTAAAGGTTCGTGATGGTTTCGGGCCGGCCGTCTACCTTTGCTCCATGACAGATTCATTCGATAGCCCGCATGAGCGCCGACCCATGAACCGGATGCGCGATCTCCTGGATGAGGAGGTCCATGAGTTTCCAGAGCACGAGCGCGCGCCCGTCGCCGGTTCGCCTGCGACGCCGGCTCATGGCCGAGCGACTCGACTCGCTTATGTGCTTGTCGCGCTGCTCGTCGGGATGACTGCGGGCATGGGCAGCGCGCTGGTGAACGTCAACACGCAGCAGCTGCAACGGCTCTTCGATCTGAGCGCCAATCAGGTGGCGTGGCTGCCGACCAGCTATGTGATGACCGCGGTCTCGGCCAACCTGCTGCTGATCAAGGTTCGACAGCAATATGGCCTGCGCCGTTTCGCGCTGGTCTTCCTGGGCCTTTATGCCGCGCTAGCCCTGGCACATCTTTTCGTCTCGGATCTTGGGGCGACATTGCTGCTGCGCGCGACCAGCGGGTTCGTTGCGGTGGCACTGATACCACTTTGCCTCTTCCACATGATGCAGGCTTTGCCCTCGGAATGGCGGCTGCGGGGATTGGTACTCGGCATCGGAGTGACGCAATGCGCGATGCCGCTGGCGCGTGTCCTGTCGCCCTCCTTGCTTGCCAGCCAGGGGCCGCGTTCCCTGTTCATGTTCGAGGCGGGACTCGCCCTGCTGTCGCTCGCCGCGGTCGGCTTGGTCCGCCTGCCGCCGGCGGTGCGCGTGAGCGTCTTCAAGCCGCTGGACTTACTGATCTTCGTTCTGATGGGGGGTGGGCTGGCTCTGATCGCGGCTGTGCTGGGACTGGGCCGATGGGAGGGATGGTTTCAGGCGCCATGGATCCTCGTGTCGCTTTTGGTCGCCATACCCGCGTTGGTGGCGGCAGCTGCCATCGATACATACCGCGAAACACCGCTGCTGAACCTTCGTTGGCTCAGGCGTGGCGATGTCGCCCGTTTTGCCGCGGCCATCTTCATGGCGCGCATCGTCTTGGCCGAACAGGAGGTTGCGGTCGCGGTCGTGAAGTCGCTCGGAGCCACGAACCACCAACTCTGGACGCTGTCGCTGGTCATGTTCGGCGGGGCCGTCGCCGGTGTCTTGGCGAGCGCAGTCTCGGTAAATGCCGAGAAGCTGGCCCGGCCGATAATGCTGTCGATCGGGATCGTCGCCATCGCGGCCCTGATCGACAGCGCGGCGACAGATCCACATCATCTGCAGCGCTTCTACGTATCGCAGGCGGCGATCGCATTCGCCGGAACGTTCTTCCTGGGGCCGGCGCTGCTGCTAGGCATCACCAGCGCACTCCAGCAGGGTAGCCGAGAGCTTATCAGCTTCATCGTCCTGTTTGGCGTCGTCAACGCACTCGGCGCGCTGGCCGGTCCCGCGCTGCTGGGGAGTCACACCGACTGGTCCGTGGCAGCGACCGGAGCGACGCAGGGCGCACAACTGGACACGTTGCGTTTGGCGGCAGGTATCGCCGCATTCACAACGATCTACCTCGCGATCCTCCTCGCAATCCGGATACGACGGCGCCTGAAGGAGCTGCGGGCTCTGGACTTTGCAGGTCCGGCTCTTCAGCCGGGGGCACCAGACGCGCCCGGAGTCCAGTCGATCGATAGTGGCTGGCGCCCGCCTCGTCCCGGCAATGCTCCTGCTGCGGTGTTTGCGGCGATTGCGATCGTTGGTGTTGCGCTGCTGCTCGCAGCCTGGGGCCTGCCCGCACTGTGAATCGACGAGCTGCTCAAATTTCCCGGTCGATCTTCTCGTAGAGGAAGTTTACCAGGGCGCGCACTCTCGCAATATCAGATCGTGCGGGTGGCATGAAGATCTGCAGATCGGCGCCCTCATGCGGGAAGGCAGGCAGGACGGCTTCCAGTTCACCTCGCATCAGCGGTCCCTCGACCATAAACCTCGGAACGACGGTCACGCCCAGCCCTGCACGCGCGGCCGCCAAGAGCATCTGCCCGTTGTCAGTACGGAACTCCGAGTTCATGCGCACATGCTCCCAGCCATCGGCACCCTGGAACCCCCAGTTTCCGGTGTCCTGGACGTGGAGCATGGCTTTATGAGCGTTCATATCGGAGGGTTTGGACGGGCGCCCTTGCGTATCGAGATAAGCCGGGCTGGCGACGACCACCCAGCGGACCTTGGCAAGTTTGCGGGTGATGAGCGTCAGATCCGAGTCGGTTCCCGGCTTGATCGCGAGGTCATAGGCTTCGGCGCTCATGTCCACCCGACGATCCTCGAAGGATATGTCTAGCTGAATGCGCGGATGGAGCATCGCGAACTCAGCTAGCAGGGGCGCGAGTACAAAATCGCCAAAGGCAGTCTGCACCTGGATGCGGAGCAGCCCGGAAATCTCGCTCGTCAGTTTGTTGACGACTTCCCGCGCTGATTCCAGTTCCGCCAGGCCGCCTCCGGCGCGCGCGTGATACTTACGGCCGACATCGGTCAACGTCGTGCCCCTCGGCGTGCGGATCAGCAATTGAGCGCCGAGAACCTTTTCCAGACGACTGATACGACGGCTTACGATGGACTTGGCGATGCCAAGACGCGCAGCCGCATTCGCAATACCGCCGGTTTCGACCACCCGAACGAACGAGATTACATCCAAGAGATCAACGGGCGCGGGTTCCGGCATCAGCAACTCCGAGTTCCTGCCACGATGGCTATTGCAACACTATAGAACCGCTACTCTCGGCGAAAGGGTTGCGGACACAAGGCCGCACACCCGGGTCACATCTGACGGAAGCCCCCCAATGACCTCACAAGCCACTGATGATCCTCATGTTGAGGCAAGAGCACGCATGACCCAGCCAGCACGCGCAGCGGTGATCGAACGAAAGGATGGGCCGTTCATCATGCAGGATGTCACACTTGAAGCCCCCCGGCCGGACGAGGTGCTCGTGCGAATGGTTGCGACAGGGATCTGTGCGACCGACGCCCATGTCCGCCGTCAGCTGCTGCCGGCACCGCTCCCCGCGATCCTTGGCCACGAGGGCGCGGGCATCGTGGAACGCGTTGGATCGACAGTCACCCACGTCAAGCCCGGGGATCACGTCGTACTGTCCTACCACTCCTGCGGGCAGTGCAAACCCTGCCTGTCCTCCCACGCCGCTTATTGCGATAAGGTTTGGGAAGCCAACTTCGCGGGCGCGAGACTGGACGGTTCCAGTGGCGTGGGGCGGCAAGGCCCGGAGAATCTACATGCCCATTTCTTCGGCCAGTCCTCGTTCGCTACCCATGCGCTCGCGCATCAGCGAAACACCGTCAAGGTGCCGAACGACGTTCCGCTGGAAATACTGGGACCGCTCGGTTGTGGCATGCAGACCGGCGCAGGCGCGATCCTGAAGGCGATGAAGGTTCCGGTCGGCGCTACCGTCGCCGTTTTCGGCGTCGGCGCGGTCGGCCTTGCTGCGATCATGGCCGCCAGGGTCGCACAAGCTGCCACTATCATCGCCATTGACGTGAACATCGAACGGCTGGAACTTGCGAAAGAGCTCGGTGCGACGCATGTCGTGAATGCCGCAAGCGGAGCGGACGTCTGCTCCGAGATTCGACAAGTCGAACAGAGGGGCGTCGAGTTCATCCTCGACACCAGCGGTCGCGCGGCGAACCTCGATGCTGGGATCGGTGCGCTCGCCCCGCTCGGGAACTTCGGGTTCGTCGCGTTCAATGATCACTCGGGCGCGATCGTGGATGCGGCGCGTCTTTCGGTCGGGCAGACCCTCCAGGGTATCATCCAGGGCGACGCGGTGTCGGCGCTGATGATTCCAGAGCTGATCGGTCTTTATCGCAGCGGCCGTTTCCCGTTCGACAGGCTTATCACCTTCTACGATTTCGCCGACATCAACCAGGCATTTGAAGACACCGCCTCAGGCCGCGTCATCAAGGCTGTCCTCCGCTTCGGGCACTCAGGAGTCTGAACGGCCGAACTCTACAATCAGACAAGAAGGAAACAAGCATGTGCGATAACCACCAGAAGCCCATCACGGCGTCAGACACACCCGCGTTTTTCGGCATTGACCGATACGGCTTTCCCGAGGCGGGCGAGCATCCGCTCGATCCTCCTGAATACTATCCTCCCTACTTTCATAGTGAGCGTTTCCAGAAGCTTGGCTACTATGTTGAGGAGCTTCGCGGCGGCTTCTACTGGGTGACGAGTGGCGGCTATGACGCGGCATTCGTCGTGACAGACGATGGCGTAGTCGCTATCGATGCTCCTCCGACCCTCGGTGAGAACATGCTCGCCGCGATCGAGGAGGTTACGGACAAGCCGGTTACCCATGTGATTTACAGTCACTGGCACACCGACCATATCGGGGCCGCCTCAATCTACGGACCAGACGTCGAGATCGTTGCCCATGAGATCACGAAGGAGCTGCTGGAGCGTTTCCCTGATCCCAGCCGCCCTCTACCCACGATCACCTTTGACAAGAAGCACACGCTCACGGTGGGCGGCGTAACGCTGGAGCTATCCTACAAGGGTGAGAACCACTGCCCTGGCAACATCTTCATCTATGCCCCGGCACAGAAGGTTCTGACCTGCATCGACATCATCAGCCCCGGCAGCGCCACCTTCATGCACTGCGACGCCTCCCAGAACATCACGGCCTGGTACGAGGCTCAGCACCAAATCATGGAGTTCGATTTCGACTTTCTAGTAGCCGGGCACCACATGAAATATGGCACCCCTGAGCTAGTCAAAGAATCAATCGAGTATTTTGCTGACATTCTCGACGGTGCACAGGCAGCAATCGACATCTACTCCCGCTCCGATCGGCTGATGGACATTCTCCTGGAACCAGGCCTCGATCGCTTTTGGGTTGGATCTGAAAACTGGATCAACTCGATGGTCAATTACGCGACCAAGTACGTGCTCGAGAAAAAGACCAGCAACGGCAAGCTTTGGTCCGAGCGTCTGGCCGGTGTGACCACGCAAACCAAGTATCACGCCTATACTGTCATGGAGTCGATCCGCCTCGAGCGGCCGCGGCCAAACTACCGGCTGCGCGGTGAGAACCCACCGCCGTTCTTCGCCTAGTCTCAAGCCCGCTCCTCCCGCCAGACTATGCGGCGGGAGGAGCAACGAACCGTGGCTCCGCAGCAGCGCCGCTTCATTTCGGGCGATGCCGGAACCCGTCATGCCATGCAGGTTCCGGAAGGATGATCCGATGACGACTTACTTTGCCCAGAACTGGATCGACGGCGCGTTCGTTTCGTCGACGAAACGCAGCGCTTCTATCAATCCGGCTACCTACGATTCCATCGGAGAATATGCAGACGATGGTGGGGCGGCTGCCGCCGCCGCGATCGCCGCAGCCGCCCGCGCCTTTCGCGGTTCGGAATGGGCGCACGATGCCGAACTCCGCGCGAGAGTTCTTGACCAGATGGCGGCGGCGATCGAAGGGAACGGCGATCGATTGATCGATATCCTCTCGCTCGAGAACGGAAAGGTCCGGAGCGAAGCCACACTCGAAGTCTCCGCAGCCCCGAGCAAGCTGCGCTACTGGGCGGCGATGGCCCGCACGGAGGCGGGCCGCGCCACGCGGCCGCGACCTGGCAGCCTTTCGATCGTCCTGCGCCAACCGATGGGTGTGGCGGGCGTCATTGTGCCGTGGAACTCACCAATCATCCTGGCGGCGAGGTCGTTCGCACCTGCGTTGGCGGCGGGCTGTACCGTCGTGGTAAAGATGCCTGGACAGGTCGCGCAGACAGCAGCTGTGCTGGCGGAGATACTCGCCGAGAGCACAGATCTGCCTCAGGGCGTCATGAACCTCTTCCTCGAAAGCGGATCAGACGGCGCTGCGCTCCTTGTCGAGAGTGCCAACGTGCCGACGATCAGCTTCACAGGAAGCACGCGGACCGGCGCTGCCATCGGCGCGGTCGGCGCGGCCCGGATCAAGCGGTTCGGCCTTGAGCTTGGGGGCAAGGCGCCAATGATCGTATTCGACGACGCCGACATCGCCCCGATGTTGCCTGTGCTCGAAAAGGCTCTAACTGTGTTCGCCGGTCAATTCTGCATGACGGGTTCCCGGCTGCTCGTTCAGGACGCGGTGTACGATGCCGTCCGGGATCAGCTCGCCGAGCGACTGCGCGCCGTGCGTGTCGGCCCAGCCTCCGATCCAGCGAGTGATATGGGTCCGCTCATCGACAAGGCGAACGTGGCGCGGGTCGACAAGGTCGTCCAGAACGCGATCGACGCCGGGGCAAACCCGGTCGTCCGCGGGGGACCGGTCACCGAGGGTCCGCTGGCCAAGGGAGCGTTCTTCCGCCCCACTTTTCTCGAGGTCGCCAACAACAGGCTTGCTATCGTGCAGGAGGAGACCTTCGGTCCAGTTCTCACCATCCAGCGCTTCGGCGACGAGGACGAAGCCATCGGCCTTGCCAACGACAGCGACTACGGCCTGTCCGCCAGCGTCTGGACACGAGATCTCGACCGCGCCCTGCGGGTAGCCCAAGCCCTGGAGGCGGGCAGCGTCTTCGTGAACGACTGGGCGAAGGTGTATGACAGCACCGAGGAGGGCGGGTTCAAGCTGTCGGGACTGGGTAGGCTGAACGGCCACGCCGCGCTCGACGACTTCATTGAATACAAGCACATCGCGCTCAAGCCGGGCCTAGCTGGACCGTCGGTCCGGCCGCGGCTCCCTACGCGCTCCGCCTGAGCCTTGTCGGCTTGAGCTAATTTTCAATTCGCCACGAACATGAACTACCCATGGCTCGCGAAACGATCCGAAATCCCCATACCGACCAGCGGCACCAGCCAGCTTGTTGTCGCTCGGTCGACGCCCCATCTTCCCGGCGTAACAGGGGTAGGCTTTAGTCCACCATCGTCTGGCGGCTTCGACGACATGCCCTTCGAGCTCCCCTTCAGATCACTGACGTTTGCTGTTTGCGTTTAATGGCCGGAAGCCGACTGACCGCTTCCCACCCCGTTTCTGCTGTTCCGCATAACGACCCGGAAGGGCAGGGTAGGGGCCGGCAGCGGACTGGCAGCTCTTGGTAATCGCTCGTCGAAAGCAGACACTGGGGGTGGGTAGGCCAACAACTTGGTTGCGGGCCGGCACCGGACTGTCCGGGTTTAGCCATGTAACAGAGGGCGATCTCGCGTCACGATGCGTGGGTGATCTTTTGCGGCCAGACCTCTCACCCCCTAGGATCGTGACCTCCATCGAGCGAGCCGTGAATGTCGATGGCGATCGCGCCGGCCTGTCCTGCTAGTGGGCTTAACGCGGGGATTGGCGCCACTTCATGGCCGCGCCTTGCGAGTTCTTGGTGAACTGATGGTGGGAACTGGCCTTCAAGTTTAAGCGTGTCGCGGCTGTCGGAAAATGTCCGTCCCAGCAAGAACCTCCCCCCCGCCAACGCTTCGGCTGGCCGTCTGCCGTAATCAATGAGGCGCGTGAGCAGCATGGCGAGCGTTTGCGGCTGCCCGTCCGCCCCTTGGGTCCCAT